>JBDGYV010000009.1:0-66738 GCA_039588915.1 Gemmatimonadota bacterium
CTCGTAACCGACGAGTTTGACACGCGCCGCTTTGACCATGGCGTCCGACGCCTCGATAAGAGCGACCAAGCCGCGCGTCTCGATCATCCCCAGTGCTTCCACCATTCAGCTCCTACTCCGAATACGGAGTCGTTCGGGTGAGCGCGTGATGCGCCGGCGCGTGGCGCCTGAACGATCGTTAGCGACGACCGGACGGCTCGCGTTGAATCGCTTGCAGACAGGCGATCGCGGCGACGTTGACGATATCGTCGACCGAGGCGCCTCGTGACAGATCGTGCATCGGAGCCGCCAGTCCCTGAAGCAACGGTCCGAGCGCTATCATGCCTGCCAATCGCTGTGCCAGTTTATAACCGATGTTGCCGCTATTCAAGTCGGGAAAGACGAGCACGTTGGCGCGTCCCTCCACCGGGCTGTCGGGCGCCTTGGAGAGGGCTACGTCGGGAACGATGGCGGCATCGACCTGGAGTTCCCCATCCACGATCAATCCCGGCTCGCGCGCGCGGGCGATCGCGACCGCCTCCACGACGGCTTCGACCTTGGGGTGGCTGGCGCTTCCCTTGGTCGAGAATGACAGCAGGGCGACCCGTGGCTCCCCACCGGTCAGCGCGTGATGCGTGGCCGCTGAGGCGATGGCGATGTCGGCCAGCTGGTCTGGCGTTGGTTCGGGCACGACACCGCAGTCGCCGAAAGTGAACGCTCCCGCTTCGCCGATCAAAAGGAAAACCGACGAGATCGTCCGGATGCCGGTCGCCGGCCCGATCACGCGGATTGCCGCGCGTACCGTGTCAGCGGTCGTCGATAGGTTCCCTGATACGCACGCGTCAGCCTCACCGCGCTGGACGAGATAGGCGCCAAACATGAGCGGGTTCTCGAGGGCGGTTCGTGCTTCATCGGTGGTCAGCTCGCGACCGCGGCTCGCCTGCAGGGCCCGGAAGGCGTCGGCATAGGTATCGAGCCGGGGCGATTGCGCCGGTGCTATGGTGGTCGTGCCCTCCAGGCCGACGCCGGCCTTTTCGGCCGCCTCGCGGATCGCGTAGCCGCCACCGAGTAGTGTGACCTCGGCAATGTTGAGCTCGCGAATCGTTTGGGCAGCTTTTACCGCCCGTGGATCGGCGCCGTCGGCGAGCACGATTCGGTGATCGCCGGCTGCCGCCCGGCTTCTCAAGTCCGCGATTACTTGAGCCGGGTTCACTGACCCCAACGGGCTAGGACTCGCTCCGCGATCTGACGCACCTGGGTCGCATCCGCTTCTGGCACCAGACCGCGGACGCGTTCGACGACGCGCTCCACATCGCCTGGATTACAGGTCGGTACGTGAAGCTCGGAAACTGGAGAGGTGGGTGATTGTTTGCTCGCTTGGTCGACCAGCTCGATGCCATGGCGGTCAGCTTCTTCCTTGGCCAACGGCGTCACTATCGCGTGCTCGGGGACGACCAGCTGAATCCCCCCATCACGATGTACCGCGCGCACGTCGTCGGCCGAGACGACGGGCCGGTTTCCACGCCGCTGCACGGTCACGACGCCTGCTTGACGACCGCCTCTTCGCGCCGTGCGGCGAGGCGTTCGGCGATCTCGGCGGCCACGCTGTAATAGGCTGCCGCCCCAGCCGAGTTGGCGTTGATCTCGAACAGTAGCCGCCCTTCGCGGGCGGCTTCGGCGAGCGCGATGTTGATCGGAATCGGTTCGCGGAACAGCATCTCGCCCCACTTCTCTTCCATCGCTGTCACGCATTCCCGACCCACGCGGGTCCGCCGATCGTAAAGCGTCGCCAGATAGCCCAATAACTCCAGCCGCGGATTGAGCCGCCTTCGAACCTTGTCGATGAGGTCGAGGGTGCGTGGGACAGCGTTCAATGCGAACGGGTGGGTCTGGACGGGGATCACAACGGTGTCGGCCAACCGGAGTGCGTTGACCGTGTACAGCGACAGCGCCGGCGGAACGTCGATGATCGCCATTCGGTATGGGAGCTCCGGCCCGGCCTCCCAAGCGTCCGCTAAGAGCCCCTCGCGACCCGAGACATTGGCTAGCTCGGATTCCATTTGGCCCAAGCTCTCGTGAGCCGGGACACAGAATAGCCGCTCGTAGCGGGTAGGCATCGTCGCGCGTGCCAATCCACCGACCGGGTCGATCAACACGTCGGTGACGGTGACGTCGAGGTCGTCCGGGTCGATCCCCAGATGACGGGTCGCTGAAGCTTGGGGGTCGAGGTCGATCAGGACCGTCTCGATGCCGGTTTCAGCGAAGGCGCCGGCAATGTGGACCGCCGAAGTGGTCTTCCCTACCCCGCCCTTTGCGTTGGCAAACACGAGCGCATACGGTCGCCGCATCATTAGCTAGCCGGGTAGTAGCGGCTCTCGACCTTTTCTATCGCGCCCCGATCGAGCAGCTGCTTGACGGGACCGATCAGTCGACGCCACTCGGTGCCAAGCGCCGCCCCGAGGTCGGGCAGCGATATCCCCTGCTCCCCTGCACGCCGGATCGCCGTCAGACACCGCGCTTCGAGGTCGGTGACCGACACCGGTTGGGTGGCGGGCTTTGTCGTAACCTCGGTTGGCGGAGCTACGGTCGGTTTGGCAGGCGCGGCCGGCTCCGGACTCGGCTTGGAACGCTGTCCGATCGGGTACGTCCCGATGGCTGGGCTTTCTGGCAAGACGTCGATCAGCTGGTCGGTGGCTTGATGCGGTCGAGGGATGACATGCACGCTGACCAACTCGCCGACCTTTGCCGCGGCTACGGCACCTGCATCGGTGGCGGCCTTAACCGCTGCCACGTCGCCCCGGACGAGAATCGTCACCAGGCCGGCTTGTGAATACTCGCGCTTGACGAATTCGACTGGTGCCGCCTTCGACATCGCGTCGGCGGCTTCTGTGGCACCGACAAAACCGCGGGTCTCGATCAGACCGAGGGCGTTACCGGCCATCGTCAGTACCGCACCGGGTCGGCGTATACCGACGTGACCGCTGCCTCGAACGCTTCACACGCCGCGCGGCAGTCGGCCTCGGTTCCGGTTACCAGTGCGCCACCCATGTTCGTGGGGGTCGGCGGCTCGATCCACTCTCCCACCCGCACATCAGCTGTCTTGAGCGCCTGATCGAGTCCAAAGACGGCCTCCAGCGGGGTCGCCTTGAGGTAGCCAAGCGCGTCACCGCGTGCGATACCAGCCCTTTCGGACAGATAGCTACCGGTTTGAGCGACCAAATGCGCCAAATACGGCCAGCGCCCCTCATCGTCGGCCGACCGGTAGTTGACACGCGACTCGAGGTGAACGATCGTAGCGTCCATTCCTGCTTCGACTTCCCCGATTCGATCGCCGGCCAATATTACCAGGGTTTCGGAGGTCGGTAGTTCCAAGCTTGACCGCGGGCCGCTGCGGTAGAACGTGCGCGCGAACACGACATCGACCTCGGCCTTCTTGGTGGCCTCGTCGGCCGCCACGTACGTGGGGTCGTCTTGGTCGACGGTGAGAAACCCGATCGCGGCGTGCGACGGCCTCAGCCCCAGCGCGTCGACCAGCGAGGGTGCGACGTTTGGGACTGTACGGACCGCTAAAACACGCGGCGCGAGGGTCGTGGTCACCATGGAGATGGATCCGGGTTCGGGAATTGCCGGGTGAAGCCCCGGGGAGTCTAGGAGCGCGGTCTAGACAGGTCAAGCGGGCCGAGGGTCTAGAAGCGCATCTCGGCGCGGGTCCATTGGACGACTCCGGAGCCGCCGCGTTGGGCGGGCACGTAGAGCATCTGCTTGGCGGCCGCCAGCGCTAGCGTGTCGAGCAGCGCGAAGCGACTCCCTTTCTCGATCCTGACCTCTCCAACCGAACCGTCGGCGAGCACTTCGACCAGGAGGTGAACCGACGCGCCGCGGACCCGCTTCTTGTCGAGGTCATCCGGGATCCTTGGAACGACGAGGTGCAGGGGCCGCGGCGGACTGACGACCCCACCGCCCCGACCGGCAGCCGGGTCCGTCGTGCCTTCGCCGTCCGGCTCGCCGTCATCGCGACCTTCACCGTCGCTCGGAGCAGCGTCCGGCTCGGACACCGTCTCCTCGATCGGAGCCTCGGCGATCTCGATTTCGACCACCTCTTCGACCGGCTCGGGATCGGGCTTTGTCTCGGCGACTTCCTCGGATGGCGGCTGAAGCTCAACTACCTCAAGCTCGCTACCAGGCCCACCCGGGATCACAAACACGTACGGCGACGGAATCAACGCCTCGTGAAGTCGATCGGCGATCACCCTCGGCAGCGCGAGCAGGATGAACGCGTGGATTCCGATTGCTACCAGCAGGCTCCAGCGCCGGACTCGATCGTACGAATCCCGCCATACCGTGTTCTTGCTCGAGAGGACTCGCATGAATGAAAAACTCCTGGCGGGTGCGCTGGGTTAGACCACTAGGCTCACTAGTTTGTTCGGCACCACGATCACCTTGCGAACCTGCTCGCCATCGAGCAGCGCCGGGATTCGCCCATGGGCCAACGCTCGAGCTTCGACCTCCTCGTCCGACAGATCGCGCGGGACGCGCATCTCGTCGCGCACCTTCCCGTTGACTTGTATCACGACTGTCACCTCCTCGGTGCGCAGGATCTCGGGGTCATACTCGGGCCATCCTGCGTCGACGACTGGCGGTTGGTGACCGGTCACGACCCACAGCTCTTCGCTCAAGTGAGGTGCGATAGGCGCCAGGAGTCGGATCATCGTCTCCATCGCAGTTCTCAGCAGTGACGCGTCGTCAGGCTCGCGGGTTTCTTCAACCGGGGCGTATTGGTAGCATTCGTTGACGAGCTCCATGATGCGTGCGATAGCGGTGTTGAACTGCCAACTGGCGAGATCTTCGGTCGCTCCCTTGACGGATCTGTGCAGGACGAGCTGCAGCGATCGCGCGGCTTCCGAGTCAGGAAGCCCCCCATGGCGCTCAGCGCTCTCATCCCAAAGGTCCCGATGACGATCGACCAATCGCCACACCCGCTGCAGCCAAGCGGCGATCGCCTTGATCCCCTCGTCTTTCCAATCGCCGCCCTCAGTAAACGCGAAACCGAACATCAGGTAGGCGCGAAAAGCGTCGGCGCCGTACTCATCGATGTAGTTGTCAGGGCTGATCACGTTGTCCCGGGACTTTGACATCTTGGTCCCGCGATTGGTGATCGTCCCCTGGTGAACGAGCCGCTGAAATGGCTCGCTGATGTCGAGGTGGCCGAGGTCGCGCATCGCCTTGACCATGAACCGCGCGTATAACAGGTGCAGGACGGCGTGCTCGATTCCACCCGAGTACTGGTAAATTGGGCACCACCGATCGATCAAGTCTCGGTTCCACGGCCGTTCGTCGTCGTCGGGTGACAAATAGCGCAGGAAATACCACGCCGAGTCGACGAACGTGTCCATCGTGTCGGGGTCTCGCCGCGCCTCCGAGCCACAGCTCGGGCAAGCCACGTTCATGAACGCATCCGAACGCTCGAGCGGGCTCTTGCCTGCACCAAGCGAAAAATCCACGTCGTACGGCAGTTCGACCGGCAGATCGTGGACCCCCACCGGCACCTCCCCGCAGTCGGAGCAATGTACGATCGGGATCGGAGCTCCCCAGTAGCGTTGCCTGGATATGAGCCAGTCACGGAGACGGTAGTGGACGGTCGCTTTCCCCTGCCCCTTGGCCACGAGGTCGGCCGTAACCTGGTCGAGCATTTCTTCTGATCGCATGCCGGTGTAGGGGCCTGATGCGACGACCGTACCGTGACCGGTGTAAGCCTCGTCGCGGCCGATATCGGTCGAGGCGGGTTCAATCACCCACACGATCGGGAGATTCAGCGCCCGGACGAAGTCGAAATCACGGTCGTCGTGGGCGGGCACACCTTGAATCGCGCCGGTGCCGTAGCTCGCGAGCACGAAATCCGCGACCCAGATCGGTACCGGCTCCCCAGTCAATGGGTGGAGCGCGTAGGCGCCGGTAAACTCGCCGGTCTTCTCGGCGTCGGTCGATGTGCGCTCGATCTCCGACAGCCGACGGGCACGCTCGCGGTACGCGTCGACCTGGGCCCGATGCGCATCGGTCACGATGTCATCCAGCGCACTGTGCTCTGGCGCTAGCGCCAGGAAGGTGACGCCGTAGAGCGTGTCCGGACGGGTCGTAAACGTCTTGATCGAGGTCTCTCCGTCGCCGACCTGCCAGTCGATCTCGACCCCGATTGAGCGACCGATCCAGTTTCGCTGCAACGTCTTCGTTCGAATCGGCCAATCGACATGGTCGAGTCCATCCAGCAGTTCATCCGCGTAGTCGGTGATCTTGAAGAACCATTGGGTGAGACCTCGCTTCTCGACCAGCGCGCCACAGCGCTCGCAGACGTTGCCTTCGAGGACTTGCTCGTTGGCGAGCACCGTTTGGTCGGTCGGGCACCACCAGACGGGTGCCGCCCGCCGGTAGGCCAGCCCGGCCTTGTAGAGCTCGAGAAAGAGCCACTGAGTCCACTTGTAGTACTCGGGTTGGCTGGTGTTGAGCGTGCGCTCCCAATCCCACATCGCGCCCATCGTCTTGAGCTGCTCGATCATGTTGACGACGTTGCGATCGGTGGAATCCTTGGGGTGGATTCCGGTCCGCACAGCGTAGTTCTCGGCCGGTAGGCCGAACGCATCAAAGCCGAACGGCTCGAAGACCGATCGGCCACACATGCGTTGAAACCGGGCCCACGTGTCGGCCGGTCCATAGTGGTACCAGTGGCCGACATGGAGTCGATCGCCAGAGGGGTAGGCGAACATGACGAGCGCGTAGCAGGGATTTACCGCGGCCTCGAGGTCGGTCCGGAACAGATCCCCGGCTTCCCATTCCGCGCGCCACTTCGGCTCGATCGCATGGGGGTCGTAACGATGCTCGGTCATGCTTCGCTTTTGTAGGGGTAAAAACGGAGAGCGGCGGGAACCCGCTCCCGCCGCTGGTCATCACGCATCAGACAGCTGCAAAGTAGTTTCGCCATCCCGCTCGATCAACCGGGCGACCGGGGCTTTTGGTGGCGCTCTAGATTTCTTCGAGAACGCCCGAGTAGACAACGCGCGCGTGGCCGGTGAGATGCGGGGCGAGCGCAGCAGGGTCTCTCTCCGCGACCGGTGGTGTGAAATCGACCTCGAGCGGAAAGCCACCGCTGGTCTCGACCCTGATCGGGGGTTCTGCGGACTCCCATGACCACGCCAGGACGGCGGCCGCGACGGCGCCGGTTCCACACGACAACGTCTCGGCTTCAACGCCGCGCTCGTAAGTGCGCATCTGGATCCGGTGTCGATCTTGGATTGTCACGAAATCGACGTTCGTGCCCGCGGGCTGCCATCGCCAGTCCAGCCTCAACCTCCTCCCTTCCCCGCTTATGTCGTGGGTCGCCAGCTCGTCGACCGTGGCCACGACGTGCGGTGTCGACGTGTCGACGAATCCGACATGCTGGTACGTGGATCCTTCCAGGTCTGGATAACTGTCGACAAGCGCCTCCAGGGTACCGCTTCCGGTGGCCACGCGAACGAGTGGTTGGGATGCAACATCAATCATCCGCGCGTAGCGGGCGATGCACATCGCACCATTGCCACACATCGGGGCTTCGCTACCGTCCGCGTTGTAGTACACCATCCTCACATCTGCGTTGGGGTCGTCCTCCAGCAGCAAGACCGCATCCGCGCCAACGCCCAGGCCACGTCGACACAATCGGACTACCGGCTCGCCGCCACCGGGAAACCAGTGCGGGCGGTTGTCGAGCACGACGAAATCGTTTCCGCCGCCCGACATCTTCAGGAACGGACGTGACCTCACGACCGGTCGAGCCAAGGCGCGATACGCCAGCATCGCATGCGCCACACCATCCAAATCGCCTCCCAGACGATCGCGCGATTCATCTTACTGCTACCGACGTTGCGATCGACAAAGACGATGGGGATCTCGACCAGCCGGAAGCCCGCGCGATCCGCGCGAAACACAGTTTCGATTTGGAACGCATAGCCGGTGGAGTGGATGCGATCCAGGTCGATCGTTTCGAGAACTTTACGCCGATAGCACTTGAACCCGCTGGTCAGATCGTTGAGCGGCAACCCGGTTACCATTCGTGCGTAGGCATTGGCTAACCAGGACAACAGCAGCCGCCCCATCGGCCAGTTCACGACTGTTACACCGCGGGTATAGCGTGAGCCGATAACCAGATCGAAGTCGTCGGCCAACTCCAGAAACTCCGGCAGGTGACGGGGATCGTGTGAGAAGTCGGCGTCCATTTCGAACACCAGCTGGTAGCCACGCTCGAGCGCGAAGCGAAATCCATCGATGTACGCCGTTCCGAGACCGAGCTTGCCCGCCCGGTGGATGACGTGAACCCGCTCGTGATTGTTCGCCAGCGAGTCGGCAATCTCACCGGTACCGTCCGGCGAAGCATCATCGATGACGAGTACCTCTAAACGTTCGCTTTGCGCCAGGACCTCGTGTACGAGCGGTTGCAGGTTCTTCCGCTCGTCGTACGTGGGGACGATGACGAGGGCGTCACGCATCGCGATTACGGATGACGGACCCGAATCTCAGGGGCACCTCGCTTGTCGGTTGTAGCTCAGGGGTGTCGGGTTTATCGCGCATCGTGTCGGCGTGCCGAGCGTACCAGGCGGCACCCGGGATCGCCGTCAGCCCGTGCGCGACGATGCTCATTAGTACGGTGAAGACGACGATCGAGAAGATGAGATCGGCTGACATTATAGCCGAGCGCTCGACGATCAACAGGCCAAACAGGATTGAGGCTAACCCGCGCGGGCCGAACCAGCCGACAAACGCGACCGTGGGCCAACTCAGTTTCAAACCGAACAAGCTGAGCCAAACCGGGACGATACGGATCACACTCAAGCTCAACAGGCCGTACAGCAGAACGCTGCCGCTAAACAAGCCCGACATCTGCGGGACCAGGACGGCGCCAAACACGAGAAAGACGAGCAATGTGAGCAATTGGCCTTCAGCTTCCGCGAAGGCGTACAGCCCTTGACAATGATCACGCACCGCAGCACCCAACGCGAGACCCGCGGCGAAAGCGGCGATAAACCCGTTGCCACCGAGGACCTCAGAGATACCGAAAGCCAACAGCGCGAGGCCGATCAGCGAAAGGTCACGAAACACGTCATTCATCCAGCCCGTGGAAACGGCCCGATCGACGAGCCGGCCGCCGACCAGACCAACCGCCACTCCGGCCGCAGGGCCGATGGTGACCTGGAGCACGGCGAACCGAATCCACCCCACGGTCCCATCCGCGGTCCCGGAGGCACCGGCCAGCGCCAAGCAGATCAGCAACACGGGAAGCACGAGCCCGTCGTTGAGCCCACTCTCCACGTTCAGTGCCTGGCGTATCCGCACCGGTACGCGAGGGTTGGATACGACCGCGTGACCTAGCGCGGCGTCGGTGGGCGCGAGCATCACGCCCAACACTGCAGCTTCCCAGATCGAGAATGAGGGAAAGAGAGTGGTCGCCACCAACGCACCCAGGACGATTGTCAAGGGCAACCCGATGCCGAGGAGGCGCACCGGCATGTTGTGATCGCGGATCAGAGTTCGGATGTCGATTCTCGCCGCGTCGGTAAACAGGACCAGCATCAACGTCACTTCGGCCAACGTGTGGATGGCGGCGTGACCGATCTCCGGTGTCGCGAGAGCAAGCCCGAGTGGACCGACGAGCAGTCCGGCAAAGGTGAACATCATCGGTGGGGTGATGGCGGTTCGTTCTATCCGATTGGATACCAAGCCGTATCCGACCACGCAGGCCCCGATCACGATGAGGGCGAGCGTTCCGCTCACTTCTTCTGCTCACTGTCGGCGGTGGCGGCCGTCGATAAGTCGCGATACCCAAAAAGGGCGGCCAGCGCGCCGGCCACGGCCACTTCGACGGCGGTCAACCAGAGGCGCGATAGGATCGCGGCGGCGGCAGCGGCTGACGGTGGTAGGAACCGCGCGAGTAGAAGTGCGTACACGCCCTCCCTCACGCCGATGCCACCCGGCGCGAAGACCGCCAGCCAACCGACCGCATATCCGGCTGCGCTGACGCCGACGAGCGGCCAGAGATCGGCCGCGGCCACCACCGTTAAACCAGACAAGAAGAGGTAGAACCCCGTGCCGAAGAAGAACCATGCGATGACATAGCCGACCACCAGCAACCCGCGCTGACGCATCCCGATCGACACGGTCTCGGAGACATCGTTGGGTTGGCAGCGCGTCAGTACGGCTCGGACACCATCGAACAGTGGCGTGAAGACGAGCCCCGCTAAGCCAACGAGCACCACGAACGGCAGCCACGTTGGCCCGGGGATCGAGCTGCCGCCTAACGTGGCGACGGTCACGATCACCGCACTGCCGATCACGAACGCTTGCGCCAGCACGCTGGCTGCAACGGTGGTTGACGAGGAGACACCTTTGGCGCGGGCGAGATAGGCCGTCCCGGCGAGCTGAAACACCTTGCCTGGTACGTACCGCGCGAGGTTGCCGAAGTACCAGATCCGATGCGCGTCGACCAAAGCCAACCGACCGCCCAATGCGTAGAGGAGTTTTCGCCACAGAACCACGAATAGGCTGTACGCGGTGATGACGCAGAGCGAGCCCAGCGCCAATCGGGGCCAGCGAAACGACCATGAATACGCCTCGACCTGGTTCCAATGGCGAGCCACGTACCATACCAGAGCGACGAGTACGATCGCCGCTCCGACTCGCTCGAGCCACGCCAACCGTTGGCGGTCGCGCGCCGGGCCGTCGACTGGGCTCAGCTTGCCAAGTCCCTCTTGCGCCACGTAGCGACCAACAATCCAAGCCAGAGCGCCAAACCGCCGAGGCTACCCCATCGCCCGTAGGTTACGAACGGATCTTCGAACTCCATTTCGATCCGATGCCGGCCGGTGGGAACGGCGACAGCCCGGAGAGCGACGTCGACTTGCGAGACCCGTGTCGGCTCACCATCGATCGTAGCTCGCCAGTACGGGTGGTAGATCTCACTCGTGACGAGCAATCCGTCGGCTGCCATTTGTGCGTCGAGGATTAGACGATCGGTGTCGCGTGTGACCCATTCAACGGTGCTCGATCCCGGTTCCGCGCTGCTCAGCGCGGGACGCTCCGCCTTGCTCGTCAGGATCGCGGTGTGAAGGGGATCGAAATCGGGGTCGAGTAGCCGAGCGCGCGCGTCAGGCGCATCGTCGACAGGTACCGCGTCATGGACGACCCAAGCCCGCGGCGTCACGGCTTGCCGTGCGTAGACGTGACGCCCCCCGTCTTGGTGAACGAGGTCGAAGCCGGCCGCCTGCACAGCAGGCCCCGAGACCACGTACCGTACGTTCAACAACGACCACACGTGGGGCTCAGCCAGTCCCTGTAAATCTTCACCAACCAGATCGTCCCACCAAGCCAATCGAAAGTTCTGTGAGCCGGTGACCGACTCGATCCCGAAAAGCATGAGGTCGTTAGGACCGTAGGCGTTTGGCAAAGGCCAGACGCGAAACGGCGCGGGCTGTTGCCGCAAAAAGTCGACCGTCGGGTCGGCACGGGTGACGCGCTCGATTGGCAACGTGTCGTAGAAGTCCCGGTCCACACGCCAAAGATCGACCAGCGCGATGCTGGCCAGGATCGCACACGCGATCAACGGTGCCATTTGCCGACGAGCGGCAAGCCAGCAGATCACGACGCCAGCACCCCAGAACAGGGCGAATAAACCCAACCCCGTGACGAATGCGGGCATCGCCTGCAGGATGTCGGGGGTGCGACGGACGCTGAACTGCGTGTCGTAGAGCAGGCTCGTCCATATGTTGGCGAATCCGTCGGGTGCGGTGGTTGCCCAGGCCCACAGAGCGAACCAGACGACGCCCAAGCCCCCGGCGACCTTCCACGCTAGATGTCGGCGATCCGCCAGAGCTTCCCACCGGTCGTAAAGACACTGGGCGCCGAACCCGGCCAATACGCAGGTCGAGAGCGCGACGACCGAATACATCATCGCCGGTGCACGAAACGACTTCATGATCGGAAGCGTCCAGTAGAACAGGCGGTGGACTGGTGTCGCCGCACCCCAGGCGAAGAGAAGGCCACCGATGGCGAGCGCGGCGAAGAACCATACGCGAGCCGATCGTCGAACAACCAGCGCCAGCAGCGCCAGCAGAACCGGCACCGCGCCCAGGTACTCGGTGTGGAGCTTGAACGGGTTGGTGCCCCAATACTCGTGCAAGTACCCCTGAAACCCGGGCCATACTGTGGCCAGTGTCTCTTGTACCGGCATCGACCACGAGGATGCGTATTCGTACCCACGATCGGCGCGATGCGAAAACTGTAGCATGTTGGCCGTCGGCCAGATCTCGATCAGCGCCAGCAGGCCAGCCAACGCGTATGCGCCGACGAACGACGCGCCGAGCAGTGCAACGGTTCGGGTGGCGTCCGTCTCTCGGTACAGCTGGACCAAACGAAATGCGACATACGCCGCGACGCCCATGGCCGCGAAATACATCATCTGGACGTGCGGTGTAAACGCTTGCAGCGCCACGACCGCCGTGAGCCACAGAAACCAGTGCGGGCGACGGCGTTCGATGGCGCGCTCGGCCAGCAGGAACAGCGCCGGGGTCCAGCTCATGGCAAACATCCGGCCGTCCTGACCAGCGTACAGATGGCTCATCAGGTAGCCGGTGAAACCATATGCGACGCCGGCGACGAGCGCTGCCCCGGGAGCGAGCTTGAGCTCACGGGCCAAGCCGTACATGAGTGCGCCAGCGAGGATTACATGCAACACGAAGCCCCAGCCGATCGCGCGGTGGAGTGGCATCGCGAAATAGAGGAGCGACGATGGATAGTAGACCGGGTAAGGCAGGGTCGACAGGTAAGGCAGCCCACCGAACACGAACGGGTTCCACTGTGGCAGACCGTGACCAGACTGAACTTGTTCGACGGCGAAGGATCGGCTCTGATACGCTTGCGACAACATGTCCGTGCCGAACATGACGCTGTTGCGCTCGGTGATGAAAGACCCAAAGAACGTCAGTGTGGCGATCGTCAAACCGATCAAGAACAGCCACCAAATCCGACGAGATGGAGTTGTCCGAGCCGGGGGTGAGGGTGGTCGGGTTTTTGCGCGCTTTCCCTTCTTCTTCCCCTTTTTGGCCGCGGTCATTGGGCGCTTCCGTGACGTATGAGGAAAAACCACTGCGGCGAGAAGAGCTCGAGGGCCCGTTGCCGAGATCCGGCTGGCAACGAACGGGCGACCCGCCCCACTAGCCGACCGATCCGGCTCGTATAGCGACCGAGTTCGGTCACCAGCACTCGATCGGTCAAATCGTCGAGTATTAGGCCGTGACGGCCCGCGGCAGTGGCCAGACGACGATACGTGGTGAACTTGATGTCGGCGTAGCCCTTCCCGCGCCCGCTCCACTGCAGGATCCGCGTCGCGACTGACTCGGGCCACCATGCCAAAGTGGGGATGCGGTAATGGGGCTCAATGACTGCAAATCGGTTGCCGGCTGTCATGTACACGCGGCCATTGGTGGCTAACACTCGGGCAAGCTCCGTAAAGAAGGCATCCAGGTTCCGAACGTGCTCGTAGACGTGGTTCGCGATTCCGAAGTCGACGCTCCGATCGCGCAGCGGTAGCCGCTCCAGATCAGCGACCGCCATCCGCTCCGGATCCTCCACGAACGCAAGATCGATCTCAAACCCGATGATCGGACGACCAACCCGCTCCTCCAATCGTCTTCGGATTAGCCCGGTACCAGCGCCGAGATCGACAACCATCGGCGCGGTCTCGAGCCACGACTGACAGACGGCATGGATAAGGTCCGCTTTCTGGCGACGTGATGCTCGGTATTTGGGGTTCGCCAGCCACCGGGTGTAATAATCGCCCGTCAATCCTGGGTCGTTACCGTTCCACCGGGCTTCGCGTACACGTGATCGAGGCGTGTCAAGATCATGTCCCAACCAAACGCTTCGCGCACGTGTTTACGACCGGCAGAGCCGATTCGGTTCGCCAGCCCCGAGTCGTCCAGCACACGTCGAATGCCGTCAGCGATCGCCGGTACCGTGTCCTCGACCAGCAACCCGGTGTGCCCGTCTTCGACGATGTCGGTGATGCCACCTCGGCGCGTTGCTACCACCGGTACTCCGTACGTCATCGCTTCGAGCAACACCACGCCGAGCCCCTCGGTGTCGTCACGCTCGTCGACCGTAGCCGGCAAGACGAAGCACGCCGCCCGCCGATACGCTGTCACCAGCTCTTCTTGGCTGACTTTGCCGAGGAACTCGACACGTCCGGCGATACCGAGTTCTTCAGCTAGCTTCGCCAGCCGGTCGTGCTCGGGACCAAACCCGACTAGCTCCAATCGCCAACGATGATCGCATTGCGTGGCCAGCGCCTCGAGCAAGCGGTGAACGCCTTTGCGCTCGACGAGACGGCCGACAAACAGGATGACCGGGTCACCACCGCTTGAGGATGGTCCGGTCGCGCCGTCGTGTGCAGGCAATGGCACTCCATATGGAATGATCTCGATCTTGGCCGGCGTGTAGGGCACCAGCGAGGCTTGCGTGCTGGCTGAGATGGCGACCAGTTTCGACCGCCGGCAGTACCACCGCAGAAACGCCTTGGCAGGTGGGAAACGCGTCTCCGCCCATCGGATCTCGGCGCCGTAAAACGTGGTCACAAGCTCGGCTCCAGCAGCTCTGGAAGCCGTCCAGCCGATCATACCGTGGGGTACGGCCCAGTGAACATGCACCACGTCGAACCGTTCCCGGCGCCCCAGCCGACGCCCGGCAGCCATTCCCGCGGTCAAGTACGAAGGCAGCAGCAGCGCGTATGCTGGTTGCCGCTGTAGCCGATCCGGGGTCGCCTCCTCGTGCGTCAGTCGCTCCCACTTGGACGGCGCGTACCGAAACCGATGAACGGTTACCGGACCCTGACGCTGCCTGCCCAATCCGCGATAGGTGGGTACGAGCACGTGCACATCGTGTCCAGCCTCGGCTTGTTTTTGGCACAAGGTGACGAGCCAGGGCGTGATCACGTCGTCGGTCGATCGCGGCCAGGCGGTAGCGACGTGGAGTAAGCGCATCACCCTGCGAGAGCCTGGCGGGCGGGGCGCTTCACCCCTCCGTGCCCGGTGGCTTGTCAGCATCGAGCAGCCGGCGCTCGAGGTGCTCGACGCGATCGCGAACCTGGACGATTCCCTCTGCCAAAACGCCCAAAGAGAAGAACAATACGCCCAAGAGGAGCAGCAGTATGACGAGGTAGAGCAACGGTCGGTACCCTTGGTCGAGCCCGAATCGGAAATACAGAGCGACGATTCCGACCGCGAACCCGCTTGCCCCTAGAACAATGCCTAGGGTGCCAAAGAACACGAGCGGTCGACGGAGAATCGAAGTCAGCATCTTGACCGATAAGAGGTCGAGCACACCGGTGAGTATGCGTCCTGTCCCAGAGTACTTGGATGTCCCGAATCGTCTCGGATACAGCCTAATCGGTATTTCAGTCACCCGGTAGCCATGGTCATGCGCCAGAACCACGAAGAAACGGTGCCAGTCGTGTCGCAGCGGAATGACGTCCAGGATATCTCTACGAAAGGCCTTCATCGAGTTGAGATCGTGAACGGGCACCCTGAAGAGCTTCCGCGACAACCAGTTGTAGATAACCGAAACGAACCGTTTTTCGTACGGGCCTTGTTTCCAGCCGGTCACCACGTCGTATCCCTCGTGGAGCTTATCGAGGAAGCGTGGAATCTCGTCTGGCGTGTGTTGCAGATCGGCGTCAAACAGAACGATGTACCGCTGCCGGGTAGCGGTCGAAGCGGTCACCATGGCTTCCGTTTTTCCGCAGTTCGCGGCATGGCGCTCGATTCGAACTGGCACTGGGAAGTTTCGAGCCGCTTCGACCGCGGCTGACGCGGTGCCGTCGGTGGAACCGTCATCGATTAGCAGGATCTCGCCGCCCAGTTCGTGGTCAAGCCATGTCTTGCGCAGTGCGTCGAAGAGCGGGGTCATGCTTTCGACCTCGTTATACGCCGGGATAGCCAGCGCGAACCCGCCTCGGGACTCTGCCGTCATGTGCTCGTTCCGCTCGCCTGCTGGAGCACCGCCATGGTCTGGGTCGCCGCAGCGTCCCACGTGTAGTGCTTGGCCCGCTCGATGGCCGCCAGTTCCAATCGCTGCCGTTCGCTTGGTTCTACGATCGCTCGGCTCATGGCAGCCGCTAGGCGCCGCACGTCGCCGTGCGGCACCGCCCACCCGGTTTCGCCGGCCACAATCGTATCCCTCAAGCCCGGCGCGTCGCTGACGATGGCGATCGTCCCCACGCGTTGAGCCTCGAGGCTGGATATGCCCCACCCCTCCTTGGGGCTCGTATAGCAAAGCGCCCACGCGGATCTGAGGAACTCCCACTTGCGGTCTTCCGCGACCCAACCGACGAACTCGATTCGGTCTGAGCCGCTGGCCGCCGCGCGACGCTCGAGCTGCGATCGGTGGTCACCATCGCCGGCGATGACGAGTCTTGCGTCCGGATGGTCAAGGGACACGAGCGCGAAAGCCTCCAAGATCAGCTCGATCGCCTTGTAACGCTTCAATCTCCCCAGATACAGAAACAGGGGTGTCGGTGACTTCTCTTTACTGATCAGGTCATCGAAGGGCGCGTCGGAGATGCCATTGGGGATGACCGTGATCTGCTCTCGGCGCACTCCGCGCCGCGTCAACTCGTCTGCGGTAGAATCGGACACCGCGATAAAAGCTGAGTGCCGGTAGGCGCGCGAGATCGGTCGCTCGCCGAGCCAGACATAAGTCGCGAACGCTGGGTTCGTCTCATGGTAGGCAGTTCGGCCGAGAAGGTGATGAACCAGCGCCACGACCGGCTTATCGGCGAACAGCGGTGACAGAAAAGGGATCTTGTTCAGGTCGTCGACGATTACATCATAGTCATTGTGACGGAGAACCCGTCGGTAGAAGCCCGGCACGACGTAGTTGAAAAGTCGGTATCGTTGTCCGCGCCTGAGGATATTGATCCCCTCCAGTTGCTCGTCGGACGGTGCGCCCGGATGGGCCGCGCACAACAGATCCACGCGGTGACCCAACCGAGCGATCCGGCCAAAGACCTCACGCAAATGGAACTCCGCCCCACCAGCGAACGGGTGCGTCCAGTCCTGCCAGTTGATGACAAGAACGCGCATCAAGGATTACTGGGCTTGCGAGCCACGATCCCTATTGTGTGTGCTAGGTAATGGGCGACACGTGGCGCCAACAAGCGATCTCGGACCTCGCGGCGGGCTCGCCGAAAAACCTTTGGTCCACGCGGTTCTAGGGGCAGCGATGCCATCGGCCGGGCCGCGTGGCGAAGTAACCGGTAGGCCAAGCTCGGCACCATCCAATCACCATAGGTCTCGATCACCTCGTAGCCGGCGCCCGATACCAACCGCTGGAGCTGACCGATCGTATATTCGGTTTCCCAGCCCGCGAACCATCGGTCAAAACGCAATGCCATTCGCTTGAGGAACGTCCATGGATGAAAGGTCTGTGGAACGTCGACCACCAGCAGGCCGCCCGGTTGGGTAACCCGCGAGTTTTCCGCCAGGAACGCGGTCGGGTTTCCAAAGTGTTCGAGCACGCCTTGATGGAATACGACATCGAAAGTCGCATCCGCAAACGGAAGATGCAGGGCATCGCCGCCAACGAGCCCTCGTCCCACTAAGCTCGGCGCCGACCGCGCCATGAGCGACCAGGCGGTCGGAGAGCTGTCGAGCGCAATCGCGAAGAGTCCTCTCTCGGACAGCCACGCAGTGTCGCGCCCCGTTCCGGCGCCTACTTCGAGTACTCGCTCTGCATCTGGCGGAAGCGCTCGCATGACCGCCTCGAGCACTCTCGGGCTAGATCGGTAGACCTGTTCGAGGTCGTCCTTCTCGGCCCAGAACCGGTCCCAGCGTGGGACGTCCGGCCTTTCGGTCACAGCCCCATCGCCAATCTGGCGGCCTCGAAACGCGGGAGCCCGCGGCGATCAATGGCGTCTTGCGCTGCTGCGATATCGTACTCGAGTCGGACCATGTGCACCGTGTCCGAGCCCAGATCGAGCACCGCACAGGCTGCCCGAGGATCGCGGTCTCGTGGCTGGCCGACGGCGCCCGGGTTGATGATCGCCCGGCGGTATTGGTTCAAGGGTACCTCCCTCTCGTCCACGGCGGCTGCGTCCTCCGCATTGTCGACGTCGACTCGGCTGATTTCACCGTCAGCTGTTTGAGCGAACACCGCCGGAACGTGCGTGTGCCCAACAAGCCCGTAGCGGGTCGCCAGGGCTTCGAACTCAACCACCGCGTCGGCTTCACCGTGGATGTACCTGTAACGACTGGGGTTGGCGAATCCGCTGTGACCTAAGGTGACTCCATCGAGGTCGATCGTTGGTGGCAACTCAGCCAACCAGACGAGCTCCGCCTCACCGAGCAGCTCGGCTTGACGTTCAACCGCTCGGCGCGCGTGTTCGTTGAACCGTCCTCTGAGCGATGGTTCGACGACCGCGTGATCGTGGTTCCCCCTGACCGTGCCCGCGCAGCGTTCGCGGATGATCCGAATGCAATCTTCAGGATCACCCCCATATCCGACCACATCGCCCAAGCAGTAGATGGCGTCTACGCCCGCATCATCGAGGTACTGTACTGCCCGGGTCAGCGCCTGGAGATTCGCGTGGACGTCGGCGACAACACCGTAGCGGGCGGGCGTGTGTTCAGTCATGGTCTGGGGCTGACAGCCGCTGTGTGGGGCGGCTCAGGAGGGAATGATATCGAGCCGCCGGCCTGCAGCGTCGAGAACTCCGTTGACGAAGCGAGCCGAGTCCTTTCCGCCGTAACGATCGGCCAACTGGATCGCCTCGTCGATCGTTACCTTGAATGGAACGTCGCTCATGTAACAGAACTCGACCAGCGCGAGCCGCAGTATGGATCGATCGATGACCGACATCCTGGCGGGGTCCCAGTTCTCTGCTGCCTGATCGACCATCATGTCGATCTCATCCATGTTGTCCGAAAGCGCTGCCAAGATCTCTTCGGCGAAAGACCGGGTGCCGGAAGCGATCTTTCGCCGGCTAAAGAAGTCTTGTGCTTCATCCAAAAGCGACCGGGAGCGGCTCTGAATCTCCCATGCGTATAGAATCTGAAGCACCCACCGCCGTGCCTTGTGGCGACGCTTCATCGGGCCTGGAATCCTCGCACGGCAGGTTCGGTCTCGGCCAGGTGCGTGTAGAGGGACAGTTGCGAGAGCACAGCGCGGGCAGCTTCTCCGCCCTTGTCGCCGCCCTGCCGGCCGGCACGTTGCTCCGCCTGCTCTCGAGTATCGGTCGTCAACACACCAAACCCGAGGGGAATGTTCAATTCGACCGCCAACCGCTGAAGTCCTTGAGCCGCAGCTTCAGCAATGATGTCGAAGTGCGGGGTCTCGCCGCGAATCACCGCACCAAGCGCGACAACGGCATCGATATCTGGCCGCAAGCCGACCACCTGGCGGCAGGCGGGGGCTAGCTCAAAAGCGCCAGCCACGTGGTGTTCCTCGATATCGGGTTCGACCACACCGGCGGCGAGCAGCGCTTCACGAGCACCAGCGGCCAGTTCGCTCGTGATCTGCTGGTTGAATTCCGCGACCACCAGCGCGACTCGCTTTCCCGTGGCATCGATCTCCGACTTGTGTGCGCCTCCAGTTACCACGTTACCACCCGCTCATTGTCGAAGGAGGTGCCCAAGCTTGTCGCGCTTGGTTTCGAGATAGCGCCGGTTGTAGGCGGTGGGTTCGATCTCGATCGGGACGTGCTCGGTAATCTTGAGTCCATAGCCCTCGATCGCCGCTCGCTTCCGCGGGTTGTTGGTCAGCAGTCGCAATGTGGTCAATCCGAGATCCACGAGGATTTGACACCCGATACCATAGTCGCGTGGATCGGGTCGAAAGCCGAGGTGTTCATTGGCCTCGACAGTGTCAAGACCCTCATCCTGAAGCATGTACGCCTTGAGCTTATTGACGAGCCCGATGCCCCGGCCCTCCTGGTGCATATACAAAACGACTCCCCGACCCTCCTGCTCGACTTGGAACAGCGCTTGATTGAGCTGGGGTCCGCAATCGCATCGCAGGCTGCCTAACACGTCGCCCGTAAAGCACGATGAATGGACTCGCGTCAGGATGTCCCCCTTCCCCTTTACCTCGCCTTTGACCAGGGCCAAGTGGTGCTCGTCGTTGATCGTTGTGCCATAGAGGATCAACCGGAATTCCCCGAAGTGGGTAGGTAACGGAGTCTCGGCCACACGGACGATCATCTTTTCCTTGATCCGGCGGTACTTGATGAGGTCCTGGATGGTGATGATCCCGAGATGGTGCTCGCGCGCGATCTCGAGAAGTCGCGGGAGGCGGGCCATCGTTCCATCATCGTCGACGACCTCGCAAAGCACCGCCACTGGACTTAAGCCAGCCAGTCTCACTAGATCGACCGCCGCCTCGGTGTGGCCAGCGCGTCGTAGAACGCCGCCGTTTTTGCCGCGTAACGGAAAAATGTGGCCGGGTCGAGCCAGATCGCTCGGCTCGGTGGTTCGATCGACAAGTGCGCGGACCGTGGCGGCCCGATCGGCAGCACTGATTCCGGTGGTCACGCCGTGCTTCACGTCTACTGACACGGTGAAGGCGGTTTCGTGAAGGGCCGTGTTGTCGGTGACCATGGGGTCGAGCCCCAGCTCGTCGGCACGGTTCACGGCGATGGGGGCACAGATGAGCCCTCGACCCTCCCGAGCCATGAAGTTGATCGTTTCCGCGGTCACCCGCTCAGCCGCCATGATGAAATCGCCTTCGTTTTCGCGATCTTCATCGTCTACGACGACGAGAATCTCGCCACGGCGGATCGCTTCGAGGGCTTCCTCGATCGGGGTGAATGTCGCTGGCTGGATCATTCGCGAGCCTCCATGAGGCGCTGAACGTAACGGGCCACCAGATCGTAAGAGATCCTCGAAAGTCGTCGCCAACCAGGTGTGCGGAACGATCGATAGTCGAACGCCGGTGTCGGTTGCCGACAGAACCGTCAGGCTCACTCCGTTCACCGCGATCGAGCCGCGATCGGCGACCAACACCCGCCCGGATTCTGGCAACAATATAGAAATGTACCGGTTCTCCTCGCGCCGTTCAATCGAATCCACTGTTCCGACATCGTCGACGTGGCCTTGAACGAGATGTCCCCCGAGGTGGTCACCCACGACCAGCGAGCGCTCGAGATTGACGCGTCGCCCGGGTTCGTAGTGACCGATGATCGTGAGTGCGATCGTCTCGCGAACGGCCTCGACACGAAACACTTCGTTCGAGTGCCCGACTACCGTCAGGCACACACCGTCGACCGCCACCGATTCACCAGTCTCGAGATCGCCTGCCCAGTCAGCCGAAATCTCGATGGTTCGGCCCTCACCCAACGGTTCGATAGCGTTTACTATCCCGATCGTTTCGATGATGCCGGTAAACACTCGACCCCGGTCGGCTCAGCCGTCCGAAACGGTCTCGACGAGTCCGGTCACGGCTGCGTCGCGACCGTGTAATTGCCACTCTGGTTTGTCGAGCCGGAACCCGTTACGAGGCGCATCGGATAGAAGCAGTGGGAGGGCGCCCTTGGAAGCGACCCAATCGGGCGCGAGAAACATCGTCCAACGATCCACGAGGCCGGCGGCGACGAATGCGGTCGCGAGCGTCGGACCGGGTTCGACGAGGACTCCGGCCACCGCACGAGCAGCCAGTGTGTCAGAAACAGCCTGCAGGTCAACGCCCTCGTCGGAGCCCGCGATCGGGATGACATCGACGCCCCGTTCGATCAAAGCCCTGCGTCGCGTCGCATCGGCCGATTGGGAGCAGAAGATCCACACCGGTTGTGCTGCAGCTGACTTCACGAGGTTCGAATCGGGTGGCGTCCTCAGCCCGGAGTCCAGGACGATCCGGATCGGTTGAACCTCCGGCCATTCGATATCACGATTGGTGTGCCCCGGGGGTGGCCATTCGCGCACCGTCAGCAGGGGATCATCGTCCAACACGGTGCCCGCACCGACCATGACCGCCGGAGTGAGACGTCGCAAGCGGTGGACTTCCGTTTGTGCCGCCTTGCCGGTAATCCAGCGATTGCCTTCGCGACCGGTCGTCACTCGACCATTGAGCGTCTGCGCGGTTTTCATGTGAAAGAACGGGCGGCTTGTGTGCACGAAGTGCAACCACGCCTCGTTGAGCCGCTCCGCTTCGGCGACGAGGATACCGCCTGTGACGGCAATCCCGGCGGCTTCGAGGGCTCGTTCCCCCCCAGCACCCGTGGCAGGGTCTCGGGCCCCGTAGAACACGCTGCCGATGCCGGCGCTGGAGAGGGCGTCTGTACAAGCCGGCGTGCGTCCCTGCGCAGCGCACGGCTCGAGACTGACGATGGCGATGGCGCCTCGAATGTCGTGCGCCGCCTTTCGTGACGCCTCGAGCGCTGCGACCTCGGCGTGAGGTCCGCCAGCCTGGGCGTGATATCCTTCACCGAGCACGCGACCATCGGGATCGACCAGGACGCACCCAACCATCGGGTTGGGCGCGGTCTTTCCGCCACCGCGCTCGGCGAGAGCGAGTGCTCTGCGCATCAGTTCTTCGATGCGGTTGCGCTTCAACACGATCGCCTACGTTCCACCAAGTCGAGCGCCGATCGCCCCAAACCAGCCGCCATCGTACCGACCGACCTCGATGGCGAAGCCGAGCAGCGCTAACCCCAGCTCCAAACCACCATAGACCTTCCCGTGGGTGCTGGATGTTTCAATATCACCCCTTATCTCCACGCCTCCGGTCGAACTCCCGAGCGGAATGCGGTAGTCCGCCTTGATCTCTGTTCGATCGACGCCCACGCCCGCATATGGGGTGAACAGCACGAGCCCCTTTGAAACGTCGAGACGAAAAGAGAGTGAGTTGACGTCGGCGTTGTACGACACCACGTCGGAATCGAACTCTTCAAAATCGAGTCCCGTTACCCACGACCGAAAAACAGAAGCGGTAATAGCCGGCATGGCGATCGACTCGTCCAGGATGCTGACGCGTCCACCGAGCGCGAGCAGACCGACGCTGCCCTCAAGATCCCCGGTTCCGGTGAGTATTCCGGCGCGGCCCATAACGTCGACCGATCCAGAACCTGGGCCCCACAGCCCAACGGCACCGTTGAGCATGCCCATCGGCACGTGGAAGTCGACGTCTCCGGTTGAGCGGCGCGGGTCAAGTATGCCGACGTTGGTTAAACCCAACGCCGCTCCGATCCGAAACCCGCCGAGGCCCCCGGTCGTGGGTGCCGGTCCCGTGAGCGGGCTACCACCGGCGAGCGCTTGCCCAAGACCACGGGACGCGTCTTCGATCGCGGCACGCACCCGGAGCTCGGAGACCGTTTGCCCGTCAGCCGGGGTAGTTGCACCGCAAGCCCAGGTGACGAGAACGACGGTAACGATGTTTCTGGGGGTCAGACCCACTGCAGGTCTTCCCCGGCAACAACCTCGCCGATCTTGAGCGCGGGCTCGCCGGACGCCTGGCACTGCTTGGCGATCTCGCTGGCGCGCTCGGCGGCCACTATCAAACAAAACCCGATCCCCATGTTGAAAACCCGGTACATCTCATCGCTGGTAACGCTTCCAACGGTCGCGAGGTAGTCGAACAATGGGCCAGGTGTCCACGCGGAGCGGTCGATAACCGCGCTCAATCCGGGTGGTAATGCCCGCGCAAGATTAGCGGAAAACCCGCCGCCCGTGATGTGGGCGGCGGCGTGCAACTCTTCGTCTCGCAGTAACGGTTCGACCGCTCGCAGATACGATCGGTGAACCGCCAAAAGCTCATCGGCCCAGCTCGTCTCAGCCCAGGGCACCGCGTCCTCCGGTCGTTGGCCAGCGATGTCGAAAACGATTCGCCGCGCCAGCGAATAGCCATTGGTGTGAAGACCACTCGAGCCCAAACCGAGAATCACGTCTCCGACCCGCACCCGGTTCTCGGAAGCTCCCCATCGCGCGATCATCGAACCGACCGCGAAACCGGCGAGATCGTACTTGCCTGCTGAGTACAGATCCGGCATCTCTGCGGTTTCTCCCCCGAGGAGCGGGATCGCGTTGGCCGCACACGCACGCGCGAATCCGGTCACAATCGATAACACGACCTCAGACTCGAGTTTTCCGGTGGCGATATAGTCCAGAAAGAACAGGGGTCTCGCGCCGGCTGCCAAAAGATCGTCGACGCAGTGGTTAACCAAGTCCTCGCCGACGGTGTCGTGCCGATTGGCGAGCTGAGCGACCAGTACCTTTGTCCCGACGCCATCAGCGGATGCGACCAACACCGACCCGGTGTTGGGGACCGAAGCGAGATCGTAGCCACCGGCGAAGCCGCCGATCTCGGTGACGACCCGATCATCGAGAGTCGGCTCGACGATCTCCCTGAGGCGTCGCTTGATGTGGTCTGCGGTGGCCAAGTCGACCCCGGCTTCCCGGTAGCTGGGCGCCGCGTCGGTCGAGGTCTCAGGCATCCTGGAGAATTGGCTCATAATCGAATCGCGTAAGATGTTCGAACTCGCGGAACCGAGCATCGATTTGAGTAGACTCCAAATGAGCTAACCGGTCAACCGAGAAGTCTTCGCAGCAAAATGAGCCCATCGCGGAGCCATAGATGGCGGCTCGCCTGATGCCCTCAGGAGTGATCTGCCCTGTCGCCGCGATGTAGCCGAGGAAACCGCCGGCGAACGAATCGCCGGCTCCGGTTGGGTCCACGATCGTTTCCAACGGCAGACCGGGAACCGCGAAAAGCCAATCGTCTGCGAACGCGATCGCGCCGTGTTCGCCCTTCTTGACTACGAGGAGCTGTGGGCCCCAACCCAGTATCTTGTTGGCCGCGGTACGGATATTGGGCTCTTGAGCCAACTCTCGAGTTTCGGAGTCGTTGATGAGTACGATATCGACGCGCTCGAGAACTCTACGGAGCTCGTCGGGGGCCCCCTCAATCCAGTAATCCATAGTGTCGAGCGCGGCCGATTGTGGCGCGGCCATCTGATCGAGCACGGTCAACTGAAGCGATGGCGCGATATTGGCGAGAAAGACGTGTTTGGTTTGACGGTATTCTTCCGGGATGATGGGATTGAACTCGGCGAACACGTTGAGATCGGTGAACGTCGTTTCACGGGCGTTGAGATCGTAGCCGTACCGACCGCCCCACCGGAACGTCGCGCCATCCCGCACTTGAAGACCCGTCAGATCGATTCCGCGGGCTGCCAAAACGTCCAAATGAGGCTGTGGAAAATCGGTGCCAACCACACCGACCAACCGAACGTCAGTAAAGTATGAGGCCGCCAAACCGAAATACACAGCGGCTCCCCCCAACGCCGATGTCCGTTTACCAAACGGCGTCTCGACATCGTCAAGCGCGACTGACCCTACCACCAAGATCGACATTGATATTCACCGCTCCTCGTGAAGAAGGTTATGGTGTAGCTCACATCGACTCCGGCGCGGTCACGCCGAGTTGTCTCAATCCCTGTCGAAGCACGTACTGAGTCGCCCGAGCGAGCGCCAAGCGCGCACGCGCCAACGGCTCGTTATCCACCAGAATGTGCTCACCGTGGTACCACAGATGAAACCGACGAGCCAGCGACTCCAGGTAATCCGTGACCCGGTGCGGTTCTAGCGCGTCGGCAGCATCAGCGATGACATCTGGATAGTCGTCGAGTATGCGTAGAAGGTCGATCTCGGTAGGCGCGGTCAAGAGTTCCAGGGTCTCGGGCACGCCAGATGCTTCAGGGTCCCAGGTTGGCTCTTCGAGGCGTCCAAACACGCTGGTGATCCGTGCGTGCGCATACTGAACGTAGTAAACGGGATTCTCCTCCGTTTGGCGTCGGGCCAGATCAAGGTCTAGGACCATGTGGGTGTCGCCCTTGCGCATGACGAGAAAGTAACGCGTCACGTCGACGCCGATATCATCCATGAGGTCCTCGAGCAGCACGATGCGGTCGCTCCGGGTTGACAGCCGGACTTCCTGGCCGTCCTCGAGCAAGCTGATCTGTTGGTAAATCACGGGGCGCAGCCAATCCGGTGAGTACCCGAGGGCGCTCAGAGCGGCACGCATTCTGACTGCGTAATCGTGATGATCTGCGCCCCACACATCGATGGCCGTGTCAAAGCCGCGTTCGTGCTTGTCACGGTGATAGGCGATGTCCGGTAACAAGTATGTCGGCTGGCCGGTGCGCTTGACGAGAACGCGGTCTTTAGCGTCGCCGAACTCCGACGCCCGAAACCAGGTCGCACCATCGTCTTCATACACGGCCCCGGCGTTTCTGAGGTCAGCGATTGTAGCCGCCAATCGGTCGTCGCTGTAGAGCGTTGACTCGTTGAACCATACTTCAAACTCCACTCGGAAACGGGCTAGATCGGCTCGGATCGCCTCGTTCATATGCTTACCCGCAAACTCGCGAAACTCAGAGCCACACTCTTCGATCGGTTTTCTTACCCAACGATCCCCGACCTCATCACGCATGGCTTCGGCCAAGTCACGTATGTACTGGCCGCGATAGCCACTCTCGGGAAACGGAAACGAAGGGTCTTCGAGTTGCTGATAGCGGGCGTGGACGGATGCTCCCAGAATATCCATCTGCCGTCCGGCGTCGTTGAAGTAGTACTCGCGGGTTACGCTTGCCCCCTGACTTTCCAACAGAGATGCGATGGCATCGCCCAGGGCAGCGTTACGGGCGTGACCGATGTGCAGCGGACCGGTTGGGTTGGAAGAAACGAACTCGACATTGATTTGCTGACCTTTCAGGCGGTCGGATCCCCCGTACGAATCGGAGTGAGTGAGGATCTCCCGTACCACTTCCTGGAGATAGCGAGGTGCCAGTCGAACATTGATAAAGCCGGGGCCAGCGACGATGATATCGCGAAAGCGATCGGGGTCTAGACGGAGTCCATCGACTAGCTCGGCCGCGATCTCACCGGGCGAGCGCTTTAACGGTCGAGCCAGCGCTAGAGCAATGGGTGAGGACCAATCTCCGTGCTCGGGATCACCAGGGCGTTCGACAACGATCTCCTCGCTCGGCCATCCCAACTCGTCGAGACGCGCGCGGATCGTGGCGCGGAACTCCTCACGTGGACGCATTCTTGTCGCCACCTTTTGGCTTCTTCCTTGTCTTCTTGTTTTCCTGTTTCTCGCTCTTGCCAGATCCGGTTTCCTTATCCGCCGATGCCTTTGATCGGTACTCGTCACTCCGGTAGTCGGTGGTGTAGAACCCCGAACCCTTGAAGAGAAAACCAGCTCCGCCTGAGATCTGGCGTTCGGCGCGTCCGCCGCACTCCGGGCAACGGCGGGCTCGGGCGCGAGTGGCCTTCTTCTGAAAGACCTCAAATGCACTGTCGCACTGAACACACTTGTAGACGTAAGTCGGCAACGCTCCTCCTCGTGATCTATACCTTCAGGGACGACCGGCGGTGGGGTCCTTGTAGATACCCCCGATGTCACGAAATACATCAGCGATTTCGCCGACGGTGGCACCAACGATGCACGCTGCGCGGATACCAGGCATTAGGTTTTTCTTGCTGCTCGCTATGGACGACAACGCGTCCAGTGCGTTCTCCACCTGCGTCGAGTCCCGATTCGCCCGCCATTCCGCGAGCCGTTCGGTCTGGCGTCCGGCGAGCTCTTCGGTATCAGCGGTCCGGATTTCCGATGACGGCTCATCCGTCTCAGCCCAACGGTTGACGCCAACCACGACCTCCTCGCCGTTCTCAACCCGCCGCTGGTGCTGGTATGCCTCACGCTCGATCTCGCTCTGGAAAACCCCACCTTCAATTGCCGCTACTGAACCACCTATGTCCTCGATTTGGTCGAGGTATGCGCGCGCTCTCTCTTCGAGATCGACCGTCAGCCGTTCAACGTAGAACGAGCCTCCGAGCGGATCAGCGGTGTCGGTGACACCGCTTTCGTGGGCTAGAATCTGCTGCGTCCTCAGGGCCAAACCTGCCGATCGCTCCGAGGGTAATGCCAGCGCTTCGTCGTAGCTGTTTGTGTGAAGGCTCTGGGTGCCACCGAGGACCGCCGCCAGGGCCTGCAAGGTGACGCGGACGACATTGTTCAATGGTTGTTGCGCGGTCAGTGTTGCACCATCGGTCTGCGTGTGGAACCGCAGTTTGGCAGCGGACGGGTCGGCAGCACCAAAGCGGTTCCCCACCAAGTCCGCCCAGATCCTGCGGGCGGCTCGAAACTTGGCGACTTCCTCGAACAAATTGTTGTGAACGCCAAAGAAGAACGACAACCGACCTATGAACGTGTCGACATCTATCCCGGCTTCGCGGGCTGCCTCGACGTAACAGATCGCGTTGGCGAACGTGAACGCGATCTCTTGGGCCGCATTGGCGCCAGCCTCACGGATGTGATAGCCGGAGATCGAGATCGGGTTCCAACGCGGAGTTTCCTGCGCGCACCACGCGAACGAATCGACGATCAGCCGCAAACTGAACTCCGGTGGGTAGATGTACGTTCCACGAGCGATGTACTCCTTCAGGATGTCGTTCTGGACTGTTCCCCGGAGCGCGCCGAGCTCAGTTCCCTGCTCTTCTCCGACGAGCGTGTACAGCGCCAGGAGCGTGGTTGCGGTGGCGTTGATCGTCATTGATGTCGATACGTCACTTAGCGGGATGTCTAGCAACAGACGTCGCATGTCATCCAGCGTGTCGATCGCGACGCCGACACGACCGACTTCCCCGCTGGCCCGTGGATCATCCGAGTCCATGCCCATCTGGGTTGGAAGATCAAACGCCGTCGAGAGGCCTGTCTGTCCACGGTCGAGCAAGAACTTGAATCGTGCGTTAGTCTCAGAGGCAGTTCCGAATCCAGCGTACTGGCGCATTGTCCATAGCCGGCCGCGGTACATGTTGGGGTAAATGCCGCGGGTGAATGGTGGCTCACCGGGATGGTCGGAAGCCACGCCACTGTCTGAGATCGAGTCGGCCGTGTAGCAGGGTTCGATCGGATGTCCGCTGCTCGTCTCAAATCCCGGTTTACGTTCAGGGGAGCGCTCGAGGTGAGGCTCGAGGGTCTCCTTTCTCCATCGGTCGCCGTCGGTGTTCGCAGATGGGGGGATCATTCTGGCTCGCTCGGGGGCTCGATGGCACAGATAAAGAATCCCTGCTCGATCGGCTGCCCGGATCGTATTCTGAGATCGCGGACGACTCCATCAATTGGTGCTGTGATCTCGTTTTCCATTTTCATCGCCTCGATAATCGCCAGCCCTTCCCCAGCATGGACGTGGTGTCCCTCCTCGACCTCGACCTCTAGTACCAACCCCGGCATGGGAGCATGGATCTTCTGCGTGCTGTCGGACACGTGGGGCGCCAATGAAGCCAGCCTATGGCGTGCTTCACTGACCACGGTGAACCCGTAGCGAGAGCCGTCCAACACCACCGCTCCCTTGTCGCCGGCACTGGCTCGCCATTCGACGCGTCTGGGTCGGCCTTCGACCCACGCTTGAGCGTCGCCGGGCCCAGCCACGACAGAGAAGGTCCATGACTCGTCACCGTGTTCGACTTTGATCTCACAACCATCGTCGGTCCCCAGCAGCGTCACACGATACGACGTCTCGACGCCGTCGGGCGTTACGATATAGTGCTTCCTTGCGGTCATCGATCCGGCCGCGACAGCACGGCCACGGCTTCGACATGAGCTGTCTGCGGAAAGAGATCGAATGCGCGCAGGGATTCGAGCCGCCAGCCCGTGCCCAGCCGGCGCACATCGCGAGCCAATGTCGCGGGGTTGCACGCCACGTAGACCAGCCGTTTCGCCGGCGAGGCCGAGATTCCCGAGAGGATCCGCCGCGGGCAACCGCCTCGCGGGGGGTTCAGGACGACGATCTCGGGCCTAGGTCGAGACCACTCCACTCGGTCAGCGGGCAACTCCAGCACGTGTACTGACCCAGTGGCGACATTCGAGTGGGCGTTGGCTCGCAAATCGGAGGCGGTCCCCGAATGAGCTTCGATCGCTGTCACGACAGCGCCCGCAGCCGCCAGTTGGCACCCAACCACCCCGATGCCGGCGTAGGCATCGATCACGCGCTTGCCGGATGCGGGCCCGACGGCCTCGACCACCGCGTCGTACAATCTCTCGGCGCCGCTGAGGTCGGCTTGGATGAAACTATCGAAGCCGATCCTGAGATCCAAGCCCCGATACTGAAAACGGCTGGTTAACCGTGGGGCATCGGTCGCGAGCGTGAGACTCGACTCGGTACGCCAGCCCCCCCACGTCGTTTCGATGTCGGCGTTGTCAGAGAGGGCGCCAGCCAGGATGGGCGCGAGATCGGCCTGGTGGACGAACAATCCCGCCTGCACCGGCCCCGGAGGTAGACACCGGAGCGCCAGTCGGCCTTCCAGGATTCCAGAGTCGCATGCAACCGCGTGGTCACGAAGAGCCAGTTCGAGCGCCCCACGCAGCCTCGCTAGTTGTACGTCTATTTGATCGTTAACGATCGGGCAGCCGCCGATTGATATGATGCGGCGAGGCTCATTGGCATGGTGATACCCGAAATGGAGCTCATCGCCCGTCCAGCGCCAGGAGACGACCGCTCGTTTTCGGTATCCCCAACCGCTGGCTGCCGGCTCGCACACCAACCCATCGAGCCCTCGGTGACCGCCGATCCTCTCCATTGCATCGACTACCGCCTGGGCCTTGGCTTCGCGTTGGGCGGCCACGGTCAGATGTTGGAGCTGACATCCCCCGCAAGAACCAAAAACTGGGCAACGCGGCTCGATTCGAGCTGCGGCGGGTTCCAGCACAGCTTCGAGTCTTGCCCTCGCGTAGCGCGGGTGACGCTCGACAACGGTCGCCCGCACCTTCTCGCCGGGCACGGTCCACGGCACAAAGACGACCAGCCCATCGACGTGCGTGACGCCCTCGCCGCCATAGGCGAGCCTCTGGACGATCGCTTCGACGGTGGCTTTCTCGATCATCGGTACCACACCCAGGGGCGAGTTGCTCTCCAGCCAGCTCGACCATCCGATGTGGTCGGACTGGCGAGGCTCGTGGTCGGCGCCGGCCGAAGAGAGTCCCTACGCCAGGCCGCCAGGGCCGCCGCCAGTGGCTCCTCGAGGCGGGCCTCTTGCGCCATCCGCGAGACGATCGCCTGTGCGCGTCTCTCCAGTGTGCGCGTTGTGACCTGTCCTTCGGCGACCGCTGGCTCGGCCAACAACGCGCGCAGAAAACCGAGATTGGTCATGAGCCCTCCAATCTCTGTCTCGGCGAGGGCTCGATCGACCCGGCTCAAAGCCTCACCCCGTGTTCGTCCCCAGCCGATGCACTTGGCGAGTAACGGGTCGTAGTGGGGGGTGATCTCGACACCTGCCTCGATACCGCTGTCGAATCGAACGCCTACCCCGCCTGGTTCGCGGTACGACGTAACCGTGCCGGTGGCGGGAAGGAATCCTCCTGTCGCGTCCTCAGCCGCTATCCGGCACTCGATCGCGTGACCGCGCAACTCGACTTCAGCTTGACTCAAGGGCAGCTCGCCCCCAGCGGCGATCTCGAGTTGAAGACCCACCAGATCGACACCGGTCACCATCTCGGTTACCGGGTGTTCAACTTGGATACGGGTGTTCATCTCGAGGAAGTAGAACTCGCCGGTTGGGATCATGAGGAACTCCACCGTGCCGGCTCCGACGTAGTCGACCGCTTGGGCGGCCGCGACGGCGAGCCGACCCATCTCGTTGCGTAGCTCCGCACTCAAGCCTGGCGCTGGCGCTTCCTCGATTACCTTCTGATGGCGGCGCTGTAGCGAGCACTCTCGTTCGCCGAGATGAATCGCGTGACCGGTTGCGTCTGCTATTACTTGAATCTCGATATGCCGGGCCTCAGGGAGATACTTTTCCATGTAGACATCTGAATCGCCGAAAGCGCCCGCAGCCTCGCGGGATGCGGCGGCCAGCGCGGCTTTCAGATCGGCTTCCCTCTCTACCACGCGCATCCCCTTTCCCCCTCCACCGGCAGCCGCCTTGAGGAGTACAGGGTATCCGATGCGGTTCGCCTCCGCGCCGGCTGTCGTTATGTCATCGAGTCGTTCCAGCGTTCCTGGAATGACCGGCACCTTGGCTGTCGCCATTGACCGTCTGGCCGAGGTCTTCTCCCCCATGATCCGGATGCTTCTCGGTGGTGGGCCGACCCACGCCAAGCCGGCGGCTTCAACCGCCTCCGCGAAGCTCGCGTTTTCGGCCAGGAACCCGTACCCAGGATGCACCGCGTCGGCGGCGGTTCGCTTGGCGGCATCTAGTATCCGCTCAGGTGAAAGGTACGATTCGGCAGCCACCGCAGGTCCGATCTCCACGGCTCGGTCCGCCAGCCAGACGTGCGGTGAGCGTCGATCGGCCTCAGAGAACACCGCCACGGCCTCGAGCCCCGTTTCTTGACAAGCTCTGATGACGCGGACCGCGATCTCACCGCGGTTGGCGATCAGCACCCGGCGCCAGTTCTTCGTTTCCGATCCAGGTCTCATGTCACACTTGATATAGCACGCCTTAAGGATTGCGGCAAAGAGACTTACAGGGGAAGGTTGCCGTGCTTTCTGGTCGGGTTGGCATCGCGCTTGTTAAGTACCGCAAGCAGACCGCTGACGAGCCTCGAGCGTGTCTCCACCGGATCGATGATGGCATCCACGTAGCCCCTTTCGGCGGCGATGTACGGGTTAGCGAACCGCTCTCGGAACTCCTCGGTGCGGCGATCGATAACCGCCTCGGGGTCATCCGCGGCTTGGATCTCTTTTCTCCACAGGATCTCCGCCGCCCCCTTGGGTCCCATAACCGCTATCTCTGCAGTGGGCCAAGCGAGATTTAAATCCCCACGAATGTGCTTGGACGACATGACGTCGTAAGCACCCCCGTACGCTTTTCTCAGGATCACCGTCAGTTTTGGCACCGTGGCTTCGCAGTACGCGTATAACAGCTTTGCCCCATGCTTTATGATCCCGCCCCACTCCTGGCCGGTGCCGGGCAGAAATCCAGGAACGTCGACGAACGTGATCAGCGGGATGTTGAAAGCGTCACAGAACCGAACGAAACGCGCCCCTTTTAAGCTGGCATTGATATCGAGTACGCCAGCGAGGACGGCTGGTTGATTGGCGACGATGCCGACCGAGCGTCCTGCCAGTCGGGCAAAACCCACGACCAGGTTCGGGGCGTACCCGGCCTGGACCTCGAGAAAAGAGTCCTGGTCAACGATCCTTTGAATGATCCCGTGGACATCGTACGGCTTGTTCGGGTTGTCGGGAACCGCGTCGGCTAGCTCCGGTACGCGTCGGTACCAGTCGTCGTCCGAATCGACAATTGGAGGATCCTCCTGATTATTGGACGGCAAGTAGTCGACCAAATCGCGGATCCCTCTCAAGCAAGCCACCTCGTCCGCGAAAGTGAAGTGACTCACTCCACTCTTGGTCGCATGCACAGCGGCTCCACCAAGCTCGTCAAAGGACACCTCTTCGTGGGTGACCGTCTTCACCACGTTTGGCCCGGTCACGAACATGTATGAGATGCCCTCGACCATGCATACAAAATCGGTAAGGGCCGGCGAGTAGACAGCGCCACCAGCGCAGGGGCCGAGAATCGCGCTGATCTGTGGCACCACTCCACTGGCCAGTGTGTTGCGTAGAAATATCTCAGCGTACCCACCGAGTGACGCCACACCTTCCTGTATCCTCGCGCCTCCCGAATCATTGAGTCCGATGATCGGAGCGCCCACTTTCAACGCCAGATCCATTACCTTGCAGATCTTCTCAGCGTGCGCCTCGGACAGCGAACCGCCGAATACTGTGAAGTCTTGACTGAAGACGTAGACGGTCCGGCCGTTGATCGTGCCGTGCCCGGTTACGACGCCATCCCCGGGGATTCTCTGGGACTTGAGCCCGAATTCCTCGGTGCGATGGGTGACGAGCATGTCGAACTCGAAGAACGAGTCCTCATCGAGCAGCAGGTCGATCCGTTCCCGAGCTGACAGCTTACCCTTGGCGTGTTGTGCCTCCAGGCGGTCGATCCCACCGCCCAGCAGAGCCAGCTCCTCGCGGGCGCCCAGGTCTTCGAGTCGATCACTCATCGTCTGGCTACCAGTCGACGGCCGTCGCCTGGCCGCTCTCGATTCGATGCACGATCACCGCGCGTCGGGTTCCAACGTCGGTGAACCGAAATAGGCCGGATGCGCCCCGATACTCGTGGCCAACAGCGGTGGCAGTCCCACCACCCCCAACAACGAAGTGCTCGATCGCCAAGCGAGCGGCGTCATAGCCCCACGCCGCGATCCGATTATCGGCCGGTTCACCGTACCGGGCTTCATAGCGTTCGGCGAAAGCCCCCCAACTCGTGATCGCAGGATCACGGCTAAACGTGTCGGCAAAATAGCCGCGCGTGAATCGGCGCCCCTGGACAGCGAACATCTCATCGTTCCAGGCGTCGGTGCCGAGTGGCAACAGGTCGCGAAGCTCAAAGAACGCCATCTGGTTGAGGATCCGTAGCGCCTCATTGGATCGGTTCGTTGCCAGAAAGACAGCATCTGCTCCGGCCCTTACGATCTCTCCGAGCCGATCGGTAAATCCGGTCGACCCGGGTGGGTAGGTACCACGATACACGACTCGTGCACCGACCGATTCGACGGCGCTGACGAAAGCGTCGGTTTGAATGCGTCCGTAGGCGTTTTCGGGAGCCAGTATCGCGAACCGCTTGCGACCCAGGTTCTGCGTTGCGTACAGCCCAATGATATGGCCGATCGCCCCGTCGAGTGCGTTTACGGTAAACACCCGCGGGCCTATCTCCAACAAGCGAGCATCGGTCGCGGTCGGGCTCACCAACGCGATACCTTCCTCTTGCGCGGCGCGTCCTGCGGGGATTGCGAACTCGCTCGTCAACGGTCCGAGGACCGCCTGGACGCGATCGCCTCGAGCGAGGGCTCGAATCACGCCGATGGTCGAATCTGGGTCGCTGGCTGTCGAACGAGAAACCAGCTCGTAGGGTGGCGTTCTGCCGCGATTGACCTCTTCCATCGCGAGTTGGACGCCCCTTTGGATCTCTTCTTTGACGTTGGCAAACCGGCCCTCGATCGGGGCGATCAGGCCGAGCTTTGGGGGCGCGGTGGTGACTGCACCCGCCGCTAGGGCGGCAGCCTCGGCGCGCATGGCATCCGGCAAGCCGGCTACGCCTTCGACTTGGCGCGCCAGCGAGCGCGCGAGTTTCGAGTCCCCAGCTGCATGCGCCCAGCGAGCCGATTGCAGATAAAACGGTGCGAGCCAGTTCCGGTCGGACTCGAATTGCGAGGTGTCTTCGATGATCTGCCGTGGCAGGCGTTCCAGCAGGTCGAGCGACAAATCCAAGAATGCGCTCAGACGTTCACGCGAGGCTTTTTTGATCTCCAGTGTCGTCGCGAGCGAGTTCTCGAATTCGCCCTGCCCATAGTAGGCGTTAGCCAACAGCAGCGTGGCGTGCTCCCGGCGTGGAACCGTCGGCGACAAGCTCAGGTATCTCGCGAGCGCCGCGGCCGCACCCCGATCATCATCGAGCTGATAGTGGGATCGGCCCTGCCAGTACAGCGCAAGCGCAGCGTTCTCACTGGAGGGGTACTCCTCTACAACCCGCGTGAACTCATCCAGCGCCGCCCGATAGCTGCCGGCCTCGATCAAGCTGAGGCCGTTCTGGTATGCGTCTTCAGCGACTCGGGCTTCAGCCCGCGTGAGTGGACGATCGCTCAGGGTTGGTATGCGATCACGCGAAATACAGGCGACGGTGAGGGAGACCGCAAGTATGGCCCACGGTCTAACGCGGTCTAGGAAAGCGTTGGGGGTAGAGATCGATATCATGCGCCGAACGCCGCCCGAGGAGAGCTAGGCTTCGGCTCCGTCCCCGGCCACGTCCTCCCCGGTTGCGTCGGGGTTGGCTTCAGCGAGCGCTTCCGCCTTTTCGGTAGGTGGTTCCTCGTCAGACAGTTCTTCTTCCGGCGCGGCCTCATCAGTTTCGGCGGCCTCATCAGTTTCGGCGGTCTCATCAGTTTCAGCGGCCTCATCGGCGTCGGCTAACTCCTCTGGTTCGGAGTCGATGTCCGGCCGATCGCGGTGACTGGGGATATCGATCACCGACAGAACGATCCGGCGGTTATCCGGATCCGACTCGATGACCTTGAGAACCATGAGGTCACCTTCGCGGAACTTGTCGGATGGGTTCTCGAGATTCCGATAGCCGAGTTGTGATATCGGAACGAAACCTTCCACCTCGCCATCGAGATCGACCACGACCCCCTTGTCGAGCAGGCGCAGTAATTTGGCGTCGGTTTCGACTCCCACCGCGTACTTATCACCGAGCCCCGGCCACGGGTTCTCCTCGAGATCCTTGATGCTCAGGGAGATCCGTTTGTTCTCCGCGTCGATGTTGAGAACCTGAACCTTCACGGTTTCGCCCTTGCGAACGACCTCGCTCGGATGGTGAATTCGCCGCGTCCAAGACATGTCGCTGATGTGTACCAAGCCGTCGATCCCCTCTTCGATTTCGACGAATGCACCAAAAGTGGTCAGGTTCCGGACCGTCCCGTTCAAGATCGTGCCATCCGGATATTTCTCCGCCAGGCCGTTCCAAGGATCTTCCTCGATTTGCTTCATCCCGAGGGAGATCTTCTCTTCTTCCTGGTTCACGTTGAGCACGACGGCCTCGATAACGTCTCCGATTGAGACGACTTTGGAGGGATGCTTGATGTGACGAGTCCACGACATCTCCGATATGTGGACCAGCCCTTCAACCCCCTTCTCGAGCTCGACAAAGGCGCCATAGTTCGTGATTGACACCACTTTGCCATTGATGCGGGTGTTTACCGGGAACTTCTCGGCGACACCCTCCCACGGATACGGCTGTAGTTGTTTGAGGCCCAGAGAGATTCGGTTGTTCTCCAAATCGAGGTCGAGAATCTTCACCTCGAGCTCATCGCCTATCGATACGAGCTCGGATGGATGACCCACCCGGCCCCATGACATATCGGTGATATGCAGCAGGCCGTCGGCACCGCCCAGGTCGATAAATGCGCCGAAATCGGTGATGTTCTTGACGATGCCTGTGCGTAGCTGGCCAACGGCTATCTCGGTTAGGAGCCGGCCTCGTTTCTGCTCTCTGATCTGCTCGAGGATGGTTCGCCGGCTCACGACGATGTTTCGACGCCGCTTGTTCAGCTTGATGATCTTGAACTCCATCGTCTGTCCGATGAGGGCATCAATGTCGGGAACGCGACGGAGCGCGATCTGAGACCCCGGTAGAAAGGCGTCTACTCCAAACAGATCGACGATTACTCCGCCCTTGATCTTTCTGGCGAGCGTGCCCTGGACGAGCGTGCCATCATCGTAGGCGAGCCGAATCTTGTCCCAAACCTTGAAGAAGTCGGCTTTCTTCTTCGATAGGACGACGCGGCCCTCTTTATCCTCCAGGTTCTCGAGGAAAACGTCCACCTCGGCTCCGACATCCATCGGATCTGTATCCTTGAACTCATCGAGCGAAACCGCTCCCTCGCTCTTAAACCCGACGTCGAGAACAACGATGTTCTCGTCCACGCGCAGAATGTGCCCGGTGACGATCTGGCCCTCCTTGATGTCCTGGATCGATTCCTCATAGATGCCAAGGAGTTCCTGGTACTCATCGAGCGAGTACTCATCTTCGTCGAAAAGATCAGGACGAATGTTCAGCTGTTCGGCGGTGGGTTTTGGGTCTTCTGGGACCAACTCGTTGGCAGAAACGCGCAGTGGCGCCTCGGCAGGCTCGCGAGGATCAACGGCGACGCCGCTAGATTCGGGGCCACCTCCGGGGGAGGTGTCGGTTGGGTCAATCATAGACAAAAAGCGCTTCAGGGCCCGGTTTCAAGTGTATGTTTGTACCCGCAACTCGGGGAAGTTGTGAAGATACCGGCCGTTTTTACTCTCTGTCAAGCGATTCCGGCCTAAGGCGTCCGATTCATCCGATCCCGGGCCATCCGAACCACCCGCCCGATCTGGGCCTCCAGATCCAGGTTCGTCGTGTCGAGGCGAACGGCATCGGGGGCCGCGGCCAGGGGCGCCGCGGCTCTCTCTCGATCCTGCCGATCCCGCTCGGCAAGGCCCTGCGCGTAGCTCGCCAGGAGCGCCGCGTCGAGTTCTTGCCCCTCAGGCTCCACCTCGCTCGCTCGCCGGCGGGCCCGTTCCTCCAGTGAAGCGACCAGGTAGACCTTCAGAAACGCATCCGGGAATACAACCGTCCCGATGTCCCGCCCATCAACCACGGCCGGGCTATCGCCGACACGCCGCCGGAGGTCTTGGTTTACGATGGAGCGTACCGATGGGTCCTCGGCAACCCGGGAAACAGTCCGGGTAACCGCCGGTGACCGGATCGGATCGGTGATGTCCGTCCCGTCGAGCCACGTCCGGAGTCTCCCCCCAACCATCCGCTGGTCGATGCGCGCGCTCCCCAGACGGTCACGTAATGCTGCTCGTCCGGACGCGTCTTCGAGATCGACGTCGTAGCGTAGCGCCAACAGCGCGGCTGCTCTGTAGAACGCTCCGCTGTCCACGTACGCCCACTGCAGCGCAGAGGCGACACCTTGAGCGGTGGAGGACTTGCCTGTCCCGGCCGGACCGTCGATAGCGATGATCGGAGCGTTCACGCGCCGGCTAGAATCTCGGGGTCAGCCGGAGTGCTTTATACAACGAAAGGCAGTCGGGATCTCCTCGAGCCGGGCCCGCAGGATCGGCCGCCTGCAAACCTGACACTTTCCATATTGCCTCGAGTCAATCAGCGCCATCGCAGTTTGGATCCTGCTGAGCTCTCCCTGCTCCCGCTGCTCGAGCCGAATCAAGATGTCGCGGTCCTTCTCTTCCTGCGCCCACTCTTCTAACTCCCGCGGTCGCTCTTGAAGGCCCCGCAACTCGTCTCGGAGATCGTGCAAACGACGCTCGATTCGGCCTCGCTTCTCGAGAAGCTTCTCGCGAAAGTGGTCGAAAAACGCCTGGCTGCGGTATACACGGGGGGCTTTTCTCTTGACGGCTTTTTTCTTCTTGGTCGCTTTCTTCTTGCCGACGGCTTTCTTTTTCTTGGCCGTCTTTTTCTTCCGAACGGCCTTCTTTTTCTTGGCCGTCTTTTTCTTCCGAACGGCCTTCTTTTTCTTGGCCGTCTTTTTCTTCCGAACGGCCATCTTCTTCGTAGTCTTCTTGCGGATAGTCTTCTTCCGGGCGGTCTTCTTCTTGGCGGCTTTCTTCTTCCCAGCCGTTTTGCGCTTCGTTTTTTTCTTGCCAGGCATAGAGTTCCCCGTTTACAGGCGGCGGCCTATTGTAGCTGTGGGCGGGAACCGCTGCAACAACTATCGGTTCCTACCCACCAGTCAGTCGGTCTAGCCAGCCACGCCAATCTAAACCGGAACGCGACGGGCCCTTTCTTGAGCCAGCAAGGACGGAGTCGAGGTCCCGGCCGATCACGATCGTCACGTCCAGGAACAAGGTCGGATCCGGGCTCGACTCGATCGGGACACCGGGAAGCACCGCCGCTACTTCGCGCGCAGCAACCGAGGAGCCCATCCGATCGATGATTCGGGTTCGCTCGTAGTCGAACCGGTCGGCGTTGCCATAATCGACCACATCAAATCCCGCCTCGCGAAGAAAAGTGGTCACCTCGCCGGCTGCACCTGACACTCCCGAGCCATTCCGTACCTGAACCCGGATTCGGGCTCGATCCACTGGGGGCTCTGCATCACCACTTTGGGTGGATTCTGGTCCACGCTGTGGGCCAGATCCCGTGTGCCGGGCGATGGTCGACATTAGAAAGGCGCCGACCACGATCCCGAAGAGGGCGATCGCACCGACCTCGAGAGCTCCCCTCCGGAAGACGTTGAGCACCGCTATGTCTCGGCGCTCGCGATCAGCGCAGCCCAACTCAGCGGGTGAACCGGCCGCTCGCGCTCCACCAGCCAATGGACACGGTGATCAAGCACTCGAGCGGCGGCACGCCGGAGCCCAGCCGGACCCTGTCCCGCGAGAACGATCAGAGAGGCGGTCTGAATCTCTTGCGCGTGGTCGCGCAGGGGCTCACAGAAGTCCGCCACGTAGAGAAGCCAGCCGACCGTTCCCCAATCCGGATGACCTGTTGGATGGTGTCGCACGGCGGCCAGGACCTCGGTGTCCTGCTCAGCCCACTCGACGACCGCCCAGGCAGCGGCAGCGTGCGCGTGCAGCAGCTTGGGCGCGTTGGAGGCTGCCCAGCCATCCGGCTCCTGGCCAACCGCGGCGATGAAACGGAGCCATTCATCGATCGAATCGGCTTTCAGTGCGTCGTGGTACCAAGCCGCCCTGGTCGATGCCTCAACGACGGCTTGCGGCCAACCGCCCCCCCTCGCGATCTGCTCGACGGTGGCCGCGACCGAACGCACATGATCCAAGCGGTCCGTCGCGCCGCGCCCGGCCAGTCGTGCGGCAACCGCCTCGGACAGCGACTCCCGGTAGTTACTCTCTGCCCGCTTGAGCATCAGTCGCTACCGCGTTCGATTGCGCAAGACCGCATCTGCCATCGCCAACTGCACCCGATCGTTGACGCCCAGTATCTCCTGCGGGTCCGGCGCTTCACACAAATGCCCGGGTGTGCCCGCCGCCGATAATAACTTCATGACATCGGTCAGATAGCGTTCGCCCTGGGAGTTGGTTGTTCCCAAATCCGCAAGCAGCGGGTAGACGGTTGGCCAATGAAAACAGTACACACCGGCATTGATCCGACAAATGCTCAGCGTGTCGACGTCGGCATCGGCCTCCTCGACGATCGCCGCAACACGCTGATCGCTGTCAGTGACGACACGACCATACCCGCTTGGATCATCGAGCGTGGCGAAAAGCATCGTAGCCGGCGCGTCATTATAACGATGGTCGTCGACCAACGCCTTCAACAACGCTCCAGTTAGCAACGGAGTATCTCCGCAGCAAACAAGCACGTCGCCGTCGAAACCCATTAGGTTTGGACCCGCACACGCTAGTGCATGTCCGGTTCCGAGGGGCTCCTCCTGAACTGTCAGTTCGACTGTGTCGCGGTCAGCTACGACCTCACCGACTCGATCACTCTGATAACCGACCACGCAGACCGTTTTTTTCGCGCCCGCCGCTTCGACCGCGTCGATGACATGCATGATCATTGGCTGGCCAGCGAGCGGGTGGAGCACCTTGACCAGTTCCGACTTCATCCTGGTCCCCCGGCCAGCCGCCAGGATCACTGCCGCCAGCGATCCGTCAGTCGACATCGGACATGAGCCACATGTTGTCGATCAAGCGCGTGGAGCCGACCCGCGCGGCCACGGCAGCGAGTGCGCCGGGCGTCACGACCCTCAGCGGTTGAAACGAGCGACCATCGACGACGGCTGCATACTCGACCTCTATCCTGTCGTCGGCCGACAAGACATCTTGCATTGCGACCTCCAGCTGGCCGGCCCCTCGCTCGCCGTTGGTGACCAGCTTTTGCGCACGGCGAAGCGCTCCGAACAACCGAGTGGCCGATTGACGCTCTGGACCGGTGAGAAACACGTTGCGGCTCGAACACGCCAGGCCATCCTCTTCTCTGACCGTTGGGGCGACCACGATCTCCACCGGAACCGCCAAGTCCGATACCATTCTGAGGATAGCGGCGGCCTGCTGCGCGTCCTTCTGGCCGAACACGGCTGCATCTGGCTGAACGATCTGGAACAATTTCATCACAACCGTCAAAACGCCATCGAAGTGGCCGGGACGAGCTGCGCCCTCGAGCCCGTCGGTCACGCCACTCATCGTGATACGAGTAACTGGGGTTTGTGCGTACATCTCGCTCTCGTCAGGCGCGAAAACCAGCTCGACCCCACGATCTGCGCACAAATCGAGATCGCGGTCGAGATCCCTGGGGTAGGCCTCGAAACCTTCGGTCGGACCAAACTGCAACGGATTGACGAACACCGATACAACTACACAATCGGTCGACTCTCTTGCCCGATCGATCAGCGACAGATGTCCTTCGTGCAAGTGTCCCATGGTGGCGACATACCCGATCCGCCGCCCGGCCTCTCGCTCATCGCAAAGAGCGTGTCGACACTCCGAGATCGAAGTGACACGCGACGGAGTCACTCGAACGATTCTGCTTCTCCCGGAAATCGTCCAGTTCGGACATCGGCCACGAACTTTTCGAGAGCGCCAGCAACGACCTGATCGAGGTCGGCGTAACGGCGGACAAACTTCGGTCTGAAGTCAGGTGTCATCCCGAGAACATCGTGGGTGACCAAGATCTGGCCGTCGGTTTCGGGACCAGCGCCGATCCCGAGCGTGACCGCTGGGATCTTGGTTGTCACTCGGGCACCTAGAGCACGAGGTATCTTCTCCAACACGATCGCGAAGCAACCAGCCTCGGACAATGCGATCGCATCAGCAACCAATTCATCTGCCGACGTCTCATCTGCCGCCCTGAGGCCGTAGCCGCCAAACGCGTGGATCGACTGTGGTGTCAGTCCAAGGTGGCCCATCACCGGAATGCCGACATCGGTCAGCCGCCGGATCGTTTCGGCCAATCGAGCACCGCCTTCGAGCTTGACCCCCTGCGCGCCAGTCTCCTTCATCACCCGGCCCGCGTTGCGAAGCGTGTCCTCCGGGGAGATCTGAAACGAGAGAAACGGCATGTCGACGATCAGAAAGATCTCCGGGGCACCGCGCCGGGCAGCGCGAGCGTGGTAGATCATCTCGTCGAGGGTCGCCGGGAGGGTCGAATCATGGCCCCCGAATACTTGGGCTACGCTGTCTCCAACTAGTATCCCGTCGACCCGTGCTTGGGCCACATAGCGAGACAGCATCCAATCGTAGGCGGTGAGAAACACGACCCTCTCGCCGTCCGCCTTCATCTGGCTGAAGGTGTTGACGCTCGCACGCATCGTCATGTGGCCTCGACGCAGGAACGCGAAGTTTCTGGCAGCCAGGCGATTGGCACGCCAACCTGGTTACACAGCTCGATAAAGAAGGGTCGCTCGGCCAGCCTCGGATGTGGAATCGTCAGCCCAGGCTCATCGAGCCCCACCCCACCGTACAACAGGATGTCAATGTCTATAGATCGCGGTCCGCCCCGTGGGGTCGCGCCCCGATCCCTCCCCATCCGCTGCTCGATCGCCATACACGTTTCGAGCAATTCGAGGGGTTCCAGCTTTGTGTCCAACCCGATCACCTGGTTGAGAAAATCTGGTTGGTCCAGATAGTCGACGGGAGCTGTTTCAATGACGGCAGAGCACGATACCATTCGAACGCCATCGGGCAACGCGATCAAGGATGCCCGTGCCAGGCCTAGGTTCTGTACGCGATCGCCCATGTTGGCGCCCAAGCTCAGGTACGCTCGCTGTACCGGCGCTCGTTTCACGGGCGGCAAACCTCGACTTCCACCCGATCCACCGGGCCTGGCAAGGCAGCCCACGGCTTGCGGCAGCAGACCCGGACCTTATCAACTCGGTCTAACTCGATGACGCGATCTGCGATCCGCGCGCAAAGCGCTTCCAGCAGCCGGGGTGCATGCTCAGGGTCATCGCTGATGGTGTCGCGGACCGCTTGATATACCTGCCTGTAGTCGATACCCACGGTCAGTGAATCCGCATCCGCGGATTCGTCGAGATCAGCCATGACCTCTACGTCGACCTCGATCGGCTGCAACATCTCCCGTTCGTGAGGCAGATCTCCGACCATGGCGTGAAAACGGATCCCGAGAAGTCGAATCGAGTCCACTGGCCTATCGAACGACAAGCACGCGAATCGTTCGCTCCGCGCCGCTGGCGACGAGTCGCACCACGTATACGCCGGCCGGGACCGATACACCCGAATCTGCCTGGCCATCCCACGTGGCGGCTTGTTCGCCGGCGATGATATCGCCGTCAACCAACGTCCGAACGCGCTGCCCCAGTACGTTGTAAACGATCAACTCGACACGCGCACCACTGCCACCGCCAGCCGCTGGCACGGTAAACGGTATCGTGGTCTGTTGGCCCATCCTGAATGGGTTTGGGAAGTTCTGATCGAGGGCCAGCGCCTCGGGAGGCGGAGGAGGCGGAGGAGGAGGAACGCCGAGCACCCGATTAAAGTACGCGTCGCGGGCAGACTCGGCGGCGGCTTGCAGCGCCTGACGATCCGTTCCGGCCAACATCGCAACGGCCACCGTATCGGAGGCCCCTGCGCCAATCGTCAATGGACCCCGCCCGATGATCTGAAAAGCGTCTTGCGGTTGTGCTACGCTGGTCTGCGATTGCCCGCTTGTGAGGGCATCCCACTTCTCTTGATCCGAGAACTCCCCGCTGAACAGGTTGGGGGCCTCGGCAGGGACGAGCGTTGTACCGGGATTGCCAACCAGGCTATTGACAATCTCGGCGCGAGTCACAGCTGCGAAAGAGATCTGCGCAAGGGTTACATCGTCCAGCCAGGCCACGCCCAGCGCTGGTTGTCCCGCTTGAGTGCCCTCGACGAAGCCCAATAGCCGCGACGGGTCCCAACCGACCGTCTCGGCGACGCCTCCCTGGCCATCGGGCAGGTCCCAATCAGCGAACAATCCAACGCGCAACCCACCTATCGTTTGTGACGATCTGTTCGTGAGAACGATCTGCAGCAGCACAAAGCTGTCCTCACCAGGCTCGCCAAACGCGAAACTCTCCTGACGCACCTCGACGCCCAGTGGAGCCAGTGCGTGACGGTCATCATAGCGGGCTGTGATGCGCTGACCACCGGCGGCCTCGTCGACAACCATCGGGGAACCGGCCAGCGGGGACCAGTCGGTTGCGTTCTGGGTGTTTTCTCCGTATGGAACATCGTCAGAAAGTTGGTTGGCGCTAACGCCCACCATGAGTCCACCATGGAAGAGCCAGTTGTCACTCGTGGCCGGGAACCGGAAGCCGTTGCCGCGTAACCGGAAGCCGCTCTGGTGGATTCCAGTGTAGAAACCGACCCCTCCAAAGTTGGTGACCGTCAGCCGAACTTGACCCCGATCATGGGTCGCGAAAGCCCCCTCGACCGGGTCACCGGCTTTGAGGACCATCCGGAAGGGTCCGATCTGCGCCCCTTGGATCGTCACATCCAGAACGATGTCCGTGCCCTGACTCACCGATGTTCCGATGTCGATCCCGAACGTCGAGTTGTCGCCCGGCTCGAAGACACCGCCGGGACCAGCCAACGTGAGCGGGATCGACGACCGAGTGACCGAGATTCCCGGCGTCGGACTCGATAACAGTGCGGTTGTGGGCGGCACCGAAGCGCCATGATTGGTCAGGATCGGAATCAAACTCACGCTCACGCCGGGCCGCAGGACGAGCGCATCTTCGATACCGGACAACCCGAGCTTGACAGCACCCGCAGGCTCGGTGAATCCGACCAACCGCGCGACCTGCTGATCGGGCCGGTTGACCCTCGCCAACGCGGCTTCCGCGTCGACCAGACCTTCCCCCGTGTCGTTGTCGTCACCTGGGAAACCTAGGTCTACCGCCGTGTCCAACAAGATCGCCTTTGCATCCTCCGGCGTGATGTCGGGATCTTTGGAGCGCATCAACGCCGCCACCCCGGCGACCATTGGCGTCGAGAACGACGTCCCGCTCACGGTCCGAAAATCGTTGAACAATCCGCGACTGATAACGCCTTCGCCGCGGGCGACGACATCCGGCTTGGTGGCGTTCGGGCCGCCACACGCTGATGGGCCGCGACCCGACGATTGGGCAACAACGTTGCTCGCGTCGACCGACCCGACTGCGAACGCGTTGATCCGTGAGTCGGCACGGCTCGCTGGCGAGGTGACGCCCTGCTGGCCCTCATTTCCGGCCGACCACACCACGATTGGTCCGGCCGCTTCCAGCGCGTCAATCGCGTCATCAAAGATCGTATCACACACCAGCTGACCCGAGTCGTCAGTGTTCGTCAAGCCAAACGAGTTGCTCACGACATCTGGTACGTCACTGCGCGTCGCTGGATCCCCATCGGGGTCGCTCAACCACTCGAATATCTTGATCACGTTCGAGACAAATCCTTCGCCGCTTTCGAACGCATCGCCCGCGATCCACGTAGCGTGAAACGCAACGCCGTACGTCTGGTTGCCTCCGGTTATCAGACCCATCGTGGAGGTCCCATGGCCGGTTCCGATCGAGAAATCGTCTTCCGGGAACACCGTGAGCGACACCGGCGAGAGCCAGCTCGCGTCGCCGCCGGCGAAGCGACCTCGCCAACGATCACCGAAAGTGTCATCGTCTCCGTTGACGCCCGAGTCGACGTTGGCCACGATCGCGCCGCGTCCGGTCACGCCCTGAGCCCACACTTGGGGTACTTTGAGTTGTTCGAGCTGTTCTTCGGGTACCGATAGCTGATTCGCTTCGACCGGCACCGAGCGGAAATTTTCGCCAAGCGTTAAGCGTCGATCCGGAACGATCTCGGCGATGCTCGGATCGGCCTGGAGCCGCGCTTTCCACTCAGGGTCCAACTCAGCGACAACGGCGTTGATGACCCACAACCTATCGATCTCGACCAGCGCACCAGCTTGCGCTGCTTCCTCGAGCGGTTGCCGAGCCGCGGCTATCGATCGGCCATGAATCGCCTTGAGTCCGACAATCGCTCGCTGGTGGCGGATGTCCAGGGTCACTCCCCTCGTTCGAACGCTAGCGAGCAGGTTGGCTCGCGCCGCGGCGGCGTCCGCCAACCGGATGATCACGCGTTCACGCTCAGCGTTCGGGGCCGGACCCGCAGCCAGCCCGATCGCGCTGCCGATCGCCATGACCGCCCACCACCGTGTTTGCTTTGGCTTCACAACAACTCCAGCTGGATATCGCTGTATCCACCGGCCCGAATGCGAGCTAGGCTCTGCAGACCCGCTTCCACCGGCATCTCGATTACCTTTATCGCGTCGGGGGCATAGCGGAAGAGTTTCTCAAATACGTTCTTCCAATCGATCGCCCCGTCACCGAGCAGTAGATGATCGTCCGAGAAGGTGTCCGTGTCATGCAGGTGCACCTCGCGGATTCCGCTCCCCAATTCCTGCCACCAGGTATCGATGGATACGGTACCAAAAATGTGAACGTGGGCCACGTCCAGGGTAAAACCGAGGTGCCTGGCATCCAACTGGTCCCGGAGATCAAGTAATACTCGAGGTGTGGGCTCGAACATGTTCTCCAGCAGCAACGTAATGCTGGCGTCGGCAGCGAGGCCTACAAGCCTCTCCCAGACTTCCAGGCTTAGGGCCATCCAGCCCGGAAGCGTCGACTCCGGCAACAGGGGCAGGTACCCGGTGTGGAAGTTGGCGTGCCGGGCTCCCAACGCACCGGCTACGCTGATCGTGCGCTCCCAGCAGAGTCGGGTGTGCTTGCGTACGACGGGGTCCAAACTGCCGGGGTTGAGATCGAAGATCGGTGCGTGGACCGAGACCTCGATCCCACGTTGGGCGAGCTCGTCGCCGAGCTTTCTGACCCCCGTGGTTTTGCCCAGATTGAGCAGCCACTCCGTGTCGTAGAGCGCGATCTCGACGCCAAGCTCCCGCTCCGCCAATCGGTCCAGCTGACGGCTGACGTCGGAGAAAGAGGTGCTGAGCGAAAACCGGGGTGCCATGAAGGACGCCAATCTACCGGCGCCTTTTGACCCACGTCCAGCCGCTTCCGATTCTATCGTCTGGCTACCGCTCCTCGCGGCGAATCATCACGCGTCGGAGAAGTGGCTCGGTATATCTATCCCATACTTGTCGGGATCGAGCACCTTGACGATCGATCGTGGGTACCGTCCGTCTTCATCCTTCTCCGTCAAGCTCACCTCTGGTCCATCGATTCGTGTGCCATCGGCGGCCGCGATCAATCTGACCTGGGGTCGACGAAGGTTCTTGGGACTCGGATCGGGGCTCATCACGATCGCGACTTCACCGGTGTCGAGCAGACACATCGATCCGACTGGAACGATGCCGAGAACGCTAATGAACGCTTTGACCAGGACGTGATCGAATCGAGTCCCGCTCTGTTCCTCGAGGATCTCGACCATCCGGGCTGGGGTGATGGGATCGGTCTTGTAGACGCGAGGCGTCGTGCCTGCGTCAAAGGCGTCGGCGATACCGACGATCTTGGAGTAGAAGGAGAGCTCACGAGGTGCATAAAGCTTCGGATAGCCAGAAAGGTCAATGTTGAGGTGGTGCTCGAAAGCCACCAGCATCTCGTGGGCCGGCATCGTCCCTGTTACCCGGTCGGTGATCAGGCGCCACGCCCCGTAGGTCGTGTGCCGCTGCATGACGCTCCATTCATCGTCGGTCAAGCCACCGGCCTTGTTGAGCACCCCCTTGGGCACGTCCACTTTTCCGACGTCGTGCAGTAGCGCCGCCAATCCGAGCTTGTAGAGCTCGAGCCGAGTCAAACCGATTTTATGACCCAGCGACACCGACAGGATGCATACGTTCACGGAGTGGGTGAACGTGGGCTCATCGTAGTCCCGGAGGCAGGTCATCCCGAGGATCAGCATCTCCTCGGTGAGGACCTCGTCGACGATGGACTGGACGGCACGCCGGATTCGGTAACGCGGCGGCAAACGACCCTCCCGTTGGCTCTCGAGCAGGTCGCGAACGACCGCCACCCCCATCCGGTACGTGACACCGACCCGTTCTTTTGTGAGGGCGTCAGCACCAGCAAAAGGATCGTGTACGATTTCGCTGCCTCGCGTCAGCACCTCCACATTCTGAATCCCGGCTTCAGTGAGCCGCGTACCAAGAGTCGCGTGCGCCGCGCCCCCGTTGCTCTGGTAGCGTCCAACCACAGCCGCGAAGTGGGCCGCTTCGTCTCCGTCCATTGGTCCGGTCCACTCGAATCCGCCGACCCCGAGATCGTTCACGAACTGCCGCAGCTTCGAGTACAGCTCGTAGGTATGCAGCTCCATGCGCACACGGGTTCCGTTGACCTCGATGATGTCGTCGCCGACCTCAAGCTTGGCTGCTTGGTCGAGCTCGCGCAGCGATCGTAGGCAGGTCGCCAACTTCTCGCCCGCCAGTTTCAGGGTTTCGTTGCTTGGCTCATAGAGCTGTGCCGATCGGAGAGCGACCCAGAGGTCCTGCACTAGCTCGGCAGCGAGCGCATGCCGGGCGTGAGAGACCGAACTCACGCTCATGGTCGGTGGTCGACCTTCCCGGTGTCGCCGCTCAACGCCCTCCGGGCAGCCTGTCGGACATGCGGGCTGCCGGATTCACTCGCCTGCTGGAGGATCTCGCGCCCAGTGACCGTCTCGGTGGCCAAAAGTCCGACGGCCGCGTTGAAAGCCCCCTCGGGGTCCACCCGACGGAAAAAACCGCCTCGCCGTCTCAGGCGTCGTGCGAGCGAATCGACAACGGTCGATCCGCCGAGCGCACCGTAGGCCTCGAAAAACAGCCGTCGCTCTGCCGGCGATCGATCAGACAGTTCTCGGGAGTTAACCAGCGACGCAACGCGCTGGAGGGCGAGCGAGTACCTGCGGCCAATCACATGTCTCAGAGCGTAGAGACGAATCGCTGGGTCGCTGTCGTCGACCCGCTCCGCGATCAACCCCAACGCGCGAGGGTCCTCGAATTGCTTGAGTGCCAGCAAGGCCTCGCGTCTCAGCTTCGCCTCGCGCCTGGCCAGCATTTTCCCTAACGGGTCGACCAAGCTCGGGTCGCCCAGTAGGCCAGCCAGATACGCCGCCGAGCCGGCCGCACCGAGGTTTTCACCCTCCATCGAAGCGACCAAGGCCTCCGGGTCGGACTCGGCCAGTTGCACAAACGTCTCGGCTAGGATCGGGCGCTGACAGAGGCGCTTGAAGTCGGGCAATCCCGCCAGCAGGACGGCAATGTTCCCAGTGCCGAAGACCTGGTAGAAGCCAGCGACTTCGGCATCCGTCACCTGACCCGCCTCAAGGCGCATGCTCAGCTGTTCTAGCACCTTCGTCGCAAGCGATTGGGCTCGCATCTGCCCAAAGGTCTCTTGCGCACGCACGTCGGCTTGGCTCTCGTCCACGCAGGGCTTGAACAGTTCATGCATCCCCTGTACGGCGTCAAACTCGTTGCGTTCAAGGAGGCCGTCCTGGATCTCTTCCAGCGCTCCAAGAATCGGGCTTGGGTCTTCGTGGGGCGGATTGAGAACGAGCTCGCGCATGCAGCTCAGCACCTGCTCCAGAACCCCTCGCTCCTGTTCGGCGCGCAATTGCCGCTCGAGGTACGCCAGATCTTCATCGTCGAGCCGATACAAGTTTGGCTCGCTCTCATGAATCATCGGAAGACGGGTGACGTCGATGCGGTCTTCGTCATCGAGATCGAGGGTCGGTACGTCCTCATCGGAGCCCACCTCTGGAACCAGTTCGGGCTTGGCGGGCACCCACTCGCGGTCGGCGAGTCGCTCGACATACGAGTACTGGATGTGCAGCAGCCGCTCCTCCCAGAGTCGGGCGATCAGCTCGGACTCGAAACCAACTCTGGCGGAGGCCGCGACATTATCCAGAAAGATCGCCAACTCATCTTCCACGAGTCCGGGATAGAAAGCGAGTTTCCGCAACCCCTCGCGGTACATCAGGAAAGCGAGCGAGTCAGTGCCCGTCGGACGACGGTACACGATCTCGTCGAGCCACTGGAACGTGTCTTCCTTGATCTCCAGTTCGATGGGACCGAAGGTGTTGAGGAGCTCGTCGATTCGTGCGGTGGCCGCTGCCTCGGTCTCGAGGCGTTGTGGATGTCCGGGATCGTAGAGCCGTCGCCCCTTGAAGACGCGCACCAGCTCGTTCATGAGCTCAGCGGCCGCGTGAGCGTGGGGCGAGCTGATCCCAGCGCCGATGGACTCGCTGCTCACGATTCGCCGTCCCTCATTAGGACGCTCCCGAGACGCGAGATCCAGCGCTGCCGCGACTTGACTTTCGGGATTTCTTCGGTAATTTTGCCCATCGGGACTTACCACCACCTGGGAGGTCTGCGCATGAACCTAACAAAGCGCCAGCGTGAAATATATGACTATATCCAATCATTTATGGAGCAGCGTGGGTACGCTCCAAGCCTCGAGGAGATCGCTGCCGAATTCGGTCTCTCCTCGGTGGCCACCGTCCACGAGCACATTCGCAACTTGGAGGCCAAAGGGATCCTCAAGCGTGACGCACACCGGAGTCGGGCATTGGAGCTGACCCCACCCGCGTCTGCCACGGCGGTTGAACTCCCATTGCTCGGTCAGGTCGCTGCGGGCGAGCCGCTCGAGGCGATACAGACCGAGGACACGATAGCTATTCCCGAGCACCTACTGGGACGAGGCGAGACGTTCGTGCTACGCGTCCGCGGGGATTCGATGATCGATGAGCAGGTACAGGACGGCGACTACTTGATCGTTGAACGACGTCAGACCGCTCGGGACGGGGAACGCGTGGTTGCGCTCATTGACGGCGAGAACGCGACATTCAAGACGTTCCACCGCGGCCCCGATGGCACCGTAGTGTTGAAGCCGGCGAACGATGAGCTAGAACCGATGCGGCTAGACGCTGGCAGGGTCGAAATCCAGGGCGTGGCGATCGGAATACTTCGGAAGTACTAGTGGCGGGTTAGACTCGGGTTTCCGAGGTCCAAACGGGTTCTTCGCCACCTGGTGCAACGGGCGGAACCGCAGCCAGATCTCCCTCGGAGGCCGCCACGATCACGGCGCACGATGAATCGCCGGTGACATTGACGGCCGTTCTGCACATGTCGAGTATCCGATCGACCCCGAGGATCAACGCGATGCCCTCGAGCGGTATCCCCACCGTCCGGAGCACCAAGGCCAATGTGATCATGCCGACACCTGGCACCCCGGCGGCACCAACTGATGCCAACGTGGCGGTCAGCACTACGAGCAACTGCTGGGTTAGCGACAGTTCGAGCCCGTATACCTGAGCTATGAAGATCGTCGCTGCCCCCTGGTAGAGTGCTGTGCCGTCCATGTTGATCGTCGCACCAAGCGGGAGGACGAACGCCGAAACCTCCTCCCCAACCCCCAGGTTCTCCTCCGCGCATTCCATCGTCACCGGCAGCGTCACGTTCGACGACGACGTGCTGAAGGCAACCAGTTGAGCGGGCGCGATTCCCTTGAAGAAATGAACCGGGTTCATCCCACCAAGGAAACGAACGGCGGTTGGGTAGATGACGCCCCCATGGATGATGAGGCCGACAATCACAACCGCCGCGTAAACAAACAACGTCTTGAGGATTCCAACGCCGTACTGCCCGACGATTGCGGCGATCAGCGCAAAAACCCCGTACGGCGCGATTCTCATGACCAAGTGAACCAGCTTTATCATCGCTTCATTGATGCCTTCAGCCAGATCCACGATCGGCTTGACATGTTTCCTATCGAGTTGGGTCAACACGACACCAAGGATCAGGGCAAAGAAAATGACCTGCAGCATGTTGGCTTGGGCCAGCGATTCGATCGGGTTGGTTGGAATGATGTCGAGCAGCGTGTCTATGACGCTCGGCTTGTCGCCTAGCCGATCGATGTTGACCTGTGTGGCGCCGGAAAAATCGGTCAGCAGGCGGTCCTTGATCGCTGGATCGAGTCGCGAGCCCGGCCGGATGATGTTGGCCAGCACCAGCCCGATCGTGATCGCGATCGAGGTTGTCGCCAGGTAGTAGCCTATCGTCTTGATCCCGATACGCCCCAGTTTCGCCAGGTCACCGAGGCTGGTCACGCCCAGCAGGATCGATGCGAAGACGAGTGGGACCACGATCATCGTTATCAACTTGATGAACGCGTCGCCGATCGGTTTTACAACCGCAATCGGTGGCCCAACGATGACGCCGGCCACTGCGCCCAACGCGAGTCCGAGGAGGATCTGTGTGTGGAGTTTTAGCCGCACGGCAGTCGAACGTAGCGAGGTGAATTGCTTCCCGACAACCCCCCCGGTATTTTGCTACTTTACTTGGACGAACGCATGTCGAAGCGCCTGAAAGGTGTGCTCCACTACGACGGTACCAGCTATCGCGGCTGGCAGAGGCAGGCCGACGCGGAGACGGTGCAGGGAGTCTGCGAGCGCTCGCTCGAAAAGATCTTCGGAGAACCCGTATCGTTGGTCGCCTCGGGTCGCACCGATACCGGCGTTCACGCCCGTGGCCAAGTGGTTCACTTCGAACACGAGACAACGATCGAGAATCGCGAGTTGATGCGCGCCTGGAACACACAGCTACCTGACGATGTATGGGTTGAGCGGTTGACGACCGCTTCGGCACGCTTCCATGCCCGGCACGATGCGGTGAGCCGTACGTATCGGTATTTCATCGCCGACGGGCGACTCGCACACTCACCGTTTGTGTGCCGTTACACGTGGCCGCTTGATCGCCGCCTCGATTGGGACGCGGTCCACGAGGCGACATCCTCGATTAGCGGGGCGCATGACTTTCGGCACTTCGCCAAGGGAATATCAGAGGGCCCGTGTTCTGTGTACTCCGCTGAATGGCACCGTACCCGGAACGGGCACGCGTTGGAAATCACCGCTAATCGCTTCTTACGTCACATGGTGCGCGCCCTCGTTGGGGCGCTCGTTTCCATAGGGCGCGGACAGGTCCACCCATCGTCGTTGCCCCGAGCGCTTCAACCGCGTGGCGAGCCCGTTTCGGCGGCCCACGCACCCCCACAAGGACTCTTCCTTTGGAAGGTTCAGTATGCGCGCTGACCGCCTGATTGCCGGTTTAGGCCTCTTGGCGCTACTGGCCGGCGTATCATGGTGGCGGTCGGCAGACTCAATACCTGGTGACAACCCGTCGCCAGCCACCGCTCGCGCCCAGTCACCCGACCAGATCGACGAGTTGCGGCGCACCGCCATCGTCGTGGCCGCCGAGCGCGTGGGCCCCGCCGTCGTCTCGGTCAACGTCGTCGCGACCCAGGTCGTCCGTGAGCAAAGTCCGTTCGATGATCCTTTCTTCCGGGGCCTGTTCCCTCCGCGGGAGCGACTGCGGCAAGTCCAGAACCTGGGCTCCGGTTTTATTGTGTCCGAGGATGGCTACGTGATTACAAACCAGCACGTGGTGAGCGGAGCGACCGACATCGTGCTGACGTTGATGGATGGTCGTCAGCTCGCGGCTGAGCTGGTAGCCGGCGACGAGGTCACTGATCTCGCGTTCCTGCGAATTGAAGCTGAAGATCTACCGGTAGCAACACTGGGGGACTCGGACGATCTGCTGATCGGCGAGTGGGCGATCGCGATCGGCAATCCCTACGGTTATCTACTCGCCGACCGAAACCCCTCTGTAACAGTGGGTGTGATCTCCGCACTGGGTCGCGACGTGCAGCCCGAGAGCCGCAGTGCTGGGCGGCGACCCGAAGTCTGGTCAAACATGATTCAGACAGATGCCGCCATAAACCCTGGGAACTCCGGCGGTCCACTTGTCAACGCGCAAGGTGAAGTGATCGGCGTCAACGCCTTCATCTTCTCGGGCGGTGGTGGGGGCTCGATCGGTCTCGGGTTTGCAATTCCAATCAACCGCGCTCAGCGAGCGCTGGCCGATGTCGTTCGGTTTGGATCGATCCGGCGTCCCTGGACGGGATTGCATCTGGCGGAGCTCGACAATGATGGCCAACCCCCCCGGGGAGTCGCGGTCGAACGGGTGGATCCGGGGAGCCCGGCTGACCAAGCCGACCTTCGGCCTGGGGACATCATCACCGAGACCAACGGTCAGGTGTTGCCGTCGCCGATCGAGTGGCAGGGTCGGCTTCTCGATTCGCCCTCCGGCCAACCGATCGCAATCACCGCGGAACGCGACGGCAACGTCTTCAATATCACGCTCGTTCCGCAGGAGGATCCCCTCGTACTTGCGGAACGGCTCGAAACTCCCTTTGGCGCCTCGGTCGTCATCGTCAATCAAACGCTGGCGTCTCATCTAGGCCTCACCAATGACTACGGGTTCTATCTGGATCGGGTCGATGTGACTTCCGGTTTCCGGCGCTTGGGCCTTCGGTCCGGCGACATACTTCTGGCGATTGGGCAGCGCCGACTCGACGGCGCGGAGGACCTGAGTGAGTTTGTGGACGCCTTACAGTCAGGACGACCGCTCACCCTGTTCATCGAACGCAACGGTGTGGTCTCTAGGATTGCAACCCGCTGAGAGGACAACAGTGCGACCGACATTGACGACCGAAGTGACGTCCGTCACTCTTCCCGTTCCACATTTGTCTAGCGGCAAGGTGCGCGAGATGTTCGCGCTTGGCGATGAGCTGCTGATCGTAACCACCGATCGCCTGTCGGCCCACGACATCGTCTTTGAGCAAGGTGTTGTGGACAAGGGCGCGGTTCTCACACACCTGTCTGACTACTGGTTCGATCGGCTTGAAGCAGCCAGCCCGCATCACCGGCTCACGACCGACATCGACGACATTATCGAGCACGCGCCGGAGCTGATCGACCATCGCCACACGCTCGCTGGGCGTTCTATGCTTTGCCGCCGAGCTGAACCATTGCCGGTCGAGTGCGTGGTACGTGGTTACCTCGACGGTTCCGCGTGGCGCGAGTACACCGAAACGGGAACGGTGACCGGCATCGAGGTGCCGCCTGAGCTTGAGCGCGGCGGCCTGCTCCCGAAGCCTATCTTTACGCCGGCCACCAAGGCCGAGACCGGTCACGACGTGAACATCTCTTATGATGAGCTCGCATCAACAGTAGGCGCCGACCTTGCCTCCCATCTTAGAGACCGGTCGTTGGCACTGTACACCGAGGCACGCGCACACGCCCTTGAGCGAGGTCTGATCCTGGCGGACACGAAGTTCGAGTTCGGTTGGACCACGAGAGGCGAGCGGGAGCTCTTGCTGATCGACGAGGTCCTGACACCCGACTCGTCACGCTACTGGGATGCCACAGAATGGTCCCCAGGTGGCGCCCAAGCCTCGTTCGACAAGCAGCCGATACGGGACTTCCTCGACAGCGAACGTGCCGCCGGTCGCTGGAACGGAGAGCCACCACTGCCCCAACTTCCAGACTCAGCGGTTCGCGCCACGGCAGATCGATATCGCGAAGCCTACAGCCGTATCACCGGTCGAGAGTTGCCCAGGTACTCGTGAAGGCTCATGTCGAGGTCCACATCCAGCTCAAGCCGGGCATGCTCGATCCCCAGGGTGAGACTCTCGAGCACGCGCTAACCGCCATTGGATACGAAGGCGTCCGCAGTATGCGCGTCGGCAAGTGGATCACGTTCGAAATTGAGGGGGACGAGCCCGACGCAGTCGAATCACAAGTCGAGGAGATGTGCGATCGACTGCTCGCCAATCCGATCATCGAGCGCTACGAGTATCATGTGACGCGAGAAGAACGCTAATGACCCAAGTCCCCATCGGGATCGTTCGCTTCCCCGGCACAAATTGTGATCAGGACGTGTTTGACGCGGTGGCCTCTGTCGAGCGCGCGTGTCCGGTGTGGTTGTGGCACAAAGAGACTGATCTGCAAGGCGTAAAAGGCGTCGTTTTGGCGGGCGGGTTCTCGTACGGTGATTACCTACGAGCCGGCGCGATCGCGCGGTTCAGTCCGATCATGGAAGAGGTGGCTCGCTTTGCCACCGATGGTGGGCCCGTGCTCGGGATCTGCAACGGCTTCCAGATCTTGACCGAGGCAGGGCTGCTACCCGGCGCTCTCATGCGCAACGATCGGCTGACGTTTGTCTGTCGACCACAATCCCTCATGGTCGAAACCGCTGACACGCTGTTTACTTGGCAATACGAGCGTGGGCAGGTCGTTTCGTTCCCGGTCGCGCACGCCGAAGGCAACTTCGTTGCTGACCCCGACGTGATCGACCGTCTCAAGGACGAACGTAGGGTCGTGTTCCGCTATGTCGACGATCGGGGTGACAAGCGTCTGAATGCGAACCCCAACGGTTCTATCAACGATATCGCTGGCGTGATCAACGAGCGCGGCAACGTGTTGGGGCTCATGCCGCATCCCGATCGCGCGATGGACCGGATGCTGGGTTCGGCTGATGGACGAGGCATCTTCCAGGGGTTAGTGGAGGCGGCCGCATGACGGTCACGCTTCACGATCCGGCGGTCAACCCCGAGATCGTTGCTGCCCACGGATTGACAGCCGACGAGTACGAGCAGATTTGCGCGCTTCTAGGCCGCGACCCCAACCTGACAGAGCTGGGTGTGTTCAGCCTCATGTGGAGCGAGCACTGCGGCTACAAACACTCGCGTGCCCGGTTGGCGGATTTGCCATCCACCGGTCCGCAAGTCATTCAGGGGCCAGGCGAGAACGCCGGTGCGATCGACATCGGTGAGGGGTTGGCGATCGTCTTCAAAACGGAATCGCACAACCACCCATCGGCCGTCGAACCCTACCAAGGTGCAGCCACGGGTGTGGGTGGCATTCTGCGCGACGTATTCACCATGGGGGCAAGGCCGATCGCGCTGCTCAACAGCCTGCGTTTCGGCGAACTGGACGATCCTCACGTTCGGTATCTTTTTCGACGCGTCGTGGCCGGAATCGGCGATTACGGTAACTGCGTCGGGATCCCCACCGTTGGGGGCGAGGTAGTGTTCGACGACGCCTACCGCGGCAATCCGCTCGTGAATGCGATGTGCGTGGGTATTCTCGCGCAGAACGACCTCACTCGTGGAGTCGCTAGCGGTCCCGGCAACGCGGTCTACGTCTTGGGTGCATCAACCGGTCGTGATGGAATCCACGGCGCGAGTCTGCTGGCGTCTGCCGAGCTCGCTGACGACACGGCCGAGAGTCGGCCAACGGTCCAGGTTGGCGACCCGTTCAGCGAGAAGCTGCTGCTCGAAGCGACCCTCGAGCTGATCGAGTCGGGGGCCGCGATCGGGATTCAGGATATGGGCGCCGCAGGTCTCACGTCGTCGAGCAGTGAGATGGCCACCCGTGCCGGCACCGGCATCGAGTTCGATGTCTCGCGCGTGCCGCGCCGTGAGCCCGACATGTCTCCGTACGAAGTGCTGCTCTCCGAGTCGCAGGAGCGGATGTTGGTCGTCGCCGATCCCCATCGAGAGCCTCAGCTCATGGCGATCGCGGACAAGTGGGACCTCGCGTGCACCCGGATCGGATCGGTTACCGGTGATGGTGTCTGGCGGGTCTTCGAGGATCGCGAGGAAGTGTGCGCGATTCCGGTCGAAGCGCTGACAGATGCGGTGCCCACGTACGTGCGCGAGGTCGAGCCACCGGTCTACCTGGCCTCGCTGCACGCCTGGTCGCCCAACCTGGGTTGGCTGGACGGCGTCGAGCCGTTGGCCGCGCTGGCGACGCTGATCTCGGCCCCGAGCCTAGCCAGCAAGCGATGGGTGTTCGAGCAGTACGACCACCACGTCAGGACGGCGACCGTGATCGGCCCGGGCGCGGATGCGGCTGTCCTGGCGATCAAGGGCACACAACGCGGCTTGGCGCTCACCATAGATGGCAATGGACGCTACGTGTACTGCGACCCGTATCGCGGTGGCGCACTGGCGGTAGCCGAAGCAGCTCGCAACCTGGTGGCGGTCGGCGCGACCCCGCTCGCAATCACCGACTGCTTGAACTTCGGGAACCCCGAGAAGGACGACATATACTATCAGTTCGTCGAGGCGTTGCGCGGTATCGCCGATGCGTGCCGAGCTCTTGATACACCGGTCGTGAGCGGCAACGTATCCTTCTATAACCAGTCGAGCGCCGGCGCCGTCTACCCGACGCCGACGATCGGGATGGTCGGGCTGATCCAAGACATCGAGAAGCGCATCCATCCAGGGCGAGCCTCGGTCGGGGACCGGTTGCTGCTCGTCGGCGGTGACGGCGCGCACCTGGGCGCCTCATCGTTTCTGAAGGAAGTATTGGGTGAGGTCGCGGGCCGACCACCGACCGTCGATCTGAATGCCGAGCGGATGAGCGGCAAAGCGATCCTAGCGCTGAATGAGGCCGGCTTGATCGGCACCTGCCGCGACGTCGGCGATGGCGGACTCGCGGTTGCCGCAGCTGAGCTAATGTTCGGTCTCGAACCGGGTCTCGGCGTCGAGCTGGGCATCCCGGATCGCGCTGACCCGCACGCTTTGCTTTTTGGTGAGGACGGCGCGCGTTATCTCATCACCGTGGCAGAGGACGACGAGTCCCGTGCGACCGAGCTGCTAGCGAAGCAGGAGGTGGTGACCCGCACTTGCGGACGGGTGACCGGCGACGCTGCGTACCACGTCGTCGACGTTGGGAGCGCCGATCGCTCGGTTTTGCAAGCCAGCTCGGAAACCAGCATCCCGAACGCGATGCGGCAAACGGAATCGAACCGATGAGCGGTCCACGCGAAGAGTGCGGAATCGTCGGGGTCATGAGTCACCGGCGCGCCGCGGAGTGGGTCTACCTCGGGCTGTACGCGCTTCAACACCGCGGGCAGGAGTCGGCCGGCATCGTCGCTGCAGACGGTGACAACGCGTTGGCGCGCAGGGGGATGGGGCTTGTAGCTGAAGTTTTCGATGAGAGCGCGCTTGCGCGTCTCGAGGGGACCTGTGCGATCGGTCACAACCGCTACTCGACCACCGGGTCACCAACGCTCGCCAATGCGCAGCCGATTCTTGTCAACTACCGGGATGGGTTCCTGGCCGTCGCCCACAACGGCAACCTCGTTAACGCTCGCACGCTGCGCAGCCGGCTCGAGGGTGCGGGGTCGATCTTCCAATCGACGATGGACACGGAGGTCCTGGTGCACCTGATCGCCGCATCCCGTCAGCCATCACGCGACCTCGCTGTGCTTGAGGGACTCCGTCAGCTGGAGGGCGCGTACTCGTTCTTGATCCTCACGCCCGACGCGCTGTATGCGGCCCGCGATCCCTACGGCTTCCGGCCGCTTGCCATCGGGCATCGTGGAGAGACGGTGGTGGTCGCATCCGAAACGTGCGCACTCGATCTCGTAGGTGCTCAGTTCGAGCGTGAGATCTCGCCGGGCGAGATCGTCAAGGTGACCCCGAACGGGGATGTCACAACGTTGCGACACGAACCCGCCGATGTCGAGTGCATGTGCGTCTTCGAGCAGATCTACTTTGCGCGTCCCGACTCCGTCCTGTTTGGCATGAGCGCGGCTGACGCACGACGCAGCATGGGCCGCGAGCTGGCGCGTGAGCACCCCGCGAGCGGTGACTGTGTATTCTCAGTGCCAGATTCCAGCAACGCGGCTGCCGCCGGCTTCGCCGAACAGAGCGGCCTGCCGCTGGAGCACGGACTGATCCGGAACCACTACATCGGTCGAACGTTTATTCAGCCTGCTCAGGACGTCCGCGACTTCGGCGTCAAGATCAAGTACAACCCGGTTACAAGCGTCATCAAGGGGCAGCGAGTCGTGATCGTGGACGACTCGATCGTGCGCGGGACGACATCGGGCGCGTTGGTACGGCTGGTGCGCGAGGCTGGCGCGCAGGCGGTTCATCTGAGGATCGCCTCCCCACCCCTCCGACACCCGTGCTACTACGGGATCGATATCCCCAAACGATCGGAGTTGGTCGCCGCGCAGATGTCAATCGACGAGATCGCCGAACGGGTCGGAGCCGACTCGCTGGCGTATCTCTCGTTTGACGGGCTCTACCGAGCGGTGGGGGCCCGCGAGCGCCATTGTGATGCTTGCTTTAGCGGGAACTATCGGGTATCGGTTGAGCCCGGGATCGACGAGAAAGCCGCCTTTGAGCAAACACTCACGACCGGGGCTACTTCCCCGCTCGGGCGATAAACAACGGGAGGCACCGTGCCGGTACGACATCGTCGCTATGGGGGGACTCCCCAGACCGCGCTCGCAGACTACATCGAGCAAAACTCTCGTCGCTGGGTCGAGGCGTGGCTCGAAACGGTCAAGCGCGACGGCGGTACACCGCGCTACCATGACATCGAGGACGCCGCGGAGTTTATTCGCGACACCGAGGCGCTCTACAACTACCTGGCGTTATGGCTCCGCACAGCCAGGTGGGACCCGCGGATCGACCCTCATTACGAACGGATCGGTCGTACCCGGCGCGAGGCCGGGTTCCCGCTGAGCGAAGTCGTCCGCGCTATTCTGCTCGCGAAGCGGCACCTATGGGATGGAATCGTCGCCGACTGCCAGCTGTCGACCGCGTTGGAGCTACAGGCGTCGAAGGCGAATGGGATGTTCTACGACCGAGCGATCTACTACACCATCGTCGGTTACGAGGAGGACGAGCGCTAGCGTTCTGCCGGGGGTGACTCCGGTTCTACAATCTCGACGCCGTTCTCGATCGTCTGTGGTTTGTTGTCGCCCCCCCGCAATAGATGGTCCACGTACAACACGGTCGCTAGTGCGATGACCAGCGCCACCAACGCCAGCGCCCAGCGGCTCGGACGGTCACCCAACGCTCTCACCGTCGTTCTCGCCTCGCGCTGAACGGTGCATCGCTTGTCGCACCGCGATCGCCAGCTCCGCCACCGCCGGCATCGGGCGCTGATATCCGACAACCCGATACGCCCAATTTGGCTCAGTCGTCAAGATCTGCACTCCGAACATCGTTCGCTGGACATTCAACACGCGACCCCATGGGATACGGCGGTAGCGCCAGAGATACTTGACCCCGAGAGCCTTGGAGCCGATCCGAATCGCCGGAGCCACGTAGGCGCCCAACCCGAGACTGAAAAGCGACCACAGCAGAATGAACCAGCGGTGGACAAAGACATCGATCGAGAAGAGGTACAAGAACAACGCGGCGCTCGCAAAGAACCAGCCCTTCAGCAGCCATCGGACGAGCGGGTAGGCGAACTCCATGACTATGTCTCCGGCTCAATCAGCGCGAAGTCGATCTGTCGTGCGTCCTTGTTGACCGCGGCGACGGACACTCGGATCGGGTCCGCTAGCCGAAACCGACGACCGGTGTTGCGGCCAAGCAAGGCGTAGTGGTCTTCGTGAAACTCGTAGTAGTCGTCATTTAGCCCGCTGACGTGCACCAGGCCGTCCACGAAGTAGTCGTCGAGCCGGACAAAAAAACCAAACGAGCGCACGCGGCTGATACAACCGGAAAACTCGTCGCCAATGTGGCGCTCCATGAACTCGACTTTCTTCAGATCGATCGAGTCACGCTCAGCGTCATCGGCAATGCGCTCTCTAAGAGACGCGTGCTCTGCGGTCCGCTCGAGTCGGGCGACCAGCCGTTCCCGGCGCTCGGGATCTTTCCAACGCTCGCCCCCGCTGTGCCTCTTGAGCACCCGATGCGCGACCAGATCGGGGTAGCGCCGAATCGGTGACGTGAAATGTCCGTAGTGCTCAGCTGCCAGACCGAAATGACCGTTGTTCTCGACCTCGTAGCTGGCTCGCATCATGGACGTGAGAACGACGCTGTTCATGAGCTCCTCTTCGGGTTTGCCCCTGACATCGTTCAACAACTTGGCGAGGTGCTGGGGCTTCACCTCGTTTCCACGACCTGAGAGTGAGCAGCCGCAAACGGCCGCAAAACGACGAACGCGGTCAAGTTTTTCCGGCGATGGTCGCTCGTGAACGCGGTAGATGAACGGGATTTTTTGCTCGCTGGCGTGCCGGGCCACGATCTCGTTGGCCAACAGCATGAACTCCTCGATCAACCGCATGCTATCCAGTCGGACCTTCTCTTTGATGTCTATCGGAAACCCATCCTCATCCAGCTCGACGCCGGCCTCCGGTAGATCAAAGTCGAGGCTACCCCGCTCAGCGCGGCGGTTGCGTAGCACCTTCGCGAGCCGTCTCAACGTCTGGAGCTCCCACAGAATCTCCTTGTGCTCCTCGACCTCGGGCTCGCTCTGAATCATCGCTTGAGCCTCCATATAGGTCAGCCGGAATCGACTCCGGATCACCGTTTCCGTGATTTGGTAATCCTGGATGTTGGCATCGCCATCGATGGTCGCGATCACCGAGTACGTGAGGCGATCCTTGTTTGGCACTAGCGAGCACAAGTCATTGGAGAGGCGCTCGGGGAGCATGGGGATGACGCGGTCCACCAAGTAGATCGACGTCGCGCGCTCGTAGGCCTCCTCGTCGATGTCGCTGTCCATTGCCACGTAGTGGCTCACATCCGCGATGTGGATCCCCACTTCATACAGATCGTCATCGAGACGCCGAATCGATAGCGCATCATCGAAATCCTTGGCATCCGCCGGGTCGATCGTGAACGCGGCTCTATCCCGCAGGTCGAGCCGCCGGCCGGCTTCGAGCTCGAGGTTCACGGTGATTTCCGTGGCGGCAGACTCAACATCCGCGGGAAAGTCGGTGTCGAGTCCGTGCCCCATAATGATCGACAGGATATCGACCCCGGGGGTGTCGGCATCGCCCAGCACCTCGGTGATCCGGCCCTCGGGGCTCTTTTTTCCGTCGCCCCAATCGTCGATCGTAGCGACGACCTTTTGGCCCTCTTCGGCGTCTTGCAGGTGCTCCCCGGCCACGAATACGTCGAACCGAAGGCGTGGGTTGTCGGGGCGAACAAAACCGAAGTGCTTTCCGTGCTGAAGCGTCCCAACGACCTGAGTCCTCGCGCGCTCCAGAACACGAATCACCTGACCCTCGGGATTGCCTTCCCGTCGGCGGTGCTCGGTTCGGGCAACGACGCGATCCCCGTGTCGCGCCCCCGCCAACCGGTGGGACGGCACGAAGACATCGGCGCCGGGAAGGCGCCGCTCCGGGACCACGAACCCAGCTCCCCCGCGAGTACCATCGAGACGACCGACCACCAGGTTGATCTGTTCGGGTAACGCGTACCGCTGGCCTTTGATCCGATAGATCGAACCTTCGTCGGTCAACCGAACGAGCTCAGTCTTGAGCCCTTGATACCCCTCATCCCCCACCCCGAGTCCACGGGCGATCTCCTTTAGCTTGAGCGGTCGCTTCGCATGCTCGCCTAGGTGCTGGATGATTCGGCGTTCGAGGGCGTCAACGCTCAAAACGACTCTGCCTCGTCAATCAACATGATCGGGATGTCGTCTTTGATCGGATAGCGCAGCTTGCAGGCCGCGCACTCGAGAACCTGTTCGTTTTCCTTGTACTCCAGGTCGCCCTTGCATTTTGGGCAGGCCAGGATCTCCAGCAACTCCTTGTCCAGCGCCATTGAAGGCTCCTTTCTGTGCAATCGTTCGATGAGTCGATCGGCTACGGCTTGTAGCCAAAGAACTTGAGGTCCGCTTCCCGTCGCGACCACTTTTTCCGAACCTTGACTCGGAGGGACAGATGGACCGGTCCGGCGATCAACTCTTCGATCGTCTGGCGGGCTCGGATGCCGATCGCCTTTATCTTCTTGCCCCCCTGCCCGATCACCATTCCCTTCTGGCTCTCGCGCTCGACATACAACGTGGCGTCCAGGGCGGTCTTTTCCTTCTTGCCGCTTGGATCGACCCAGTCGGTGACCGCAGCATGAATGCTGTATGGCAGCTCTGCGCCCAGCTCTCGATAACACGCCTCTCGAATGAACTCGGCGGCCACGAAACGAAGACTCAGGTTGGTCAGATCTTCCGCGGGGTAGAAAAATGGTTGCTCGGGCAGCGCCCCACGCGTGGACGCCAGCAGGTTGTCTACTCCCTCGCCAGTGACCGCGCTCACCCGGTGGCGCCCAGCCCACCGAAAGACATCGCCCCACATGGACTCCCGGCGATCGAGCGTGGTCTGACTCGCGCGATCGGACTTCGTCAGGACGAGAAACACCGGAACAGGCTCATTCTCAAGCATCGTCAGTAGGTCTCGCTCTGGATCGGAGATCGCGTGTGTGTCGACCAGCCAGTAGATCGCGTCGACGCCCTCAACTGCGGCTCGGGCGCTTTGGACCATCGCCGCCTGCAGCGCATACCCCGGTTCGAGCACCCCAGGCGTGTCGACAAACACGATCTGGGTATCCCCCTCGACTCGAAAACCTGGGATCCGGTGGCGGGTCGTCTGGGCCTTTGGGCTGACCGCCGCCAGGTGCACCCCTACGAGTCGGTTAAGCAGTGTCGATTTGCCGACGTTCGGCCTTCCGATCAGCGCAACAAAACCGGCTCTGGTCAAATCAGGGCTCATCGCCGAACATTGTAATAGATTGTCACTTATCGTGTTGCGCGCATCTCATGAGAAACGACCTTACGGTATAGTGTGGCGATCTGCCTTGCGCTCGGCAACTCTGCCGCTGATCGGTGGCGCTCTCGCGTTGCTGACCGACAGCGCAGTCGGTCAGGAGCTTTCCCCTCCAGCCGTGTTTCCGATGGCGTTGGGCAACACCTGGGTCTACACCGGAACGATACGCTGGACGCCCGCCGGCTCCAACGATGTGCTCGAAAAAGAGATCGAATGGACCATGGAGATCGTCGAAGTCATCGAGCGCCGTGGGCTCCGGGCGGCCGTGCTAGATGGCCACCCCAGCGATCTCGCATGGTATGAGGAAGGCCGCGAACGCCGTCGGCACCTGGTGGTCGCCATCGGCGAAGACCAGACCGAGCAGCTCTACCTGCTGAGCAACAAGCGGGCAGCCGAAGTCGAACGACGGCTGCGATCCTCAGATGACCCGCTGATTGATCTGCTCCAGGAATACGAGCTCTTTCTCGATCTTCCGCTATCGCAGCTCAAGCGGTTTTGTGACCTCTACTCGGGAACGCGACAAGACTACTTGTACTGTTGGGTAGTCGAGAGCGTCGAGCCGTTAGATGGGTTCGACGTCAAAGGGGTCGATCCGGGGATCCCCAGAACTCGGTACCACGTCAGTCACCGCACCCTGTCCGATCATCGCGTCGTCGAGTACGTCTCGGATGTCGGCATAACGTCGTATGTTTACGGACATCATGGAACGGTTTCCGAAGTTGACGTTCGACTCAGCGAAGCGAAGCTGGACCCCAATGAACGCCAAAATAATCCGTGCCGACAATAGGCTTCGCGTCTACACGGCGATCGCTCTAGTGGTGATCATAGTATGTGGGTTTGTGACCTATGATTGGACGCAACGTGCATTGGTCGAGATCGAGAAGCTCGCAAGGCCCGTCGCTCGCTCTCGACGGGAAAGTGGCCGCCGCCGGGAACACGGGTCCTCATGGACACACCCGTGGTCGAGGGCGGGCCGGCTCGTCGCCGGGCCAAGTCCGTGATCGCGCTGTCCATGGCGATGCTGACGATCGCGCTTGGGCTTCAGGTTTTCGCGTGGTTGCTCGTGCGGTCCTACACCACCCAACCATAGCCTGGATCAACGTGCCGGAGCTTCCTGAGATCGTCGCCTACCTACGCGCGCTCGAGCCAAGAATCACCGGCTCCACGCTGACCGACGTACGTCTGCGGTCGTTTGCGCTGCTCAAGACCTTCGACCCGCCGCTCGATACGCTCACCGGGCGACGGGTCGGCCAGATCGACCGGATCGGCAAGCGACTCGTGATCGATTTCGATCCCGATCTCTTTCTCGTGCTACGCCTCATGGTGGCCGGCCGGCTCAGGTGGGCGGAAGCAAAGTGGGAGATTCCCCGCAAACGGGGACTGGCGGCGTTTGACTTCTCGACCGGATCGCTGCTCTTGACCGAGGCCGGCACTAAGCGCCGGGTAGCGCTGCACTTGGTACGCGGTGCCAAAGCGCTCCGGGCGCTCGATCCCGGCGGCATCGAGGAGTTGGAGGGTGGCTGACCACACCGTCTCCAGTCGAGCCCCAATCCGGCCCAGAAACCGGCGATCGAGCCGAGCAACGCACCCACCGCACAAACCCTTCGCCGCACCCATCGTGGTTCAAGCGAGTTCGGTGGACTCGAACGAGAGAGGTTTGACGGCTGGCCGACATGGAGGGCGGCGCGGCCAGTCCAAAGGACCAACCGCGCCGGAGGGAGGGAGAAACGGGGGAAGCCTGAGCTACTTGCTGAGTCGGACCAGAATGTCCTGGGCGACCGCCTGGAACACATCGTCCAGCTCGGCCGCGGTGGGCGCG
>JBDGYV010000010.1:0-40517 GCA_039588915.1 Gemmatimonadota bacterium
CGCCGTTCCGGCCCCCGACAGCCCCAAGCGGTACTTCCCCGGGGAGATGGGGGAGTATGCGCTGTATCTGGGCGACGGGTTAGCGATCCACGGCACCCGACATCAGTCGTCGGTCGGCCGTGCCGTGAGCCACGGTTGCATGCGCCTCTCCAAGGTTGGAATTGCGACCGTCTACCCGCTGGTCAAGATCGGGAGTCGCGTCATCATCACCCAGTAGCGGACTACGGGCAGTTAGCCAGAAAGTTGAAGAACGTTCGTTGGTCGAGCAACTGGCCGTCGACCCAGGTCACAATGGTCTGCGCTTGATCCGCTTCGGTCGGGACATAGTTGAAGACGATCTCGCCGCTCCCGTTCGTGCGCCAATTGGCGAACGCGGGGGCCGGTTGGGAGACCGGATCGCCAAACACGCGTCGAATCACGGTGTACCTGCCGCGGGCCGGGCCACCGGCACCGGGGGCTCCGGGTCGAACCCTGGCTTGAACCCGGATCGCGACCTGATCTCCCGGGCAGTAGCCAGTCTGACCAACCCCCTCGATCGTTAGGCTGCCGTCCGAGCCAGAGACGATTGTTTCAGCGTTAATGCCAGTCAGCCGATCGACCTCCACCCAGACGCCATGACCCTTGCTCGCTTCGACCAAGATGTCAAAAGGCACGAAGTTGACCTCCGGTATCGCCTCGACGCGGGTCGATGTGTCGGTGGTCAGGAACGTCGTCGCTCGACCGGTCGCGTCGGTCCGCGGCGTCGTGGGCGCGACGGCACGGACACCGAGGTTGATGCCGGTGGGGGTGACGAGCTCGGATCGCAGGGGGGTCAGCCGCACCGGCACGTCGGGCAGTGGCATGGCGCCGACGCCTATCACATCGACGTCAACGACCAGCGCGTCATTGCTGTCGGCGAACACCGCCGGAGCGATCGTCAGGTTGGCGAACAACGGGTTGCCGGTCGCGCTGGCGCTCGAGAGGTCTTCGTTGATCGAGCGGAAGACCCTAACCTCGACCGCGCTCGAGATCTCGATCGAATCGCCATCGTCGTCGGTCAGTCTCAACACCGGTCGATATGGGGACTCGCTGAAGGGGTAGGCGACCTGCACCGTTTGGGTTGGTGCGATCGTCACGAATCCGTCGCCGGTGTCGGTGTCGAGCTCCCACGTCGTGATGAATCCGTCGCTATCCGCACCCGATACGGTCAGGCGGACGGTAAGCGGACCGTCGCCCTCGACCGGGCCGCCGGAGGTGGTACCATTGACCGCGACCCCGCCCGTCGGCAGCTGGTTTGGCGGGAGCACAAAAACGGTGAACTGGGAGGTGACCGAGATCTGGACGTCGTCTGTTGCCTTGACGCGCGCGGTGTATGTGCCGGCGGCATCAAACACATGCTCGGTGACGAGCGCTGGACCGGAACCTTGGACGGTTGGCGTGCCATCGCCGAAATCGAGCTCGATCGAAGCCACCGAGCCGTCAGGGTCGGCGGCCGTGACCGTGAACGTGAAGACGTCGCGCACCGCTTCGCCACCGGTCACCGGCTCGAACGTCGTCGATGTGATCTCCGGTGGTAGGTTACCGGGCACCTCGACGACGACGTTGTAAGTCTGAACGAATGGGGCAGCCCCGGAATCGCTACGGATGACGAGTGTCACTGTGTGCTCGTTGTTTGTCGGTTGAAAGACGAACACCGGGCCTGGCTGGGCGACGCCCCCGTCGACCGTGTACTCAGCGGTGAGACCGACATCGATCAGCGTGACCTCGAACTGCGCGGACTGGCCGGGCAGCACGGAAACACGGGTTCCGGTCGGGCTTACGATTTGAAACGGTGGTGGGCCAGATGGGGAATTGGAACAGCCGGCGGTCATCATTACACATAACGCGAACAGGCTCAGGCTGTTGGTAAGCAATCTCATGGATCGGATCTTCTCCACGGTATGAATCGCCTGACTCGGAGTGCGACGCGACAATCTGCGACCCGCCCCGTTGTCCGAGCGACGAATGTGATTCGACGATACGGATGGGGAAAATGACACTCGAATGTAGCCGCTCCGCGTGACCGCTTCAAGCGCGAAAACCACTGAATTGACGCTGTTTGAGGTCGCTCTGCCATTACCGCTTCATCGCCGGTTCACCTATCGGCTCGAAGGCGGCCTGCCGAACCCGGCCCCGGGTGCCCGCGTGGTGGTCGGATTCGGACGCCGGCGGCTGGTCGGCTTCGCGGTCGGCCCGGTGGAGCGGGCACCCGAGGGGGTTCGCGTGAGACCGATCCTCGAGGTGCTGGACGTCGAATCGGCGTTGTCGGACACCGAGTGGCGATTGGCCCAATGGATGGCGCGCTACTACGTCGCCCCGTTGGGGTTGGTCGCGAAGCTGTTCTATCCGCCCGGAGCCACGTACTCGGTGGGTGAGGGGGCTTCAGGGCGGCCGGCTCGGGCTCCGGAGCGGCTTCACGTCCTGCCGATCGACGAGCTGGATAAGGCGGGCGAAGCCGCGGTACGCGAAACTCTAGCCCAAGCGCCGGCCCAGCGTCGGGTCTGGGAGGCCGCCCGGGCGCTCGACGCGCCGGTCGAGCGGTCGGTGTTCTGCGATGCGGTCGGCGTGTCGTCAGGGGTCGTCCGTGCGGTCGCCCAGCGTGGGTTGGTGCAGGTGGAGCAGCGACCGGTGACTCGGGATCCGTATCGCACGCCGGAAGCCCAGACAACAGTCGAGGAAGAAGGCCCACTGACAGCAGAACAAGCCGACGCGGTGGCGGCCGTGAAGCGCGCGCTCCAGACGCCGGAGGGCGGGCAGACGTTGATGCTTCGGGGGATCACCGGAAGCGGTAAGACTCGGGTCTACGTGGAAGCGGTCGATGCGGCCGTGAGAGCCGGCGGACGAGCGATCGTCCTCGTCCCGGAGATCGGCCTCGCGGCACCGTTGGTCAGCCGGTTTAGGGCTCGCTTCGGTGATCGGCTGGCGGTGCTCCACAGCGGTCTCTCCAGCGGTGAGCGCCACGACGCCTGGCGGCGGGCTCACGAGGGGCAGGCACCGATCGTCATCGGCGCTCGGTCGGCACTGTTCGCGCCGATCGGTCGGGCTGCGTTGATCGTCGTCGATGAGGAGCACGAGACCGCCTACAAGCAGGACGAGACGCCGCGCTACCTAGCTCGCGACGTGGCCGTCTACCGGGCCGCGCTCGAGGACGGTGTGGTGGTATTGGGGTCGGCTACACCAGGCCTCGAGACGCGCACCAACTCTGGCGCCGGCAAATACCAACCACTCGTACTCTCGAAGCGGATCGGTGATCGACCGCTGCCGGCGGTCGAGATCGTCGACCTGACCGAGAACCATGAAGGTGCGCCCGGGGAAACCTTGGCGCCGGGGATAACCCGGCGTTTGGCGGAAGGTCTCGACGAGACCTTGAGCGCCGGTCATCAGGCGCTCCTGTTCCTCAATCGACGCGGGTTCTCGGCCTTCGTTCAGTGTCTCGATTGCGGCTGGGTCGCGACGTGCCCGGAATGCCGGATCTCGCTCACCTATCATCGCCAACCGCACGAGCTTCTGTGCCACTACTGCGCGCATCGAGAAGCGGTTCCGGAAGTGTGCCCCGATTGCCGCGGCCGCGGGCTCGACACCCGCGGGCTCGGAACTCAGCAGGTCGAGCGGGCGGTCGCCGCACGCTACCCCGCCGCGCGGATCGCGCGCATGGATCTCGACACAACCGGCGCGAAGTGGTCGCATGCCCGGATTTACCGCGCCATGCAAGCGCGAGAGATTGACGTCCTGGTGGGCACCCAGATGATCGCCAAAGGGTTCGATCTGCCGGGCGTGGCGCTGGTCGGGGTGATCTCTGCCGATACAGCGCTTCACCTGCCCGATTTCCGCGCCGCCGAGCGCACCTTTCAACTGCTGGCGCAAGTTGCCGGGAGAGCGGGCCGTGGCGATCAACCGGGCCGGGTGATCTTTCAGACCTATCTATCGGATCAGCCGGCGATCGTGGCCGCCGCGGCACACGACTACGAAGGGTTCTACCGGCATGAGGTCGACGATCGACAGCAGCTGGCGTACCCGCCGGCATCAAGGCTGGCCAACGTGGTCGTCAGCGGTAGTTCGGACGACGACGTCGCCGAGGCCGCGGTTCGCGTGGCCGATCATCTGCGCGCGCGGCCGGCGGCGGGGCTAGCGGTCGTTGGGCCGGCCCCGTGTCCGCTCGAGCGGCTCCGGGGTCGGACCCGTCACCACGTCTTGATAAAAGCCGTCTCGCCGTCCGAACTCGAGCGCGCGTTGTGGGATCTCGCCCGTCATGAGCAGAGCTTGGTCGGGGCGACCAACCGACTCGAGATCGATCGCGACCCGTTGAGCCTGTTGTAAGCGGCTCGCGCCGCCACCCCGTCGTAGATTCGAATCGATGCACGCCGATCATATTCGAAACTTCGCGATCATCGCCCACATCGATCACGGCAAGTCGACGCTTGCCGATCGGCTGCTGGAGCGTACCGGCACAGTCGGTCGGCGCGAGATGCGCGCGCAAGTGCTGGACGCCATGGACCTCGAGCGCGAGCGCGGCATCACGATCAAGATGCACGCCGTCGTGATGGCGTACGAGGCGAACGATGGACGCACCTACGAGCTCAACCTGATCGACACACCGGGGCATGTCGATTTCTCGTACGAAGTGTCGCGCAGCATGGCCGCCGCCGAGGGCGCGCTGTTGGTCGTCGACGCGGCGCAGGGGATCGAGGCCCAGACGCTTTCGAACTTGTTCCTGGCGCTCGAGAACGACCTCGAGATCATCCCGATCATCAACAAGATCGATCTGCCAAACGCACGACCCGAGCTAGTGACCGAGGAGCTGGTCAACCTGTTGGGCATCGATGCGTCAGAGATCCTCCATGTTTCGGCCAAGCATGGAACGAACGTCGACACGGTGCTCGAGACGATCGTGACCCAGGTGCCGCCGCCGGTGGGCGATCCCGAGGCGCCGCTGCGCGCGCTCATTTTCGATTCTCAATTCGACAAGTACCGTGGCGGCGTACCGTACATTCGCGTCGTCGATGGCCGCGTCCAACCTGGGATGAACATTGGTTTCTTCTCGAACAGTGCCACCTACGAGGTGCTCGAGGTGGGTCGGCTGAGATTGGGAATGCACCCCGAGCCGGAACTGACCGCCGGCGAGGTCGGCTACGTGGTGGCGAGCATCAAGCGTGTGGCCGACACCCGCGTCGGCGATACGATCACCGACGCCCGCCGGCGGGCGGCGGAGCCGTTACCGGGCTACCGCGAGGTCCACCCGATGGTGTTCGCCGGCCTCTACCCGACCGACGCCGACCAGTACCCCGACCTGCGCGACGCGCTCGAGAAGCTCAAGCTCAACGACTCGTCGCTTATGTACGAGCCCGAGACGTCGAGCGCTCTTGGTTTCGGGTTCCGGTGTGGGTTTCTCGGCATGCTGCATCAGGAGATCGTCCAGGAGCGGCTCGAGCGCGAATTCGACCTCGACTTGATCACGACCGTGCCTAATGTCGAGTACCACGTTCATCCCGAGCACGGCGAACTCTTGCTGATCGAGAACCCAAGCAAGATGCCGAACGCCGGCCAGATCAACCGCATCGAAGAACCGTTTGTGCGGGGTCGATTCGTGTTGCCCTCCGAGTTCATCGGTGGAGTGTTGAAACTGTGCGAGGAGCGGCGCGGGACGCACGTCAAGATGGAGTACTTGGACAGCGAGCGGGTCGAGATCGAGTACGACCTACCGTTGGCGGAGATCATCACCGATTTCTTCGATCGATTGAAGTCGGCGACCCGCGGCTACGCCTCGTTCGACTACGAATTCAGGGAGTACCGCGCGAGCGACCTGGTTAAGCTCGACATCCTCGTGAACGGCGATCCGCTAGACGCGTTGTCGGTCATACTCCACCGCGCTCGTGCCTACGACTGGGGCCGGCGTCTCTCGGAGAAGCTGAAGGAACTGATTCCAAGACAGTTGTTCGAGGTCATCATTCAGGCGGCGATCGGGCAACGGGTCATCTCGCGCGAGGTGGTGAGGCCGCTGCGCAAGAACGTGACCGCAAAGTGCTACGGCGGCGACGTGACACGGAAGCGCAAGCTGCTCGAGCGCCAGAAAGAGGGGAAGCGGCGCATGAAGCAGGTGGGGACCGTCGAGATCCCGCAGGAGGCGTTCCTGGCGGCGCTGAAGATCGAGAGTTGACGCCCGAGACCGTCGCCATCGGGGTCGATCTGGGCGGGACCGAGACCCTTGTCGGAGTCGTCGACGGCAAGGGTCGGGTGATCGTCGAGCAGCGCTTCGAGACCCCGACCGAGTCGGTCGAAGCGGTGGCCAAGATCGCCACGGCGTGCCGAGCGGTCGCGGCAGAGGCGGGGATCGCAATCGAGCGCGTCGGCATCGGCGCACCCGGACCGCTCGAGCTGTCCAAGGGGATTATCGAGCTGGCGCCCAACCTGGGATGGGAGCGAGTGCCGCTCAAGGCGATGTTCGCTGAAGAACTGGGCTGTGCGGTTTGGCTCGACAACGACGCCAACGCGGCCGCTCTGGGCGAGGCGTGGGTTGGTGCCGGCCGTCAGGCCAAGGTGATGCTCATGGTGACGCTGGGAACGGGGATCGGCGGCGGGCTGGTGGCCGACGGCCGACTGTTTCACGGCGCGACGGGTGGCGCGCTCGAGATCGGTCACCAGGTGATCGAGCCGGGCGGCCGGGAGTGTACCTGTGGTCGGCGGGGGTGCGTCGAAGCGTACTTCAGCGGCCACGCGCTGGCCGAGCAAGCGGTGGCAGCCGGCCGCGATGAAGGGATGTCCCTCTCGGACGTATTTCGAGCCTATGTCGAAGGCGATGGGAGCGTGGTGCCGTGGATGGATCACGCGATCGATGCGCTGGCCCGTGGGGTGGCGCACGCGGTGATCTTGTTCGACCCCGATCAGGTGACGTTCACCGGTGGGCTGGCCGGCTCGTGGGACGCGTTTGGTGCCCGCCTCAGGACCGGAATCGAAGCCGACGTCGGGCCCTCAGGTCCGCACCCAAGCTTCGGATTGTCGACGCTGGACGGCCGGGCGGGAGTCATCGGCGCCGCCCGACTCGCGTTGGAGGGCATAGGGTGAGCTTTGGCCTGTCACCCGCGTCGCAAGCGCGATGAACATCGGGGTGACCGGTACGGCGGTCATCGACACGATCGACACCGCCGACGGGATACGAACCAGCGACATGGGTGGGATCTACTACGCGGTTCACACGCTGAGCGCACTGCTCCCGTCCGATGCGCGGCTCCATCCGGTGATCGTCGTTGGCGCCGATGCGATCGAGACGCTGCGACGAGATTGGTCAGCGCTGCCGGGCGTCGAGCTGGATGGCGTCAAGCGGGTCGCGGCACCAAACAATCGAGTGCATATCGGGTACCATGCCGATGGCGGACGGGACGAAACCCAGGCCGGCGGACTCCCGTCGCTCGGCCCGGAGGACCTGGCGCCGTGGCCTGCCCGGCTCGATGCATGGCTCTGGAACCTCGTTTCCGGAACCGAAGTCGAGCGCTCGACCTTCGATGCGCTCAAACGCGCGTTTGAAGGCCCGTTGTACCTGGACCTCCACAGCCTGTGCCTCGAACCTGCGTCCGATCGAGCGCGTCGTCCGCGCCGACCGCTGGACTGGGAAGATTGGGTCACCGGCATCACGTGGTTACAGCTGAACGCAACCGAGGCGGCGCTCTTGTGGACCGGAGAGCCGGATCCGCTGGACCGAGAGTGTGTGGCCGAACTAGCGGCTCACATCCACGGCCTCGGCGTACGTGGCGTGCTGGTTACTTACGGCGCGGATGGCGCCGCGTGGTACGGCACTGAGGGCGACGTGTTCGAGCGCCCGGGTCGATCTGTCGCCGCGGTTGATCCGACCGGCTGCGGGGACGTTTTTGGCGCCGCGTGGCTCGCCCTCCATTGTGGCCGCGGCCAATCACCCGAGCAGGCGCTGGAGGGAGCCCTGGTGGCCGCGACCACAGCGGCGACGATACGTGGAACGAGTCAGCTCCACTCGATGCTCAAGGAGGCGGTGCATGTCAGATAGCTCATCTCGCAAACCACACATCGATACGTTGGCGGTGCAGGCCGGTCGGTTTGACGATGACCACGGATCGGTTGTAACGCCGATTTACCAGGCGTCGACGTTTGACTATCCCGCCGGGGATCGTCCGCTCGTCTACACGCGGTACGGGAACAATCCGACCCAGATCGCGGTGCAGAAGCGGATCACCGCGCTCGAGGGTGCTCGCGCGGCGTTGATCCTGTCGAGCGGCATGGCGGCCCTGTCGACCGCCATCCTCACCGTGTGCCGCGCTGGCGATCACCTGGTGGCGGCGCCGGAGCTCTACGGTGGCACCCACCGCCTGCTCGATGACGAGCTGCCGGGCTTGGGGATCGAGGTCAGCTATGCCGCGGGCCACCAGGCGGAAACCTGGGAAGCCGCGATCAAGCCAAACACCAAGCTGCTGATATGGGAGGCGATCACCAATCCGTTGGTGCGGGTGGTGGACGGCGAAGCATTGGCCGAGCTAGCGCGTGATCGCGGGTTGGTCTCGCTCGTCGATGCGACGTTCGCGACGCCGATCAATCAGCGACCGCTCGAGTTTGGTGTCGACCTCGTCATGCACAGCGCCACTAAATACCTGGGGGGTCACACCGACCTGATCGGCGGCGTCCTCGCCGGCGGCGACGAGCTGATCGACCAGGCCACGCAGAGGTTGGCGAGCTTCGGCGGCTCGGCCGATCCACACGCCGTTTTTCTGCTCGAGCGGGGCATCAAGACTCTGGCGCTACGAATGGCGCGACACAACGAGAACGGGCGCGCGGTATCCGACTATCTCGCTTCGCATCCGAGAGTTGAGCGCGTTTTCTATCCGACGCTTGACGATCATCCCGATCGCGATGTTGCGGCCCGCGTGCTGAACGGCGCTGGCGGCGTGGTGACATTCATTCCTCGCGCCACGCCGGACAAGGCGCAGCGGATCGTCGAACGGTTCGAATGGATTCGGCTAGCGCCCAGCCTGGGCGGTGTCGAGTCGCTGGTCTCGATGCCCGCCATGACGTCGCACCGCCATTTCACGTCCGACCAACGCGCTCAGCGCGGGATGCCCGATCAAACGGTCCGTCTGGCGCTCGGCGTCGAGGCGGCCGACGACCTGATCGACGACCTCGACCGCGCGCTGGCCAGCTGAACACCGTCGTCGCAGCACCCAACGCGTTCAAGGGAACGTTCGGCGCGGTGGCGGTCGCCGAAGCGTGGGCTTCGATCTCGGATCCCGAGCTGGAGATCGTCGCACGGCCGCTGTCAGACGGCGGCGACGGGTTTGTAGACGTCGTTCGGTACTATCGGCCACAGGTGCTGGCGGTCAGGGCGAGGGTGCGGGGTGCGCTCGGTCGGCCGATCGATGCTGGGTGGGGCTGGGACCCGGACCACGCGACCGCCTACCTGGAGAGTGCCGCCGCGGTGGGGCTGGGGAACCTATCGCCAGGCGAACGCGCGCCACTCGAAGCGGACACGTTTGGTCTGGGCCAGCTGGTCTCCTGTGCCGCCGGCTTGGGTGCCCGCCGGCTGGTGATCGGCCTGGGCGGGTCGGCGACCGTCGACGGCGGTTTTGGGATGGCTCGGGCGCTCGGGTACCGGTTCGAGGACCGGCGCGGCGAGTCGATCGTCCGGACTGGCGACCTGGCGGACCTGGAGCGGATCGAGTTCCCTGACGATCGGTCGCTGATCGATCGACTGCAGATCACCGCCCTCACCGACGTCACCAATCCGCTGTTGGGCCCAGCCGGGGCGGCGTTCGTTTTTGGTCCCCAAAAGGGTGCCGATCGAGCCACGATCGAGCGCCTCGAGAGCGGCTTGACGAAGCTCGCTGCGAGGTGGGTGGCGGATCTCGGCGTCGCCAGCGAAGCCAGTAGCGCACTCGGCGCCGGCGCTGCCGGTGGGCTGGGAGTTGGCTGTCGGGCATTTTTGGGTGCCGATCTCGACTTTGGCGCCCCGTGGTGCGCGCGGCTGGCGCGACTCGGTGACGTGCTGGAAGGCGCCAGCGGGGTGATCACTGGGGAGGGACGATTTGACGACCGGAGCGGTGGCGGGAAGGTAACCGGATACGTTGTCGCCGAAGCCCGCCGGCGTGACCTCCCAGCCGTCGTCGTCTGCGCGTCCTCGACCGAGGCAGAACTCCCACCGGGCGTCACGATCGTCGCCGGCCAACGCCTCGCCGGCGCGAGCGACAGGAACGGGTTGTCGCTGGCCGACCTGATCGAGCTCTTTCGAATCGCCGTTACCGATCTCGGTTTTTGACGCTTCCGCCACACGCGCTATACTTTGTCAACCGAGTCCCAACCCGCTGTTGACCACCGGGCTGGAATCGTACCCCAAGGCAACCCAGGTCATAGGAGAGGGCCGATGCACATTCTTGTTCGCTCACTGACTGTTCTTCTGCTGGTGTTTGGTCTCGCTGCCTGTGGAGGTGGGGGCGGAGACGACGGTGCGCCGGCGGGAGAGCCAGCCGGAGAGACACCAGACGCTGGCGCACCTGCCGGTGACGCCATGGAAGCGGCCGACGGCCAAGCGGTATTTGCCACCAACTGCGCAGCATGTCACGGTGACGACGGCATCGGTGGCGGCGCGGCGGCGGTCGGATTGGAGCCACCCCCAGCGGACCTCACCGACGCCACTTGGACGACCGGCGACGGATCGCTGGCTGCGGTTCGCAATGTCGTCGAGAACGGCAGCCCGGGAACGGCGATGATCGCCTGGAAGGGCACGCTCACCGACGGCGAGATCACCGCGGTTGCCGAGCACGTTCACGCAATGGGGGGCGGGCAGTAGGCTCTTACCCCACCCCTCTGTGGATATCGCGAGACCCCGTCGGCCAAACCGGCGGGGTCTCGTTCTAGGTAAGCCTCGATGCAAATCACCTGTCGCGATCTGGTAAAGCGCTATCCGCTGGCGGACCGCGAAGTGGGCGCGCTGAACGGTGTTTCGTTCGAGCTGACTTCGGGCGAGCTGACCGTTGTCGTGGGTCGCTCCGGTTCCGGAAAGACGACCCTGCTAAACGCGTTGGGGGGTCTTGAACGACCGACATCTGGGACGGTAGTGATTGATGGCGAGGACCTGTACGCGCGCGGTGACCGTGAGTTGTCGCGGTATCGCAACGAACGGGTCGGGTTCGTCTTCCAGTCGTTTCACTTAAACGGCGCCGAGACCGCGCTTGAGAACGTGCTGGTGCCGTTTCTGTTCTCCCAAGACCCACCGCCAGATCCCGAAGAGCGGGCCAGGCAGAGCCTCAAAGCGGTGGATCTCGGCGAACAGAGCGATCAGCCGGCCGGTACGCTGTCGGCCGGACAGCGGCAGCGCGTGGCGATCGCACGCGCTCTCGTCAACAGGCCTGATTTTGTGCTCGCCGACGAGCCGACGGGCAACCTCGATGAGGAAACCGGCGCCGGGATCGTGGATCGTCTGGAGGGGTTGGCGCGCGAGCACGGTCTGGGAGTCGTAATCGTGACCCACGATCCGGCGATCACCGCCCTAGCGGACAGGGTTCTCAAGCTCGAACGCGGACGGCTCGTCGAATGAGGTCAGGGCAGGCGCTGGCGCGAGCCGCAGGGAACCTGCGTCGCCACCGTGCGCGCAGCGCCCTCCTCGCCGGCGGCATCGCGCTCGGGGTGGCGCTGCTCGTCTTCCTGCTGGCGTTCGTGAGCGGTACGCGTAGGGCGCTGCTCGACCGCGTCGTATCCTCGATTCCGATCACCCATATCATCGTTGTACCCAAAGCGTTCTCGCTGAGTGTTCTGCGATTCGAGAACCCACTGTCAAACCTGGACGATCAGGCTGCAGAGCGAATCGCCGCGCTCGACGGCGTCGAGCGCGTCATGCCGATGGCTGGCCTCAAGATGCCGGCTCAGCTGCGAGCCAGCTTTTTTGGTCGGGGGTTTGTCACCGACACCGGTGTGTTCGGGATCGAACCCGATCTTGTGGTCGATCAGCTCGCTGAGGACGCTGGATTCGCCGCTGAAACTCCGGGTGTCATCCCGGCCATCATCTCTAGCGACCTGATCGAGATGTACAACACCGGTTTCGCGAAGGCCAATGATTTGCCACAGCTCACACCACAGATCCTGAATGGCCAGCGTGCCACGCTCGTCCTCGGGTCGTCGTCGTTTAGTCCATCGACGGCTGGGACGGTGCGCAGGGTGCCGATTCGGATGATCGGCGTTAGCGATCGCGTGCCGCTGGTCGGAGTGAGCCTGCCGCTCTCGACTGTCAATCGTTGGAACCGCGACTTGGTTGGCGAGGACTCACCCAGCTACATCCAGCTCAACGTCGTAACCGAGCGCGCGGAAGAGGTGGATCGGATCGCCGGCCAGATCGAATCGCTTGGCTACGCGGTCGCGACCGGTCGCGAAATCGCCAGCCGCGTTCGCACGTTGAGCGATGTGCTGCGGGCGGCATTCGCGCTAATCGGGCTGGTCGTTCTGGTCGTAGCCGGTATCGGGATCGCCAACGCATTGGCGCTCTCGGTCATGGAGCGCCGTCACGAGATCGGTGTCTTTCGATCGGTGGGCGCCAGTCGGAACGACATACGCGTCTTGTTCCTTGCCGAGGCGGCCCTGCTCGGATTGGTCGGCTCTGGGATCGGCGTTATTGTCGCGATCGCCGCCGCCCGAGTGGCAGATTTAGTTCTCGATCGGGTGCTCCCGGCGATGCCGCTGTTGCCCGAAACGTTCTTCTGGCTCTCGTGGCCGATCATCATTGCGGGTCTTAGCTTGGGGTTTTTGGTCAGCGTTGTCGCAGCAGTTTCACCGGCCCTCCGGGCGGCGCGCTTGGATCCCGCCAGAGTCCTGAGGACGATTTGACTCTTACAATCGTGCATGGTCTACACTCGTCGATCGCGTAATACCAAGGTCGCCAAGGCGGTCGCGTCACGTTATGGCCGCGTCAAAGCGCGAACCATGCCGCTCTCCCGGCTGGTCGACTTCTTGGCTGGGACCCCGGACCCGATGGATAAACGAGGCTGGGATGAGCTGATTGGCCGAGTGGAGTGGGAGTCGTACGACACCCGGAAGAGAAACCGGGCGGTCGGTTTCGTCGAACGCGGTTCGCTCGTAGCGCCTCACTCCCTCAAGCCACCTCTCTACTTCAGCCGCACCCCGAAGAACGAGCTGTTCGATGCACACCATGAGAAAGCGATCAAGAGCTCCAAACTGATGTTGCGATACAAGGATGCACCCATCACGGTGCTGGTGCCTAAGTACATGCTGCCGGTCAGTCCGGTGGTGGGCATGGTCCCGCGCCTGAAAACGACCCCGACCGAAGATCTGGCGGTCATGCTGAACTCACGGCTATTCAATTTCTACTGGCGGTATTTCTACCCTGGCCAAGCTGGCAAACCCGAGATACCGGCCGAAGAACGGCTAGCCCAGTTCATGGTACCGATGTTGACCAAGAAGGCAGGTGCCCCATTCCACAAGGTGCGCGACAAGATCCTCAAGCTCGGACGTGAAAACGCGAACCTTCTGGGAACCGTCGACCAGGTTCAGAAGATCGCTGACCGGGCAGGGATACAAGCAATCCCAATCGGCGAGACCGAAGGCATGATCCGCGAGATCAACGTACCACGCCCACTGGGACCAGTGGCGAGCGTGAAGCGGCGGGGTCCGGTAGTGATCTTCCAGCGCGGGTCGACGATCGTCACCACCACCGAAGAAGCGGCCACGTACCTGGAGTTCTGGCTGGCGCAACGGTTTGATCAACTGAATGGGATGACCCGCGAACAGCTGGAGGAGTACATCCGGATGCCGGTGTCGACCGCCCACGTGGTCGAGGTACTCCAGCAGCGAGCCAAGATCGAGGGTGAGATCGACACGACCCAGAGGCAGATCAGGGAGCTGCAGACGGAAGCTGATGATCATCTCAACGACCTCTACGCGCTCGATGAGAACGAGCGCGCCTACCTGGTCTCGGCTTTTCCGTAATCCGGTCATGATCGGTCCGCTCACCCTCGGAGTCGAAGAGGAGTACCAGATTTGTGACCCGTCAACCGGTGACTTGGCGCCTGTCGTTGACCAGTTGCTGGCGGCCGCGCCGCCGGAGCTGCGTGATCATTTGGGGTACGAGCTCCTTCACACGGTGCTGGAAGGCGACATTCCAATCGCGTCGAGCGTCGATGAAGCGGTCGAAAGCGTGCGACAGATGCGGTGTTCGGTCATCGCACTGGCTGAGTCTGAAGCAGTCGCGATAGGCATCGGCGGCGCTCACCCCTTCGCGGACTGGCGAGATCAAGGGTTCGTCGACACGCCCGGCTACCAGTGGGTCGGCCATCAGCTTCAGTATCTGGCACGTCGCAACATGTCGTTTGGGCTTCACGTTCACGTCGGCGTGGAAAACGAAGACGCACGGGTGTATGCCGCCAATCAGCTGCGTCGGTGGTGCACGCCGTTATTGGCGTTGTCGGCCAATGCGCCGTTTTTCGAAGGCGTCGATACAGGGTTTCAAACGATCCGCATGCACGTCTTCGGGTCTTTCCCGCGCACTGGTTTTCCACCGCGATTCCGAGACTGGTCGCACTTTGTCGACGTGACCGAGGGGCTTATGGCCTCGGGCGCGATCACCGCGCCGCGTCAGGTATGGTGGAACGTTCGGCCGCATATGACGTACGGGACGGTCGAGCTACGGATGCTCGACATGCAGTTCGATCTCGAGCGAGTGCGAACGTTTGTGGCATTATCACAGGCGTTGACCGCTGGCCTCTTGGCGGACTTTGAAGCCGGTCGCCCGGAGTGGGAGCTAGAGCCGGGGTATCTAGAGGACGGTTGGTTCAAAGCTCAGCGGTTCGACTGGGACGCTCAGGTCGCCCACCCGGTGAGCGGTGAAGTGGTCACGCTGAGGCAAGAAATGGAAGCGCTTCGCGAGGTGGCCCGACCATGGGCCGCGGAGCTCGGCACGAGCGCTGCCGCGATTGAAGGTCTTGACCGTATCCTCGCCGAAGGACCGGAGGTCGATTGGCAACGCGCGCGGTGGGCGGAAGTGGATCACGACCTGCAACAATTGCAGCGGGAGATCATCAAGCGGGTCAAGGCTGACGCTCGTTGCGAGCAGTCAGTCTCGCCGTCGTGACTGAGAACGTCGGTTTCCTGTCGCTGGTCCCACCGTTGCTGGCGATCGCGCTGGCGATCATCAGTCGGCAGGTCTATCCCGCTCTTATGCTCGGCATCTGGAGCGGATGGCTGATCCTGAGCGGCAACCCGTTGACGGCGGCTGGCGATACGCTCGAGGCGATCGCCGGTGTGGTCTCCGATCCGGGAAACGCCAAGCTGATTTTGTTTTCGCTGGCGATCGGTGCGGTCATCACGCTCCCTCAACGATCGGGAGGGGTCGAGGGGTTCGTTCAAGCGCTGCGTCGGATCGGTGTCGGCAAGACGCGACGCTCGGCGGGTTTCATGGCGGCGATCGTTGGCACGGTGGTGTTCATCGAATCGAATATCACATCGCTGGTGACCGGTACGGTTGCGCGGCCGCTGTTCGACCGGCTGAGAATATCGCGCGCCAAGCTGGCGTACATCTGCGATTCGACGTCGGCGCCGATCTGCATCCTGGTGGGAGTTAACGCGTGGGGCGCGTACGTGATCGGACTTCTGGGCGCTCAGCAGGTGGACAACCCGGTGGGTGCCTTCGTAGCTGCGATTCCGTTCAATTTCTACGCCATTCTCGCGCTGCTGCTTGTCTACGTGGTCGTGGCCCTCGATTGGAACGTGGGACCGATGCGCACGGAGGAGGCCGAAACGGCGGCGCTCGGAAAGACCGCTTCCGAGGGCCCATCGATGCCCGCCGAGGAGGACTCGCTGCTCGATGTGCCAATCAAGCCGGGCGCCCCGGCGCGAGCCATCAACATGATCCTACCGGTGCTGACGCTGATCGTCATGATGGTGGTCGGACTGCTCATCACGGGTGACGGGGATCCACTCAAGGGCGACGGCAACACCGCTGTCTTTTGGGCGATCTCGGCCACCATCCTGCTCATGATCGTGCTCTACCGGGTGCAACGGATCCTGTCCGTGGAGGAGGGAACCCGGTACGCGCTGCAAGGGTTCTCGGGCCTCGTACCGCTGGTCGTGGTGCTCGTCCTGGCGATCACGCTGGGCACCACGTGTAACGTGCTGGGGACCGGGTTGTACGTGGCTAGCGTCGTTGAGCGGTTGCTCTCGCCGGCATTGGTGCCGGCGCTTCTGTTCTTGGCAGGCGCGCTGGTCTCGTTCTCGACCGGCACGTCGTGGGGTACCTTTGCGATCATGATCCCGATCGGGGTACCGATGGTCGATGTGGTTGGGCTCCCGCTCCCGCTGGTCCTTGGTGCGGTGCTTTCGGGTGGGATCTTCGGAGACCACTGCTCGCCGATCTCGGATACGACGATTGTCGCGTCGCTGGCGTCGGCGTGCGACCACATCACCCACGTCCGGACGCAGCTCCCTTACGCCTTGATGGCGGGCGGTGGTGCGACGGCGTTATTTCTTGTAAGTGGTTTTATATCAACACGTTAGGCCGGTAGCCCCGGCGCTGAACTGAGAAGCGGGAAGCGGTGGAATAAAGCTGCCCGCGAGGTGGTTTCTATAGGTATGAGGAACTGTTCTGAAATACGGGATCTGTGTTATCCCTATCTCGATGGCGAGCTGACCGCGGTTCAGGCGGAGCTGGTCGAGGCACACCTCGCGCAGTGTGTGGCGTGCGCCGATCGGTTTAGCGACGAGGAGAGGTTCTTGGAGTTGGTCGCGGAGGCGGGTCAGGAAACAGCGCCTGCCGAGCTCCGGGCGCGCATGGAAGCGCTGTTCGGCGCTGAAGAGCAAGCCGCCGAGGTCCATCGACTACGTCGACCCGTGCTCAAGCAACTAGCTGCGCCGCTGGCGGCAGCAGCGGTGCTTGTGCTGCTGGTTCTCCAGTCTGGCGACCAGGTGTCACCGCTGTTGGCCGAGGGTTTCGTCGCGGATCACGTGCGTCACGCGTCGATCTGGCCGAGCATCGAACCTTTCCCGGCCGACGCCGAAGTCCCGCGCGCCCCGATGGTCACGCAGGGCCACGTCGAAGGGCTCAGTCGTTGCACGATCGATGATCGCGTCTACGCGCATTACGTCTACGAGATCGATGGCGAAACGATGTCAGCTTACCTGCCGCTCGACGCGTCGCCGCCACCCTCGATCGGTACCGCGTCGATCGGACGGGTGTCGATCGTTGCCGTTGACGCAGAGCTGGGCACGCCGGCGGCGGTATTGGCCTCGGGCGACATGTCAGCGGACGAGTTGACCCAAGCCTGGTCCGGCATCTAGCCACAGTCCCCCCACATTATGTCCTCATAACTCCGTCACTGGGCGGGTACCGGTTGCCGGCGTCTATCGGTCGCGCCAGGTTCACGGCGTGTCAAAGAAGGGACGAGTTCCAAAGCAGGCGGCCGATCGAGCGACCGCGCTGAGAGACCAGATCGAGGTCCACAATCGGCGCTACCACGTCGAGGACGCCCCGATCATCAGCGACGCCGAGTTCGACGCGCTGATGCGTGAGCTACAGGCGCTCGAAGCCAAGTACCCGGCTCTGGCTACGCCGGACTCACCTACGCAGCGCGTGGGTGGCGAGCCGCTGACCGCGTTTCCGCGCGCCGAGCATTCGGTTGCGATGCTGTCTCTGGACAACGCCCATGGCGAGGAGGACCTGGCCGAGTGGGTGGCACGCGTGCGGCGCGGGCTCGATGACCCAGACGCGCTAGCGTTCGTATCCGAGCTCAAGATCGACGGGCTATCGCTGTCGCTTACCTACGAGGACGGCGTTTTTGTGCAGGGCGCCACGCGGGGCGCTGGACGAGTCGGCGAGGACGTGACCGCCAACTTGAGGACGATCGCCGAGATCCCGCTGCGGCTTGCAGGTTTACAGCCCCCATCGCGGTTGACGGTGCGCGGAGAAGTGTACATGACGCGCAGCGGCTTTCAGTGTCTGAATGCGGAGCGCGAATCGTCCGACGAGCCACTCTTTGCCAATCCGAGAAACGCCGGTGCCGGGTCGGTCCGGCAGCTCGACTCGAAGGTCACTGCTCGACGTCCGCTTCATTTCTTCGCCTACACCGCCCTTGGGGCAAAAGAGATCACCACCCAATCGGAAGCGCTCCAGCGGTTGACCGATTGGGGGTTTCCGATCAACCCGGAGTGGCGCCGTCACACGACGCTAAAGCATTTGAACGCATACTGTGACGAGTGGCAAAGCAAGCGAGAGGATCTCGATTACGAGATCGACGGCGTGGTGATCAAGGTCGATTCGCTCGACCAACAAGCACACTTAGGTACTACCGCCAAACATCCTCGCTGGGCGGTGGCGTTCAAGTTCCCCGCGGCTGAGGCGCTGTCGGTCGTCAAGGAGATCATGATCACCGTTGGACGCACCGGGAAGCTCACCCCTACGGCGGTCTTGGAACCGGTTCAGATCGGCGGCACGGTGGTTCAGATGGCCGGCCTACACAACGCCGATGAGGTGGCTCGAAAGGACGTCCGCATAGGAGACACCGTGATCGTCGCTCGGGGCGGCGACGTCATACCGCAGATCGTCCGTGTGGTGAAGGAAAAGCGACCGCGGGGTGCCAAGCCATTCCGATGGCCTGTGAAGTGCCCCGCGTGCGGGACCGAGGTCGTTCGGTTGGAGGGCGAGGTCGCCCACCGGTGCCCCAACGCGTCGTGCCCGAGCCAGCTGAGGGAACGGGTTCTGCATTGGGGTGGGCGCGGGGCGATGGATATCGACGGTTTGGGGGTCATGCTCGCGCAGCAGTTGGTCAACGAAGGCCTGGTCGAAGACCTGGGAGATCTTTATGAGCTGGATAGCGATACGCTGGCGTCGCTCGATCGGATGGGGAAGCAGTCAGCGTCCAACCTGATCGCCGCGCTCGAGCGATCGAAGACGCGTGGTTTTCACCACGCTCTGTTTGGCCTGGGCATCCGTTTCGTCGGGGGGTCGGTGGCCAACGTCTTGGCCCGAACGTTTGATTCAATTGATGACGTCATAGCTGCGGATCGCGAGGTCCTGGAGGCGGTCGACGGGATCGGTCCCAAGGTAGCCGAATCGGTCACATCGTTTTTCGACCGGTCTGGAAATCGCCGCTTAGTCGAGCGGCTGGTGGATCACGGCGTTGACTTCACTCGATCCGAGGGGCCGGAATCGACGGGCCCATTGACGGGAGTAACGGTTGTGCTCACGGGTTCGCTGGAACTCTCGCGTGCGGGAGCCAAGGCGGCGATCGAGTCGCGCGGCGGCCGCGTGACGGGTTCGGTCTCCGGCAAGACGACGTACCTGGTGGCTGGTGCCGACCCGGGGGCCAAGCTGGCCCGTGCCCGTGAGCTGGGTGTCGAAGTGCTCGACGAGGCAGCGTTCCGGGCTTTGCTCGGAGAAGGCACCGGCTAAAGGGGTACGCACCCCTCCGAGCCGATCGTATATTCGGGGCCCATGGAACCCAAAGAACCAGCCGAGGAAACCACGACCGGGCCGGTCGAAGAGGCCCCGGCAGCGGAAGAAGAGACTGCGCCCACGCCCGCCGACAAGCAAGAGCTGACATCCATCCAGCTTCAGGATCTCAAGATGATGCAGGATCGGTTGCTGCGGCTGAGGGCGGAGTTCGACAACTATCGCAAACGCGAGTCGCGTGACAAGCAAGCCTCCTGGAACCGTGCCAAGGGCGACCTACTCAAGAAGCTGTTGCCGTCACTTGATGACCTCCACCGTGTTGCGACGTTGAAGCCCGACGAGACCAAGAGCAACGCGGTTATCGATGGGGTCTCCCTGGTGGAGCGCAATCTGCTCGGAGCGTTGGGTCGCGACGGCTTGCAGGTGGTTGGGGAACTGGGCGAGCCGTTCGACCCGCACCTCCACGAGGCGATCGGGATGTGGCCGGCCCCCACACCCGAGCAGCAAGGCACGATCGCGGCGGTGACGATGCGTGGCTACCAGTTTGGTCGCCAGCTCCTGCGTCCCGCCCAGGTCCAAGTGTACGAAGGGTCTGCCGGGGAGGATCTCCCGGACAGCCCGGCTACCGGAGCGGACACGGCAGGCGCCGAGGCGACGACCTAGAGGCCGGCCACCTTGGCCGCCACCGACTATTACAAGGCTCTTGGCGTTCCCGAGGCGGCGAGCGCCGACGCAATCAAGAAGGCCTACCGCAAGCTCGCCCGCAAGTACCACCCTGATGCGAATCCCGGAGACCCGGTTGCCGAGGAGCGATTCAAGGAAATCTCGGCTGCCTATCAGGTGTTGTCCGATCCGGAAAAGCGTCGGCAGTACGATCAGATGCGACGCTTTGGTGCCGGTGGGATGGGTGGTTTTCGACCCGATCAGCCCGGAGGTCAGCCGGGCGGCTGGCAGCGGATCGACCTCGAGGATTTCGAGGGGTTGGGTGGCTTGGGCGGCCTCGGCGACCTGTTCGCGTCGATCTTCGGCGGCGGCGCGGCTCGCACGCGAGGTCCGTCGGCGACCCGGCGCCGCACTGGCCCCGATCGCCATATCACGGTCGGAGTTTCGTTCACGGTTGCAGCGCGCGGTGGACAGATCAGCGTCACACTGCCGCTGGAAGACGAGTGTCCAAACTGCAAGGGGAGCGGGGCCGAGCCAGGGACCCCCGCCGAGCCGTGTCCCCAGTGCTCGAGTACCGGGCAGATCTCGCTCGTGCAGGGCGGATTCTCGGTTCAGCGGCCTTGCCCGCGTTGCTACGGCCGCGGAGTGCTGATCAAGAGCCCGTGCCGGGAGTGTGGCGGTGATGGGTCCGTCACGCGCCGTCGCCGCATCAAGGTCCGGATCCCGGCCGGTATCGAGGACGGCGAGAAAATCCGCCTACGCGGCAAGGGGGAGCCCGGTGTCTCGGGTGGCCCGCCAGGAGATCTGTATCTGACCATCCAGATCAAACCGGATCGCTTTTTCCGTCGCGATGGGTTGAATATCCACTGCACGGTTCCGATCCGCATAGTTCAGACGATGTTGGGCACGCGCATCCGGGTGCGCACCGTCCACGGTAAGAAGGTCGAGCTCGCCGTCCCTGCCGGCACACAGAGCGGGACGCGATTCAAGCTCAAGGGGCAGGGCATAAAGAAAGGCGACAAAACCGGTGACCAATACGTCGAGATTGAGATCACCGTGCCCGAGGAGCTGACCAACGAGGAACGGGCGATGGTCGAAGAGCTCGGCGAGCGTTCGAGCTTCAAGGAGTGACACCGGCCTTGGACGAGGCTGGGATCATCGGGCTCGGTCGTTGCGGTCAGCTCGCGGCACAGCTTCTGAGGGATCACTATCGGCTGACAGTGGCCGATGTCCGCGATCGATCCGCGGAGGCCGCGTCGCTCGGCGTCGCCTGGAACACTCTCGAATCCGTTGCTTCGAAGCCCCGAATCCTGCTCGCGGTTCCGATTCGTGCCATACCCAATGTCTTGAACCAGATCACGCCTCACTTGGCAGGTGACGCCTTGATTGTCGATGTCTGTTCGGTAAAGTCGCGCCCGATGGAGTGGATGGCTGAGCATCTGCCGGCCGGGGTTCGGTTCGTTGGCACGCACCCCCTGTTCGGTCCAGATAGCGTATCGGAACAAGGCGTTGAAGGACAACGCATCGTCGTGTGCGCGTCCAGCGGCCAGGAGGCGACAGCGGAACAGGTCTGCGAGGTGGCGCGCCAGCTTAGTCTCGAGCCGATACTGTCGACCCCAGACGAGCACGATCGTCAGATGGCGCGGTCTCAGGCGGTGGTGTTCTTGCTTGGCCGGGCGATGCGGATAGCAGGATTGGAGCCCGCCCAACTCGGCACGCCGTCGGAGCGTCAGGTCTACTCGGCGCTCGATCTAGTGGCGGGCGACACCGACGAACTCTACGAGGACATTCTCAGACATAACCCTCACGTCCCAAAGCCAGTGCGGGCGTTGTGTGCGGCGATGCTGTCGGAGATCGATCGGTGTGCTGGGGATGAGTAGCGTGGTCAGTACTTGACGCCCAACGCTTCGCACAAGAATCGCTGAAAAGGCTTTGCCGCGCGGCAACGCGCCGTGAACTCCGGAATCAGGTCCGGTCCCGTCACCGTTCGTTGGCTCAGCTTCGAGACGCCGATGAAATCTTTGCGGCACAGATCGTCGATCAACGGATGGTCAGGGTCGAACCCCGCGGGCGCGCGTTTTAGAGAATCCCCCGACAGTTCGTAATGGTCGCGGAAAGTCTTGGCGCCCTTGGCGCGCTTCCAGCGCGTCGGGTCCCGATCGAGGGCTGTTCGGATCTTCTTTAGTGAGCCCGAGTCGGGACGCCAGATCCCGCACCCCATCCACGTTCCTTCGGTATCTATGTGCAGGTAGAAACCGGGGGCGTGAACGTCTTTCGCGGTGACATGCGGGAACCGGATCCCTATGTGCGTCTTGTAGGGGCTCTTGTCCTTGGAGAACCGAACGTCGCGGTAGATCCGGAATAACGAGCCGCCGACTGGTCGCGCATCGGCCTTGAAGTGCGGACTGATCTTCTTCAGATGTGGCGCGAAGTCGGCGATGAACTTGAGCGCCGGCGCCTTTACGTGCGCTTCGTAGCGATCCTTGTTGGCGTTGAACCAGTCACGCCGATTGTTAAGATCGAGCTCCCTGAGGAAATCGATCGTGGCCGGTGAGAAGTAGCGCTCACTGCCCTTGCTGGTTTTCGCCATCGGTCGCCTAGCTGGCGGCCTCAAACCGGCGTGCGACCTCGTCCCAGTTGACGACGTTCCACCACGCCGTTACGTAGTCCGGGCGACGATTTTGGTAGTTCAGATAGTAGGCGTGCTCCCACACGTCGACGCCGAGAATCGGCGTTCGGCCTTGCGACAGCGGCGAATCTTGATTTGGCGTGCCCTCGACGACGAGCTTGCCACCATCGACCGAAAGCCATCCCCAGCCGCTGCCGAATTGTCCGACCGCGGCGCTCGAGAGCTTCGACTTGAGATCGTCAAAGCTTCCGAAAGCACCGGCGATCGCGTCGGCGATCGCGCCGCTTGGTTCGCCACCGCCATCCGGCGACATGACCGTCCAGAACAACGTGTGGTTCGCGTGTCCACCGCCGTTGTTGCGGACAGCGCCTCGGATGTCGTCGGGCACGGCGCCGAGATCGGCGATCAGCTCCTCGACACTCTTCGACTGCAGATCGGGGTGCTTTTCGAGTGCGGTGTTGAGGTTGCCGACATAGGCAGCGTGATGACGATCGTGGTGAATCTCCATCGTTTGAGCGTCGATGTGGGGCTCGAGCGCATCGAACGGATACGAAAGAGCAGGGACCTCATGCGCCATGAAAGTCTCCTTCGGTGTGGCTGTGGGCGAGTGATCGAATGCGATGTGAAACGGTCGGTCAACGTATCACGCCAGCCCCAGCCGGGCCAATCGCTGTTGCTGGTTGACACCCGTTGGTGTCAGCCCGTACGTTTTTTCGCCTCCAAGGCACGCGACCCCATCGTCTAGTCTGGTCTAGGACTCCACCCTTTCAAGGTGGTAACACGGGTTCGAATCCCGTTGGGGTCGCCACTCTCTGCAACTCGTTTTATACAACACCTTAGACTCGTACGCTGAGTCGATAGGCTGAGATAACGCTCGCCACCACGACCGAGAGGAGTGATGATGTCCGATCTGCGGCTGCACGACTACGCTGCATCCTGCAATTGCTATAAGGTCCGACTTCTGTTGGCGCTGCTCGAACGCCCTTACGAGCGCGTGCCCGTCGACATCTTCGCGGGCGAGACTCTCACCGATGCCTATGCACGGATGAACCCCGCGCGCTCGACACCGGTTCTCGAGGTAGTGCCCGGCCGGTTCCTGCCGGAATCGAACGCTATCCTGCTCTATCTCGCGGACGGCACGTCATTCCTCCCTACCGACAGGATGGAGCGCGCACAGGTCGTACGCTGGTTGCTCTACGAGCAAACCGATGTCGTGCCCGGTGTGGGCGGCCTCCGCTTCCGGCTCCAGACCGGTCGACTCGAGCCGGACGACGCCGATGCGATTCACCGCCGCACGGCCGGCGAGGAAGTGCTGGCTGTCCTCGATCACCACCTGGCGCAGCGGGAGTTTTTTGTCGCGGGCCAGTACACCATCGCCGATATCGGCATCTACGGATACACGCACGTGGCCCGCGAAGCTGGCTACGAGATGAACTGTTACCCAGCCATCCAGGCCTGGCTGAAACGCGTCGCGGCACAACCGGGACACATCGACGACCTGGCACCCTACCCGCCTAACGCAAGTCCCGGCGCGGGTCGATCGATCTACGGCTGAGGCAGCCATGAAACCTGGCCGACACGCGAGCTACACGGAGTGTTTTGAGTCGCCATCACGTGTTTGAGTGGGTCGACGTAGCGACGCCATACGCGGCCGCCTATACTAGAATTCAGCGGGCCAGCCATGATCGACGCACAGGAAAAAGGAGCGTACGACAATGACCCTACAAGTTGATTGCGCGAAGGTGAATCCAGCCACCGGGTGCACGACCGTGTTACAGGCCGAGACCGAAGAAGAGCTCATGGAGAAGGTTGCCCTGCACGCCAAAGATCACGGCATCGTCGAGGTGACCCCCGAGCTTATAGCGCAGGTCAAGGGGACGATCGAAGAGGTCTGACATGGTTGCGGAGAGCCGGTGTCGGCTCCCCGCAACCTGTTTAAGCTACTCAGCCCGAATCGCTTCTACCGGTTCGAGAGCGGCCGCATTGCGGGCGGGGAGCACGCCGGAGATCAGCCCGATGACGATTGCAGCACCCTCGGCGACAAAGACAAACAACACCGGTGTGTGAACTGGAAGCGCGGGCACGAAGACGTGCAGTATACGCGAGATGCCGATCCCGATCAGCAGCCCACTCAGGCCGCCCAACGCCGCCAAAACCGTCGCTTCGCCGAGGAACAGGCGTAATATCTGGTCTCGGTCAGCACCAAGAGCTCGCAACAACCCGATCTCGCTGGTGCGCTCGTTAACGGCGATCGTCATGATCGTGAAGATCCCGACCGCACCGACCAATAGCGAGATCCCACCCAACGCCGCGACCGCAAAGGTCAATACGTTGAGCACTCTGCCGAGGACGTCGAGCATTTGATCCTGTGTGCTGATGGTGACGTCCTCGCCACCGTGGCGGGCGATGAAGAGACGCTCGATACCGGCCACTAGCTCATCGACGGGTGCGTCTTCGTCGTACAGGACATCGATCTCGAGGAGGCCATCTCGCCTGAAGAGCTCGAGTCCGCGCGCGACCGGGATGTACACGGTATCGTCGAGGTCAAATCCGAGCATGTTCCCCTTCGATTCCATGACACCGATGACGATGTAACGGTCGCCGGCAATCCGAATCCGTTCACCGAGCGGGTTGTCGTTTCCGAAGAGCTCGTCCCGCATCTTGCTCCCGAGGACGGCGAATGCGCGCGGGGCCCGAACGTCATCATCCGGCAAAAACTCGCCGATCGCTACCGGAAACTGGAACGCGCCCGGGAAACCGGGTCCGGTGCCGTACACCAGCGTCCGGCGTTGACGGCTAGCGCCTTCGACGGCCGCGTTGCCCCAAACGAACGGGACCGCCTCCTGAACGTACGGCAGCCGAGTCAGCGCTTCTGCGTCGTCGAGCGATAGCGGGCGGACAGTGCCAAACACCCCGATCGAGGCGCCAAACGTTGTTGCCTTGCCGGGGTTGATAGCGATGATCGTCGTCCCGAATTGCGTGAACTCATCGAGCACGAAGCGGTGGATGCCTTCGCCGATCGAGGTAAGCAGAACGACCGCCGCTATGCCGATCGCGATCCCCAATGCGGTGAGCAGGCTTCGCGCCCGGTGAGCGACGATCGACAGCGTCGTAAAACGGAGGAAGTCTCGCCAACGCACGGGCTACCGGCCGGCCAACGCTTCGACCGGATCGAGTGCCGCCGCCCGGCGGGCCGGCAGGATGCCAAACACGACCCCGCTGGTGACGGCGATCGCTACGGCGGCGATCGGCGCCCATGCGGGGGGCCCCAGCGGGAGCACGGGGTAGAGCCGGCCGATCAGCCAGCTCCCGCCCTGACCGACGAGGAGCCCAGCCATAGCGCCGATAAACGACAGCATGATCGCTTCGGCCAAGAACAGCGTCATGATCTGCCGCCGCGCCGCACCGAGCGCCTTGAGGAGCCCGATCTCGGCTGTGCGCTGGCTAACCGCGACCAGCATCACGTTCATGATCAAGATGCCTGCCACCGCGAGGCTGATCGCGGCGATCCCGGCCAGCGCCAGCGTCAAGGCGCCGAAGATCCGATCGAACGTCGCCAAGACAGCGTCCTGGGTCACCGCCGTGATGTCTTCCTCGCCCTGATGGCGCTCGGCTATCACGCGTCGAATCTCGTCGCGGGCACGCTCCATGTCGTCCCGGTTGTGTGTCGAGGTGATGATCCGAAAAAGCGACTCGGTGTTGAACAATGCCTGGGCCGAAGCGACGGGGATAATCGCGACATCCTGGACATCGATACCGATCGTTCGTCCCTCGGTGGCCAGGAGCCCGATAACACGGAACCGGCGGTCGCCGATCCTGATCCACTCACCGATCGCGGGTGCGTCCCCAAACAGCTCGTCTTTGAGCTTCATTCCGATGACGGCCACGCTGGATGGTCGCTCGGGATCACCGGGTGGCAGAAATCGGCCGCGCTCCATTGACCAGTTGCGAATCTCCAGAAACGACGCGGTCGACCCAAAGATCGGCACCTCGCGTTCGAGACCTCCCCATTGCACGCTTCCCGCGCCCAGCACGACCGGCGCGACCTTGTCGATGGTTGGGATCCGCTCCAACGCGACCGCGTCCTGAACCGTCAGGTCGCGAGGGGTCTGCCCCGCCAGCAGCGTCAAGCCGCTGCCGCTCGTTTCGCTGCGGCCGGGGATGACGATGATGAGGTTGGTGCCGAGCGATGAGAACTCGGCGGTGACGTAGCGTCGGGCGGCCTCGCCGAGTGAGGTCAGCATGACGACCGCCGCGACGCCGATCGCGGTGGCGAGCAGCAGCATCACCGAACGCAATCGCGTTCGCACGAGCGTCCCCCAAGACAAGCGGAGCACGTCCCGTGCTCTCACCCGCGCCTCCGCACGTCCTCGACGAGCTGACCATCCATCATCGTCAGCGATCGTTCGGCCCGTTTGCCGATCTGCGGGTCGTGGGTGACGACGATGACCGCCATCCCGGCGGTGTGGAGCGCTTCGATGATCTCGACGACTTCTTTTCCAGTGGTGGTGTCGAGGTTGCCGGTCGGCTCGTCGGCGAGCAGTACGCCGGGTCGCATCACGGTCGCCCGGGCGATCGCAACGCGTTGGCGCTCGCCACCGGAGAGCTGATCGGGACGGTGGTGTGAGCGCTCGGTCAGCCCCATCTGGGCGATGGCGGTCTCGACCATCGGTCGGCGGTCGACTGGCGCGCGACCGGCCAGTACCAACGGTAGCTCGACGTTCTCGGCCGCCGTCAGTCGTGGCACGAGATGGAAGAACTGAAACACGAAGCCGATGTTCTCGCTGCGCGCCCGAGCCTGCTCGTCGTCTGACAGCGTCGTCGTGTCACGACCATTCAATCGGTATGTGCCTGCGGTTAGCCGATCGAGCAAGCCGATGATGTTGAGCAACGTGGATTTGCCCGAACCCGAAGGCCCCATGAGCGACACGTACTCGCCGGCGGCGATGGTAAGATCGACACCGTCCAGTGCGTGAACCTCCTGGTCTCCCACTTGGAAGACGCGGTGGACCTGCTCGAGCTCGATCATGCGGTCGTTACTCCGCCTTGGCCCGGGCCCCCGGCTCCACTCCGTCGCGGTCGACCGATACGACCACCACGTCACCTTCTTCGAGCCCTGACACGACTTCAGTGTGTTGCCAGTTGGAGACTCCAATCTCGACTGCTCGCTCTTCGATCTGGTCATCGAGGAGTAGCAATACGTGGTCGCCTTCGAGCACTGCCTGACTGGGGATGCGCAGCACCCGTTCGCGGTTGGCGAGGATGACTTCGACGTCGGCGCTGTAGCCCGGCAGCAGAGCAGCCAGCGCCTCGGGATCATCGATCTCGGCCTCGATGTCTACCGTACGGGCTTGCCTCTCGACGTCCAACACGTAGGGTGCGACGCGACGCACGGTGGCCGGAAAGGTGCGATCGGGGAAGGCGTCCATGCTCACGCGTGCTGGCATTCCGGCGCGAATGGCAGGCGCGTCGACCTCGTCGATCGGTGCCTTTATGAACAGACACGAGTTGTCGATCAGATCGACCGCGGGTGGGGTCGGGATCCCGACCGGAGAGGGCGTCAGGAACTCGCCCAGCTCGCCGTTGATCTCGGCCACTGTGCCATCGAAAGGCGCCCGGAGCACGGTCCGCTCGAGCGTTGCGCGGGCTACGGCGACTCGGGCATCCGCGGCCTGGACGCTGGAGCGAGCGGCTTCGCACCCTGCCGCGGTCGCCGTGGCGTCGCCGGTTGCGATATCGAATTCGTCCTGCGATGCGGCGTCGAGCTCTCTGAGCTGAACGGTTCGCTCAGCTCGCTTTTGTGCCACATCCGCTCGCGCGCACGCCTCGGACGTCCGATGGCGAATTGCGGCCGCATCCCGCTGCGCCAACCGTACGTCGGCCGCGAGATCTTCGTTCCACAACTCGACCAGGATCTGCCCCGCCTCGACGTCATCTCCCTCGCGAACCGGGAGCCGCGCGATTTGACCGCCGACTTGGGGCGCCAGACCGGCGCGCCGGCAAGCGTCGACGGTGCCGGCACGGGTGTTGGCGACCGTTTCTTCGACCAGCCCGACCTCGACCGAGGCGATGGTCACACTGACCGGATCGGGTCGGGTGGCGCACCACCCAACCACCGCGAGCAAGGCGATGACGACGACCCCGATTGTGATTCGCTTGCGCGTCATTGCTCCCTTTCTACTAGACGGTTTCCATCCCATCGTCTTCAATTGCGGTAGCTAGCGTCAATGTAACCCCCATTTGACGGTCGACCGACCGAGAGCTAGGGTGGTCGAGCGATGTGGCGCTTCAAAGAGATGTCTTCGGTTGTCCTGTTGTGCGTCGGCGCGGCTTGTGGCGCGGAGGAAACTGAGCCCGAGATGACCACCGGTGGGTTGGAACCGAACACCGAAGCCTCGTCTCTCGACGATCGTGGCTACGTCTCCTCTGCCCGGCTCGTCACCACCGACTGGGTCCAGGAGCGTCTCGAAGACCCCTCCGTGTTATTGATCGATCTCCGGCCGCGGGAGGAGTACGACGCGGGACACATACCTGGCGGCGCCCACCTACCCGCGAAGGAAACGTTCCAAGCCGATGATGCGCGTGGTGTGCCTGGAATGCTTCCGGTGAGCGCGCATATCGCTGATGCGTTGGGCTCGATCGGTGCCACGCCGGAAACGACGCTGGTCTTTTACGACGACGCGCAGAGTCTTTGGTCGGCGCGGGCGATCTGGGCGCTATCGGTCTACAAGCACGCGGATGCCCGATTGATGGATGGCGCCTGGAAGCTATGGAAGGTCGAGGGGCGGCCGACGAGCGACACCGCACCGACGAACAACCCGTCTGAGTACGCGTTCAGGGACCCGCCCGACACATCGATCGTGGCCACCTGGAGTGATGTGGTAGCGTCGATCGAAAACCCGGAAACGCTCGTCTGCGACGCCCGCTCTGCAGCCGAGTACGAGGGTGAGAGCGTTCGCGCTGCGCGCAGCGGTCACGTTCCGGGAAGCATTCTTGTCGAGTGGAGTCAGGCCGTCAGCGAAACCGGCGAGTTCCTGCCGGCGGACGAGCTTCGCTCGCTCTACGATTCGGCCGGTGTAACCGGCGATCACGTCACGCTCACGCTGTGTCAGAGCGGAGTGCGAGCCGCCCACACGTGGTTCGTGCTTACCGACTTGTTGGGTTACGGCGACGTACGCATGTATGACGGGTCGTGGGTCGAGTATGGGAACCGCGAGGATTCCCCGATCGCGAACTAGTGCTTACCGCTAGCCGCCTGGCGGTGGAGTGGCGGCCAGCACACCGGCGACGATCAAGACCAAGACCATGAGCGCTGTTTCCCAGGCCACGCTGCGCGTTAGGGGCTTCGAGCCCGTATCCTCATCGAGCAACGGGAGCAACCGGCCCCGATTCCGGGCGCCGAACATCACCAGGCCGACCAACCCCACCGTTTTGGCGCCGAGCAACGCTCCATAGCGCGTTCCCAGAAGGTTGATCGGCGATCCCGCGATCAGCGCGGACTGAGCGAAACCAGTCACGACGACCGCCGCCACCGCCCAGAGCGCCAGCTTCGACGTCTGGTGGGCGACGTGATGAAACCCGGACGCCGGCAGCGCACAGGCGGCGAGTGAGATCAGCCCGCCAAGCCAGAGCGCGACCGCGATCAGGTGAACCGCCTTGATCGGGATCGAGATTGCTGGGTAGAACTCGACCGCGTGCCCGAGCCCCCCACCGATTGCAACCGCTACGATCGCCAAACCCGCGGCTAGCGCCGGTCTTCGAAAGACGGCGAACACCACCGCGGCCATGGTCGCGAGCGTCAGCCGTATCACCTCGTGTCGACCCGCCATGGTGTCCAAGACCGCTGACATCGTCTCGCCGTCGAGTTTGCCCAACGGCGCGATCGACTGGACCCAGGCGATGGCGTGGGCAGCGAGCAGAAGCGGCGCCATCAATGCCAGCACGCTGGCTACTCGCCGCATTCTTCCGAGATCATCCGCTCCGAGCCGAGTCATGTGCGCAAGTAGCCCTGCCAAAGCGAGCAACGCGCCGATCGCCAGTCCACTCAGCACACCAATCCCGACAATGCTGTTGTCAGACGGTGGTTGTGACATCTCGGTCGGGGCTGTGGGGTGAGCCACCGTTGACGTATCGATCGGCAACTCTTCGCGCGCGACCTGAAACGCCAAACGCCCTTCGACGTTATGACCATCGGCTGACACAGTGCTCCACTCGATCGTGTAAGCGCCGTTGCCGAGCCCTGGCAGTCGCGCCACCAAAACCTGGCTCTCGTTTTCGCCGCTGGGATTGAGTTCGAGTTGTGCGCCGTCCGCCGTGACCAGCCGGATCACGCTAAGGGCTGGTTCGACCGGACCGCTGAAGACGAGCCGAACCTCCGGTGGGCTGGTGGTCAACGAGTCGCCGTCCGCCGGTTTCGAGGAGATCAGCTCCGTGTGAAGTGCGATGGGCGATCGACCATCCACCGACTCGAGACCGGTGGTCAATACCGCGGTAGCGGCCAAGATGATTACTGCGGTGCACCTGGCTCGCACGCTCACTTCCGGGTCGGCGGTGACCAGTTCATTCCACTCCATCCATGGCGAATGGCGGCTGGCTGCGCCAAACAGACTGGACGATTTCGGCGCTGCCGGCGATCAATGAGACAATGCGTAGCATAGCGTGACTCAAGCTAGACTTCAGGATCGGAAGGGCGACAACTTACCTTCCAGCCTCAAACATTGGCGACCATGGAGGAGAATGGAACGGACGGGGTGGAAAGACTGGCTGGCGGTTGGGTCCTTTGTTCTGCTGTTGGCTCTGGTTTTTGCGCCATGGTGGGCGGGCGACCGTGTCTTCGCGCCGATGGATATCCTGTACGAGATGTTCGAGCCCTGGGCCGAGGGCGATCGAGATGTCGAGGTTCACAATCATTTCACGGTGGATGCCGTGCGGGGCTTTCTCATACCTCGACAAGTCGCGGCGCGGTCTTTCAAGGAAGATGGCTTTATCGGGTGGGACGATCTGAGTCACGGTGGCGATCCGGCCTACGCGGATACCATGTCGACGTACGGTGACTGGACCACTCAACTCAATCGGTTTCTGAGTTTCTGGACCGCCTGGCACATTGGTCTCGCCGTGCAATTCCTCATCGCCGGTCTCGGCATGTTCGTTTTTTTGCGCTCGAGGAGAATCGGGCCTGCGATAGCTCTTGTTGGCGCGATCGCCTTTGCTGCAAATAGCCAGTTTGTTGTCTGGATCTATCACAGGTTCCAGTTAGGTGGTTTCTGCTGGGCACCGTGGATGCTTTGGGCGATGTGTGCCCACCGAGAGGGGAAGCGATGGGCGTGGCCACTCGCGCCGGTCTTCACAGCCCTGGCACTTCTTGGCGGGACCCTCCAAACCAACCTGCACGTAGTGCTTTTGCTTGGGGCGGTATGGGTCGGTTGGGCATGGGAGTCAAGGCACGACCGACGACGACTATTGGAGGCAAGTTGGAGCATTGGGTCATGGGGAGTTTTTGGCTTGGGCCTGGCTACGTTTCAGATACTCCCGACTGCCGCCGTGCTCTCGGAGAGCACGGCTTCTGGTATGAGCTACTTCGGATACAAGAACGGCGTTGTCGAGCCACTCCTATCCGGAGTTTTCTTCATCGGTCAAATTTTCCCATCATTGTTCGGAAGCCCCCAATCGGTTGATCTAAGTAAAGCTTTGGGGCGCGATCTCTTTAACATCGCCTTCTTTGGCTTTCTGCCGATGATCGTGGCGATCCGGTCGTTATTCCTCAGGGAAGCACCGGTTGTGGCCCGATCTCTTATTCTGTTTGGCGCGCTGATCCCGCTGACGCCATTGGTTGGCTCTCTCTATCATCGGGTTCAGGTGCTCTTTGTCATCGGCGGCATCTGGGCGTTCGCTTGGTACTGGGAGAACTATCGCGACGATCGGGAACAGGCGCTCTATCGTTGGCTGTCCTGGACGCTCGCTATTCTCGCGGGCATTTGGCTTCTCTTGAGCATTGCCAGTTGGCTCAGGGAAGAACAGCTCGTGGCTTTTGCCCAAAACGAACTGCTGACACGAATGGCCCAGGGTGAAGGGCAGTTCAGGGTATTTGAAGAGTGGATGCTTCAGAGGGCTGAACGCCTCGTCCACGAGCTGCGAATCTGGCACCCGGGACAGTACGTCCCACTCATCGCTGCATTTGCCGGTCTGTTTGCCATCCGACTGCGATTCGGTCGCCTTGCGCGCTATGCGATGCCGTTGGTTTTGGCGGCAGTCATCGCCGAGTTGGCGACCTTTGGAGTCAAGTGGGTCAGCGTAACGGATTCGGAGAAGTATCCCTTCTATCAAGAGACCGCGGATATCTCAATGCTACGTCGGTTGGTGGGGCCGGGGAGGGTGTATGTCGTTGAGCTTCCCGATCGGCCAGGTCTATTGCCCGGGTACACGTTGACTATGTATGGCGTAGCGACGATCCACCAGATGAGCAGGATTGTTCCCCCCAACATGTGGCAGGAAGCAGGGTTCGGTACCGATGCACGGACTCTGGGACGGCTGGCGGTGACGCACGCGGTCACGTACGCCGACGCGGAGATAGAGGGGGAGGGTTGGACGTTGCAGTACGTGGGCGATCGTCTCAGTGTCTGGGAGAACCAGTTCGCGGTGCCGAAGTATATGGTGCTTGGAGCCGAGGATGACTTGTTTGTGGGCGAGACTGGCTCGCGTCCGTCCGAGGCGCGCCCGATAATGGCCACCCCCAATCGGCGGCTCGTGGAGGTGCCTGCCGGAACTGCCGCCATAAGAGTTGCCGAGAATTGGTCGGAGGGTTGGCAATTCCGGGTCGGTGGCGCCGAGTGGCGCTCCGTCGAGCGCGCACGTGATCTCAGCATGGTTATCAACCTCGGTGACCGATTGACATCGAGTGCGAAAATCGAAATGCGGTATCGACCTCAGCGGCGGATCGTGGGACGGTGGTTGTCGATCGCCTCGCTCGTCGTTCTATTGCTGTTCGTTGGTTTTTCATATCGCGCCGGACTGCTGGTCGCGTCGAGCAGGGTTAACGCAGACGGTGAAAGAGGGGCACGATGACCACCAATCCACATCCGAGCGCAGAACTTGACACGCTAGAGTGTCCGAGCTGTGGCGGTGTTCTCGAGAACGGTTTTTTACTGGGTCAGTACAGTCGCCTGCGTTGGTCCGCTAGCGCGCCCGGTATCACGATCCTACAGGGTATTCCGCTGGCGGTCAGACCGAAGCGCTTCTGGCTATCCAAGGAGTTCCTGTTTCGCTCTCCAAACCTTCCCGCGTCGCGATGCGCGAAGTGCAAGATCGGCCTGTTCGCCTACACCAATGACGCCGCCGAAGTGCCCGGGCGGGACACCTTCTTTGCGCACGCGATCTTCGGGTTGCTCCTCGGTTGGCTCGGCGCATTCGCGGTCTTGGTGCGCCAGATTCTGATTCGCGGTGGTGCCGCTGAACCGTTCGCTCTACCACTGCTGATCGTCGGGCTGGGATTAATGATCGTAGGCATCGTCGTGGCACTCCGCGGGATTCGCCGCAAACGCCAGGCGGCCGATCTAGCCGCTCGGGCGTAGCTGCCGCGGCCGGCACCAGTCGAGATTCTCGGGTGGGAACAAACCCCTCCATCGCCGGTAGTACCGAGTTACCGCTCGAGTGATTGGCTCCCGGACGCCCCGGGGGGCGGACCCGATTTCCAGGGAGGGATCGATGATCTACAAGGACGAATACCGGCTGACCGTTGGGCAACGACTCCAGGGCATCCGCGGGGCTCGGGATCAGCGGACGTTCGCCGATGCGGTCGACTCGGTACAACAGACGATCAGCAAGTATGAGCGCGGCGAGATCCCCCGCTCGTGGCTCTTTCTGGCCCGGCTCGGGGCTCAGGAAGGGGTCGACCTGAACGAGCTCCTGGCCGGTTGGTCGGCCAGGGAAGGCACAGTGCAGGAAAGCGGCGGGAATGGTCGCCTCGCCGAGGCGCCGGCCGAGGCGGTGAGCCCACCCCTTCAAGCCGCATTGAGCCGGTAGCACCCGCATCATTTTTGGCCCAGGAGGGGCCCCGGGCGGTGTCCGACCGATACCACTCTGGGCCCCTCATTATTTGAGGCGCGGGTTCTCGGTTCTGCGCGGGCACTGCTTGACGAATGACACCATTTGGCGGACACTGACCATCATGGCCCTCGCCGCAGACCGCCTCGAGACCCAGCTTCCCGACCACAAACCGGCGCTGACAACCGCCCAGGCTCGGGCCGACGCTGGGCGCTGTCTCTTCTGCCACGACGCCCCGTGCATATCGGCCTGCCCCACCGGGATCGACATCCCGCTGTTCATCAAGCAGATCCAATCCAACAATGTGATCGGCGCTGCACGAACGATCCTCGAGGCCAATGCCCTTGGACATTCATGCGCGCGGGTGTGCCCAGTCGAAGTGCTGTGCGTGGGGGACTGTGTCTACAACGCGAAGGGTGAGCCGCCGATCATGATCGGTCGGCTTCAGCGGTACGCCACCGACCTGGCCGTTCATGGCGGCGTGCAGCTTTTTGAAGCCGGTCCATCAACCGGTCGATCCGTAGCGTGCGTCGGCGGGGGCCCGGCGTCGATCGCCTGTGCACACGAGCTCATTCGAATGGGGCACCGAGCCGTCGTCCACGAGCGCAACCCGTGGCGCGGCGGGTTGAACACGGACGGCGTTGCGCCCTACAAAATGCAGGCGGACGAAAGTCTGAGAGAGGTCGAGTACCTCTCAGCGATTGGGATCGAGTGGCGTTTGGGCACCGCTGTCGGAGATGACGTGACGTGGGCCGACCTGGAAGCCGAGTACGATGCAGTGTTTCTAGGGTTGGGTCTTGGCACCGACTCCGGGCTTGACATCCCGGGTGAGGACCTTCCGGGGGTTTGGGGAGCGACTCGCCTCATTCGGGCGATCAAGACCGGCGCCGGATCGTTGCCTGACCCGGCGAGCCTGGGGGCGGCGGTGGTGATCGGCGGCGGCAACACCGCCATCGATGCCGCCCGTGAGCTTTCGTTGCTCGGGGTGCCCGAGGTGATGGTCGCCTATCGTCGTGACCCGGGTGTGATGCCCGCCTACGTACACGAGCGCGAACACGCGGTCGATGAGGGTGTCCAGTTCGTGTATCGGACGCTACCGCTGGGCTTCGAGGGCAATAGCCGGGTAGAGGCCGTTCGCATGACCGCGCTGAATCAGAAGCTCGAACCCACGGGTGAACCCTACACCGTGCCCGCCGACATCGTCGCCATGGCGATCGGCCAGGCCCGGCTGATTGAGCTGCTGGACCAAGTCGAAAACCTCGAACACGATTGGGGTCGGGTGATCGTCGACCTCGACACGGGTCAGACGTCGAACCCCAAGTACTGGGCCGGTGGAGATCTCGCCAATGGCGGCGCCGAAGTCGTGAACGCCGCCGCCGAGGGGAAGCGTGCCGCTCATGGAATCGATGCCTGGCTAAGGGAGAACGGAGACAGATGATAATCCCGAGGAACGGACGTACTGGCGAGCCAATCGACCTGTCGGTCGATTGTGCTGGGATCCGCTCGCCCAACCCCTTCTGGCTCGCCAGTGGGCCCCCGGCAAACACCGGAGGTCAAGTGATGAAGGCGTTCGACATGGGTTGGGGCGGTGCGGTCTGGAAAACGCTCGGGGATCCGATTACCAACACTGCGTCTCGCTACGGCGCGATCCCGTATCAGGGTCGAAACGTGGCTGGATTGAACAATATCGAGCTGATTACCGATCGCCCGCTCGAGGTGAATCTTAAAGAGATCGCAGAGGTTAAGAAGAAGTACCCAGACCATGCGGTGATCGTGTCGCTGATGGTGGAGACCAAAGACGAGTGGCGAGACATCATAAAGCGATGCGAAGACACCGGGTGCGACGGATTCGAGCTCAACTTCGGTTGCCCGCATGGGATGTGTGAGCGCGGGATGGGATCGGCGGTGGGGCAGGAGCCCAAGGTGCTCGAGGAGATTGCCGGCTGGGTGATGGAGTTCGCGTCGATTCCGGTGCTGGTAAAGCTGACGCCCAACGTCACCGATGTCCTGTACCCGGCGATGGCCGCGCAGCGGGGCGGTGTCGACGGCGTCTCGCTGGTCAACACGTTCAAGAGCGTTATCGGGATCGATCACGACACTCTTAGCCCGATCCCGTCCGTCGGCGGAGAGGGGACGTCGGGCGGCTACTGCGGCCCGGCCATCAAGCCGATCGCTCTCCATATGGTAACGCGACTCGGAAAGGCGCCCGAGTTCCATCTGCCGATCTCAGGGGTCGGCGGCGTTCAGTCGTGGGAGGACGCGCTCGACTTCCTGCTTCTTGGCGCGTCATCGGTCCAGGTCTGCACCGCGGCGATGCATTACGGTTTCAAGATCGTCGACGACATGATCCTAGGGCTCGAAGAGTGGATGCGCGACAAGGGGTACTCGAGGATCGACGAGTTAGTCGGCAAGGCGCTTCCGAACTACAAGGAGTGGGGCGATCTAAACCTCAACTTCAAGATCGTCGCCGATATCGATCCTGGGACGTGTATAGAGTGCCAGCTCTGTTACGCGGCATGCGAGGACGGCGCCCACCAGTGTATCGAGCTACCAAAGGGAACCCGTGTGCCAAGGGTGATCGAAGAGGAGTGCGTCGGATGTAACCTCTGCCAGCTCGTTTGCCCTGTCGAAGGGTGCATCACGATGGTCGAGCGGGACATGGGTCTGCCGCGCGAGTCGTGGAACGATCGGGTAGTAAAGGGGACCGCCGGCGCGGGCTCGCTGCACTAGCGCAGTTTAGGGGGTGACCACCCAGCGAATCCCCTCGCCATTGCGCATGCGGTCGAAGCCGTCGTTGATCTCGGACAGCGGCAGCGTTCCGCTCACGATCGGATCGAGGTTCAGCCGGCCCTCACGCACGAGATCGATGATCTCCGGGTAGAGGCTGCCCCCGCAGCCCAAGCTGCCGACGACCTCCAGCTCGTAGAACATGATTTTCGCCGCCGACAGGGGAACGTCATCGGGCGAGAACCCGATCACGCAAAGCCTCCCACCGCGACGCAGCAAGTCAAAGCCGAGCCGAATGGTGTCCGGCGTCCCGATCGCCTCAAATGCGACATCGACGCCACCGCCGGTCAGCTTCTTCACGTGCTTGTCGACTCGCTCCACCTGCCCGGGGTTGATCGCCTCTGCGGCTCCCAGGGTGCGCGCCAGCTCGAGCCGCTCGTCGCTTAGGTCGACGGCGATGACGTGACCACCGGCGAGGATCGCACACTGGACGACGTTCAACCCAACGCCGCCGCATCCGACGACGGCGACGGTGTCACCGGGCCGCACACGGCCGCGGTCCTTGACCGCGTGGTAGGGTGTCGACACGGCATCTGCGACCACACACACCTGCTCCAGCGAGAGCTCATCAGGAACGGCGACGAGATCGCTTGCCGGGAGCGCGATCCGCTCGGCGTAGGCGCCGTTAATGTGATTGCCGAGCATGATCATACGGTCGCAAAGGCTCTCCCGTCCCTGGCGGCAGTATGCGCATCGCCCGCACGACAAAACCGCCGGGATCAAGACTCGGTCCCCGACCGTGAAGTCAGCGACGTCCTCGCCCAGGTCCTCAATCGTCCCGGCCGGCTCGTGGCCAAGGATGATCGGTGGCGCCTTGAACGTCTTGACACCGTGATCGAGATAATGGAGGTCGGTGTGGCAAAGGCCGCAGCCGGCGATCTCGATTAACACCTCGCCCGGACCAGGTGAGGGGTCGGGCACCTCAGTAATCTCGAGCGGCTGACCCGTTCCGTGAAAGACAGCTGCCTTCACGAGGTCACTTCCTTTCTGCGCGTGTAGATCGTCACGAACTGACTCTCGACAACGACCCGGCAACCCTGACAGTCATCGAGCAGCTCCTGCGCTTTTACGGGGTCGGCACACACTTCGTATCCGAGCTCTCGATAGAGTTCTAATATTTCCGCACTACGAGTTGCGTCGGTGATGAACCGTCGCTGCCAGCCGGCAGCTACGCGAGCCGGGTCGGGCTGTAATTGAGCATCGGTGAGGACTCGTCGCGCTTCTTGTTGCACCAGCATGGATAAAGGCCTGACTGCGTCTCGAGGCTTACCCTTGGTCAGGTTGGAATCCGAATCGGGCATGGTCTGCTATCCACCGGCGGGTTGGTATTCGGTGCCGGCACCGGAATCGGCGAGCTTCTTGAGCCGCCGTTGGCCGAGCAGCGCCGCGCCGAACGCCGACGTGTACTGCACTAGATCACCGGGCGGCACGTTGACGTCCGACCCGAGCTTTTCGCTAATGACGTCAACCATGCGACGGAAGCGCAGGATGCCTCCGATCAGGGTAAACTCGGGTTGCATCCGGACACGTTTCATGAGCTGCAACGATCGGTCGACCAGCGAGACGACAGCACCGTGCATGATGTCAGCGGGGTCCATCCCCTCGGATAAGTGGTTTATGACCTCGGATTCGGCGAATACCGCGCACACGCCGGAAATCGGCACCGGCGTCTTGGACGTCTCCACTAGTGGGCCGATCTCCTGGGTTTCGTACCCCATATAACGCGCGGTCTTCTCAAGGAAGGCGCCTGTTCCCGCGGCACACTTGTCGTTCAGGCGGAACGACTTGACCTTGGCGTCGTCGCTCAGACGGGTAGCCTTCATTGTCTGGCCGCCGACGTCGAGTATCGTCTGGGTGTTGGGGAACAGGAACGAGGCACCCCGTGCGGCGGCCGTCAGGTCCGTCACGTGGACGTCGCTGATTTGAGCCTGGTGACGCCCGAATCCCGTCGCGATCACGTACGAAATGTCAGCCGTCGCAAGTCCCGCCTGATCGGCGCTCTTCTCGTAGGCTCGTTCGGCGACCTCGGTCAACTTGAACCCCGTCGGTTCCATGACGCGACCGACGATCTCGTTCCTATCGTTCAAGATGACGGCCTTGGTGTAGGTCGATCCGATGTCGATGCCTGCCGTATAGATCATTGCACGGGCTCCATCGAGCTCGCCGGTGCACGACTGGTCAGGATGTGGTCGAGCGCGAAAAGCGCCGCCCCCATGGCACCCATGAAGTGCGACTCTTCGCTCACGTTCACGGGGACACCCAACCGTTCGTTAAGCGTCTCGATCATTGCTACGTTGCGCGCCACCCCGCCGGTGAACGTGACTTCTTCCTCGATCCCCACTCGGCGCAACAAGCCAGCCGAACGCGCCCCGATCGATTGGTGCACGCCCAGCAGTATGTCCTCGATCTTCTTGCCCCTTCCGAGCCACGCCAGCACCTCTGACTCGGCGAACACCGTGCACGTGGTGCTGATCTTTACCGCCCGCTCCCCGCGTAGCGCAGTCGGGCCCAGCTCGTCGAGCGGGATGTCGAGCGCGGCCGAGGCGGCACCAAGAAACCGTCCGGTGCCGGCGGCGCATTTGTCGTTCATACAGAAGTCGAGGATCTCGCCGGTTTCAGCGACCCGGATCGCCTTGGTGTCCTGGCCTCCCATGTCGACGACGGTGCGGGTACCGGGGAACATGTGAACGGCACCCCGTCCGTGGCAGCTGATTTCGGTCACCTGCGTGTTGCCAAACGTCACTTTGTAGCGGCCGTACCCCGTTCCAACGATGAACCCAACTTGCTCCTCGAGGAGATCTCCATCGCGGAGCGCTTCCTGGAACGAAGTTTCGGCCGCCCGTGTGACGTTGGCGCCGGTATCCATCAGCGAGCGGCCGACGATGCGCCCAGCCTCATCGATGATCACGGCCTTCGTCTGAGTGGAACCGACGTCAACTCCAGCTGCGTATGCCATCCAAACCTCTACTTCGGCTGAAGAGTTTC
>JBDGYV010000011.1:0-46020 GCA_039588915.1 Gemmatimonadota bacterium
CCGCATGAAGAAGAGCTGATGCAGCGACAATTCTCCGTGAAAGATGTTGCCTTCGGTTAGACCGAACTCGCGTTCCATGTCCCATGGCGTCAGTACTTGGCGATGCAGGATGATATCTCTCAGGTTCGGCATGTACTCGGACAACGTGTCGATTACGGTGTCGCCGAACTCTTCGCGTCGCGCGTCGTTCCAGCCACCATCCAACTCGTACGGCGCGTACTGGACGAAAATCGACATGACGTGTTTACCCGGTGGTGCCATGTCGGGATCGATCATTGAGGGTATGACGATGTCCATGTACGGATGGCGCGAGAAGCTCCCATACTTCGCATCGTCATAGGCTCGTTCCAGATACTCGATGCTGGGGCTGATCGAGATCGCGCCCCGAAGGTGGGGCCCTTTGCCGGGCAGACAAGCCAGGTCCGGCAGCGCATCCAACGCCAGGTTCACCTTGCCCGATGACCCGCGGATCCTGAACCGCCGGATCGCATGGACAAACTCGCCCGGTAGCTCGTCGGGCTCGATCAGATGGAGGAACGTTCGCTTGGGGTCGACTCCGGACACCACAACGTTGGCTCGGATCTCGTCACCGTTCTCCAGCGCGACACCCGCGGCGCGACCGTTCTCGACGATCACTTGTGCTACTGTGGATTCGGTTCGGATCTCGGCGTCGAATCGTCGCGCTGCGCTGGCGATCGCCTCGCTCACCCCGCCAGTGCCCCCTTTGGCGAAACCCCAGGCGCGAAAGGCGCCATCGATCTCGCCCATGTAATGGTGCAGTAGCACGTAAGCGGTTCCCGGCGAACGAGGGCCGAGGAAGGTGCCGATCACTCCGCTGGCAGACATCGTTGCTTTTAGCGCTTCGGTCTCGAACCACTCGTCGAGATAGTCCGCCGAGCTCATCGTCATCAATTTGACCAGCGAATACAGTTTCTCTTCCCCAAGCCCGCGAAAGTGGTTGCCGAGCTTCACTAGCGATCGGAGATCGCCGGGGTTCAACGACGTCGGATCGGGCGGCACCATCGCAAGGATCGGCTTGATCGCGAACGCGAGGTGGTACATCAGCTTGCCAAACTCATCGTAGGCTTCGGCATCCTTGGGTGAATGGCGGTAGAGCTCGCGGCGCGTCTGATCGTGATCCGCCCATCGCGCGAGATAATCGCCGTTTGGCAATGGCGTGACGGTGCTCTCCAGCGGAAGGAGCTCGAGGCCGTAGGCGGCCAGGTCCAGCTCACGGATGATCTCGGGGCGGAGCAAGCTCACGACGTAGGAACAGACCGAGTACTTGAAGCCGGGGTAGATCTCTTCGGTGACCGCGGAGCCGCCGACCAGGTGACGCCGCTCGAGCACCAGAACTTTCTTGCCGGCGCGGGCGAGATAGGCCGCGGCCACCAGGCCGTTGTGACCGCCCCCGATGACGACTGCGTGGTAGTTGTTTTGGCTCGCCATCTCAGGCTCGCTTCCGTTCCGGGTCGAAGAACGGTGGGTCGACGACGCGAGCCCGAGCGTGCTTCCGCTGATGCTCGGCGGTGACCTCCATCGTCAGCTCGGTGCCCGGCTCCGCGTGCCGGGCTTTGAGGTGCGCCAGGGCGATGTACTTCTTGAGCGTCGGCGACCAAGCCCCGCTCGTCCCATAACCGATCTGCCTATCGTGTGAGTACACCGGCACGCTCGTTCGCCATGGCACTGTTGGTAGCTCGGGGGGGAGCCCAAAACCGTTGTAGATCTCCTCCAGCGAGTCCCACTCGATCTCCAACCCCTTGAACTGCCACTCCGGATCTTGTTTTTGTTCCGCCAGCAACGCGGTCTGGCCGACGAAGCGATCCTTCTCAAGCACGACCGTCCATCCCAGGCCAAGCTCGAACGGCGATGACTTGCGCGCCTCGATGAGCGCCTTGTTGGCCGGGATGTAGTCGACTTGATTCAACAAGAGGCCGGCCTCGATTCTCGCGACGTCGAGTGCGAGCATGCCGGCGGGGGTGATTCCGTATGGCTCACCGGCGGACACGAGCGAGTCCCAGAGAGACAGCGCTCGTTCGGCGTCAACCCAAACCTCGTAGCCTAGATCGCCTGTGTATCCGGTACGCGAGATCGTCACCGGCACGTCCCGAACTCGACCGGAGGTCAATCGGAAAAACCGCAGTCCGTCCAGGTCCGCGTCGGAAGCGCACTTCAGGATCTCGCGCGAATTGGGGCCCTGCAACGCCACCGCCGCGATCGAGTCGGAGACGTCATCGATTGTAACGTCCAAGCTGACTGCGTTGTCCTGCAGCCATCGCAGGTTGGGCTCGGCGGCGGTCAACCGAAACGTCTCTTCGCCCAGTCGCGATAACGTACCATCGTCGATGACCTTGCCCGCCTCGTCACACCATGGCGTGTACATCACTTGGTTGACGGCGCACTTCNGGTCGTGGTTTAGCTCGTACGAGCTGGCTGCGACGTAGCCGGCCCAGCGGCGCCAATTCTGTGCCTGGCACAGGGCGCTGGTCCGAGCGTGAAACGGCGTCGTTCTGAGCATCAAAGTCGCTGTCGGTAGTTGTTCAGCCGCACGCGTCGGCGTTCGTGACGTGCGCCTTGTTCATATAGATCCAACCGTTACGGTCGTCTTTCGTTTGAACCCGAACCCACCAGTGAGGATCGGGTTCGGCGACGACGGTCCACGCCGGGCCTGTAATCGGCGCATCCGCATCGGCGCCGTGTTCGTCCGGGTCCTCGAACTGCCAGAAAGCCTCGATCTCTTCAAGGCTGCCGCTACGCCAAACCGTGTGGAACCCTTCTCCCACGTAGTCGAGAACGAGAAGGGTGTCCCCCGGCTCGAAGTGATAGGTGTCGTAGATCGTGTCGGTGACCGAGCGATGAACCGCGACGAGCCCCAATCGATGGAGGTGCATGTTGCCCTCGATAGCGGTGAACGATTCGCTGTCTTTGATCGTGAACGCAACAGCGGTCGTATCGCCTTCGGTCGCGTACACCGGTATCTCGCCGACCGCCGTCCATTCGCGGTAGGTGCAACATTCGAAGGGACACACGTTTCTTCGGATGATTGGGGCCACTGGTCGCGCAACGAGCGAGTCCGCCTGCGCGATGAGCGGCGTGGTGATCGAAAGGAATGCGATGAGGGTCAGGAGGACCGCGCGCATGCAGGAATCTTTAGTCACACAACGCGCCGCCGCAATGGTCAGGGTGAACGCGCCCGCCGCGAGGGGGGGCCCGACCAGCGACAAACCGGGATTCCACCGTATATTCACGATCATGTCCGGTCACTCAAAATGGTCCACGATCAAGCGCAAGAAGGCCGCCGTTGATGCCAAGCGCGGGAAGATCTTCTCCAAGCTGATCAAAGAAATCACCGTCGCTGCGCGTGAAGGCGGGGGCGACACCGGCATGAACACGCGTTTGCGTACGGCCGTCGAGAACGCCAAAGCGCAGAACATGCCCGCCGACAACATCGACCGGGCGATCAAGCGTGGGACGGGCGAGCTGCCGGGCGTCAACTACGTGCCCGTCACCTACGAGGCGTACGGTCCTGGCGGAGTGGCGATCTTTATCGAAGCTCTGACCGACAACGAGAAGCGGACCGTCGCTTCGGTGCGTCACACCCTCACCAAGTACGGGGGTAACCTTGGCAAGGATGGCTCGGTGGCGTGGATGTTCGATCAAAAGGGGCAGATCCTGATCGACGCGTTGAAGTACGACGAGGAGTCCGTTTTTCTGCCGGCCATCGAGGCCGGCGCCGAGGATGTCATCTCCGATAGTGACTACTACCGCGTGACGACCTCGTTTGGTGATCTTCACGCGGTGCAGGAAGCTCTGCGCGTCGCCGGCATCGAGATCGAGGAAGCCGACCTGATGATGATCGCCAAGAGCGCGATCGCCGTAGAGGGCGGTGACGCCGAGAGGCTGCTGAAGCTCCTCGACGCCCTCGAGGATGACGACGATATCCAGCGTGTAGCGGCCAACTTCGATATCGACGAGGAGATCCTCGCCCGCGCCAGCTGATGGGAGGCATACAGTGCGTGTGCTGGGCATCGACCCGGGCAGCACGATAACCGGCTACGGGGTGATCGAACGGCTGGCCGGATCGACGGTCTGCATCGACTGCGGCACGATCCGCGGGGGTAAGGGATCGCTGCCCGACCGGCTGGTTGCGATCGATGACGGTTTTCGCGCGGTGATCGAAGAGTTCTCACCCGCCGCGATCGCGATCGAGAACGCTTTCCTGGGTCAAAACGTCAAAGCGCTGGCGGTCATGAGCCAGACCCGGGGTGTGTTGCTGCTCGCCGCTAGGCGCGCGGACCTTCCGGTCCACGAGTATGCCCCGAGGGAGGTAAAGCGATCGGTGGTCGGCAACGGTGGTGCCAGCAAGAGTCAGGTCGCGTATATGGTGGGCTCGTTGTTAGGGTTGGGCGAGGTCGACCTGCCACCCGACGCCACCGATAGCCTAGCGGTGGCACTGTGCCACCTTCACCGGGACCGCGTCCCGACAGCCTCGAGGCACAATTGATTGGATCGTTGAGTGGGCAGCTCGTGAGCAAGGCGATCGACGAAGTGATGCTCGACGTCGGTGGTGTGGGGTATTGCATCGCGATCCCGCTGTCGACTTACGAGGCGTTGCCGGCTGAGGGTGACACAACGCGCGTCGTCACCTATCTGCACGTGCGCGCCGAGGAGCTCACGCTTTATGGTTTCGCGACCACGCGTGAGCGGCGCCTCTTCGAAACGCTCATCGGCGTCAGCGGGATCGGTCCGCGGCTCGCGCTACACGTGTTGTCCCGGCTGACACCGGAGCGATTCGTGACCGCCATTCGACGCCAAAACCTGGCGACGCTGACTGGCATCAGCGGAGTGGGGAAAAAGACCGCCGAGCGCATGGTGTTGGAGCTCAAGGACAAAGTCGCTGATCTAGCCGAGAGCGAATTCGACGAGGAGCCGATCGAACTGACGACCGAGGGCGAGGACGCGGTCAAGGCGCTGATCGCACTCGGGATCCGTCGTTCGGCTGCCGAGCGAGCGGTGCAGCAGACACTCGGCGATCACCCAGAGGCGGGGGCCCCCGAGATCACCCGCCACGCACTGGCCGCGATAAACGAGTAGCCGATGTCAGAACCCGACAAGCCATTCCGATCGTACCTGACGGGGAGCGCCACACGCCCCGAGCCGGCCGCTCCCGAGGAGGAGGTTTTCGAGCAGACCCTCCGGCCGCGCACGTTGGCCGAGTTCGCGGGACAGGAGAAGCTCAAGCAGAACCTGGCGATCTCGATCGAGGCGGCCAAGCAGCGCGGCGAGCCGCTGGGTCATTGCCTGTTCTCCGGCCCGCCCGGACTCGGCAAGACGACGCTGGCCCACATTCTGGCCCACGAGCTGGACGGCAAGATCCGCGTCACCAGCGGTCCGGTGCTCGAGAAGCCGGGAGACTTGGCCGGCTTGCTCACCGGGCTCGAGCGCGGCGACGTACTGTTTATCGACGAAATCCATCGCCTGCGGACGGTCGTCGAGGAGTACCTGTACCCGGCGATGGAGGAGTTTCAACTCGACATACTGATCGATTCGGGACCGGCGGCGCGATCGGTATCGTTGCCACTTGAGCACTTCACGCTCGTCGGCGCGACCACTAAGCGGGGACTATTGACCGGTCCGCTGCGGTCGCGGTTCGAGCACGCTGCCCGACTCGATTTCTACACTCCCGAGGAGTTGGCGCAGATCGTCGAGCGGTCGGCCCGGATCCTCGACGTCACCATCGATTCTGATGGGGTCACCGTCATCGCCCAGCGTTCGCGAGGCACGGCGCGGGTCGCCAATCGATTGCTCAAGTGGGGGCGCGACTTTGCGCTCGTCAAAGGTGACGGTCGGATCAGCGGCGAGATAGCGGGTGCCGCACTCGCGGCGCTCGACGTTGACGACGTCGGCCTCGACGAGATGGACACCCGGATCTTGATCGCGCTGATCGAGAAGTTCGGTGGCGGGCCGGTAGGGGTGAGCTCGCTGGCCGTGGCGGTTGGAGAGGACGCCGACACCTCACCGCCTAGCCCCGACAACTCGCAAGAACATCTCTTCGACAGCTGAACGGTTGACCCGGGTCTGATTTAGATCGATGGCGCGCACGTCCCCGCCGACGGGAACCGTCACCTTCCTCTTCACCGACATCGAGGGCAGCACCCGGCTGTGGGAGGAAGACCCAGCTGGCATGGAAGGGGCGCTCGCCGATCACGATGCCGTGTTGCGCCAGGCGATCGAAGTCCACGCCGGGCACATCTTCAAGACGATTGGTGATGCCTTCTGCACGGCGTTCTCGACGCCGTCCGACGCGTTGGCTGCCGCGTTCGACGCTCAGCTGGGTCTCAAATCCGGGATCGTTCAGTCGGGTAGCGCGCTCCGCGTGCGGATGGCCCTGCACACCGGTCAACCCGAGCATCGTGACGAGGACTACTTCGGTCGCGATCTGAACCGGGTTGCCCGACTGGTCTCGATTGGACACGGCGGCCAGGTGGGTGCGGGATTCCTCGATCTCGGCGAGCACCAGCTGAGGGATCTCGAGCGCCCAGAGCGAGTGTTCCAGGTCCTTCACGCCGAGCTGCCGAGCGACTTTCCGCCACTCGAGTCGCCTGGCCAGCCGCGACACAACCTTCCGCATCGGCTGACCCGCTTCGTCGATCGCGAACGCGCGATCGAAACGGTCAACGCACTGCTCGACCGGCATCGCTTGGTGACACTCACGGGGCTCGGCGGTACCGGCAAGACCCGCCTCTCGACTCGGGTGGCGCGCGGGCTTTTGGACCGGTTCGAAGACGGCGTCTGGTTGGTTGAGCTGGGCGCTGTGACCGATCCCGCGCGTGTTCCACAAGCGGTCGCTTCGGCGGTCGGGATCCGAGAGGCCGGTGGGCGACCGCTGCTCGAAACGCTGACCAACGGGCTGAGATCGAAGCACATGTTGTTGCTTCTCGATAACTGCGAGCATGCAACGGATGCGTGTGCGGAGCTCGCTGCGTTGCTGCTTCACGCGAGCCCGGGCACCCGGATACTCGCCACCAGCCGTGAAAGTCTTGGGCTCGAAGGCGAGCAAGTATGGCGGGTGCCGGTGCTCGACACGCCGAATCCTGATGGGCTGCCGTCGACCGGTGTTGCCGAGGCCGCTCAGGCGTTCGATGCCGTGCAGCTGTTTGTCGATCGCGCGCGGTTGGCACGCAGTGACTTCGCGATCAACGAAGAGAACGCCACCACCGTGGCCAGGCTGTGTCACGGGTTGGATGGTATCCCGCTCGCGATCGAGCTCGCCGCAGCGCGCATCGCGGTGCTATCGGTCGACGAGATCGCGGATCGTCTCGACGATCGGTTTCGACTGTTGCGCAGTCGGTCGACAACGAAGGGTGCCAGGCACGACACACTGGAGGCGACGATAGAGTGGAGCTACGAGCTCTTGGAACCCGACGAGCAAGCGCTGTTCAACGGCTTGTCGGTGTTCGCCGGCGGTTGGACGCTGAGTGCTGCCGAGAGTGTTTGCACACCGACCGCCAACGTGATCGACTCGCTGAGTGCGCTGGTCCACAAGTCGCTGGTGCTCGTCGAGCCGGAACCGGCCGGAGAGTCCCGCTACCGGATGCTCGAGACGACCCGCGACTATGCCGCGCAAAGGCTATCGGAAACCGACCAAGCGGGCGCTGTTCATGACCGTCACCTGAGCTGGTTCGAGGGGTTCACCGAGCGCGCCGAGGATGGGTTGAGCGGCCCCGACCCCGCGGATTGGATGGATCGCCTGCGGGCGGACAACGACAATCTGCGCGCCGCACTCGAGTGGAGCCTCCAACATCAGCAGGGGTTAGCCCTGCGGATGGTCAGCACGCTGTGGCGCTACTGGCGCCGCGCGGGTGCGCTGACCGAAGGCATCGAATGGGCCACGCGAGCGGCTAGCACCGAGGTTCCAACCGATTCGCGCGATCGCGGAAAGGCGTTGTACGGACTGAGCTCGCTTTTGTTCTTTCACGGCGCATTGAAGCGTTCGCGAGAAGTCGCTGACCAGGCACTCGCGCTTGGCGAGGCTGAGAACGATCCGGTGATCATGGTGCGAGCTCTGGCCGCTCAAGGGCGGATCGACGTGACCCAAGGCGCACGCGGCACGGCGATTGAACGACACGAACGCGCGCTGGCGATCGCGCGCGGCTTCGACGCTGCGTGGGCTCATCGAGCGGTGTCGCTCCTCCTCGGGAACCTGGCCGAAGCGTACCGGGCGCAGGGCGATTTTGAGCGTGCTCGGTCGCTCTATCTCGAAGGGCTCGAGGTTTCACGTGCGCAGGGGAACGTCACCGCTGAGGACGTGCTGCATTTCAACCTGGGTCAGACCGCGCTCGAATTGGGGGATACAGTGCAGGCGAGTCAGCACTACCGAGTGGGGTTGGACTTGGCGGTTCGCTTCGATAATCGACTGACCAAGATGTACGGGCTGGTTGGTCTCGCACAGGTAGCTTCCGTTGAGGGCGATCACCAACGCGCTGCGTGTCTCTTCGGCGCTGCGGAGGCGCTGCGTGAACCGATGGGCGCGGTCCTCGATGACGTCGATCGAGACTTGTATGACCGCCGCTCGGCGGCGACGAAGGGTGCTCTCGGAAACGAGTCGTTCGACGCCGCGTGGGCGGAAGGGCGCGCGATGAACCTTGAAACCGCCAGTCAGCTAGCGCTCTCAGGTGCCACTCCGTAGTAACGGCGCTCGAAGTAAAGGGCAACGTTCACCAGCCCGATCAGGACCGGAACCTCAACCAGCGGCCCGATCACTGTAGCGAAGGCAACGCCCGACCCGACGCCAAAGACCGCCACGGCGACCGCGATCGCCAACTCGAAGTCGTTGCTCGCGGCGGTCAGCGAGATGGTGGCGTTCTCCGCGTAGCCGGCCCGGATGCGGCGGCTCCGGCCCGCAAAGAAGGTGACGAAGAACATAAACACGAAGTAGATCGTGAGCGGAATCGCGATCCGCACCGCGTCGAGCGGCAGCTGTACGATGAAATTGCCCTTGAGCGAAAACATCACCACGATCGTGAACAGCAGCGCCACCAGCGTTACCGGGCTGATCCTCGGAATAAAGACCCGCTCGTACCATTCGCGTCCGTTCCTTTTGACGAGCGTCAGCCGGGTTAGCACGCCCGCCAGGAAAGGAATCCCCAGGTAGATCAAAACGCTCTGCGCGATTTCCCCGATCGTGACGTCGACGATCCTTCCCTGCATGCCAAAGAGCGGTGGCAAAAGAGTGATGAAGACGTAGGCGTAGAAGCCGTAGAAGAGCACTTGGAAGATGGCGTTGAGTGCGACCAGGCCACCGACGAGGTCGCGATCACCTCGCGCCAGGTCGTTCCAGACCAGAACCATGGCGATGCAGCGGGCGAGGCCCACAAGGATCAAGCCCACGGCGTACTCCGGCAGGTCGGACAGAAAGATCATCGCCAGGGCGAACATCACGATCGGCCCGACGACCCAGTTTTGGAAGAGCGATAGGACCAGCACTCGTTTGTGCTGGAAGACGGTCCCCAGCGCCTCGTAACGCACCTTGGCGAGCGGCGGATACATCATCAGGATCAGCCCGATGGCGATGGGGATATTGGTAGTGCCGACCTGGAAGCGGTTGATGAACGACTCGACTTCCGGAATCAGATACCCGAGGCCAACCCCCACCGCTATGGCCAGGAAGATCCAGACCGTCAGGTAGCGATCCAGTAGCGAGAGTCGGCGTGCGACGCCTTCACTCATGATGGCAAGCTCAACTCGCTATCGCCTCCAGCTGGCGGCGAGACGTCTCCTCGAGAATCACGCTCGCGCACGAACCAAAATCCAACGCGCAGCCCATGCGCAAACGATAGAAGACCTGCTTGCCTCGCTTCTCGTCCTGGACGATCCCAGCCTCGCGGAGGAGGGCGAGGTGTTTGGAGACGGTCGATACATCCGAGCCGACCATCTCAGCCAGCTCGCAGACGCAGCGCTCTTCCCGGCAGAGCTCCTCGACCAGAAAGAGACGGGTCGGGTGAGCTAACGCCTTGATTACTCGAGCCTGCGCCTCCAGGCGGCGCTTGGTCTGTCCTTCGAGCTTTCTCACGCTTGGCATTTTAGCCAAATAACCAAATAAATCAACCTTCAGAGAGGCCTCCAATCCTGGGCGGTATATTCCCCATCGGCGTATGCACTTTATCGTTTTGACCTCCGATCAAGCCGAGACCGCAGCCGAGCGGTACCGCGTGCACGACAACTCGCCGGCTCGCATGGCGCGTCAGCTGGAGATTATCGGCGACGTGGCGAAGCTCAGATTGTGTCGAACGATACGACGACTTGAACGACGGTTCGAGATCGATCTCGGTGCGGTGTGTCAGAAGTTTCTCGAGACCCAGCAAGGGCCGACGCCGGACGTTCAGCGCAAGGTCATGGACTACGTCGCGCGGTGGCGGGAGTTGGGTGACGGCCGTCGTGATCTCGTTGTGTCGATTGATCGCGTGCGCCAAATCGGCCGATTGGCCGAGGGAGATCCGGAGTGGGCGAGCTCGCACGACTCCTGATCCTGTTCGGCCTGGTATGTGTCGTGCTCGGCGTCCTGTTTCTCTTGGGACCCAAGATCCCCGGGGCGGGAAAACTCCCCGGCGACATTCTGATCCGTCGCGAAGAAACGACGATCTACATTCCGCTCGCCACATCGCTCGTCGTCTCGATCGTTCTCACCCTGCTGCTCAACTTCCTGATACGCTAACGAGCCATTACGTCAATGTCTGAGGGCGGTGGAGTGTCGATGGACGCCTTCGACTACGAGTTGCCGTCCGAGCGGATCGCTCAGTACCCAGCGCCACATCGCGAAGAAAGTCGGTTATTGATCGTCGATCGACAGGCCGGCGGCTGGCGCGACGCCGAGTTTCCGGATCTGGTCGAGGTACTGGCGCCGGGTGACCTGCTGGTGGTGAACGACACGCGCGTATTCCCCGCGCGGCTGTTCGGGCTAAGGAGTTCGGGCGCCAAAGTGGAGCTGCTGCTGGCCAGGCCGCTGGACGACACCGATCCCGAGCGGGCGTCCGGGCGGACGTGGGAGGCGCTCGTGAGGCCAGCGCGAAAGGCCCGGCCGGGCGAGCGATTGACGCTCCTGTCGCGTGACGGCCGCCCGGCACCGGAGGCGTGGGCGGAGATCACCGGCACCCGTGAAGACTCTGGCATGCGCGCGCTCGAGCTCGATGTTCCGGTGCCGGCCTGGGAGTGGATCTCCGAACACGGACACGTGCCGTTACCGCCGTATATCGATCGCGATGACGAATCGAGCGATCGCGAACGGTATCAAACCGTTTACGCAGCTCACCGTGGTGCGATCGCTGCGCCGACCGCCGGGCTCCACTTCACTCCCGGGTTGCTGGATCGCCTCGAGAAGCGCGGCATCGAGAACGCGACGCTCACCCTCCATGTTGGACCGGGCACGTTTCGACCGGTGAGCGCGGAGCGCGCCGAGGACCACACGATGGACGCCGAGTGGATCGACGTGCCCGAGGCGACCGCCGATGCTGTCGCGCGAGCCCGTCAACGGGGCAACCGCGTGGTGGCGGTGGGGACAACCACCGTCCGGGCACTTGAATCGCCTACCCACCAGGGTTGGACCGATCTCTTTATCCGGCCCGGACACCAGTTTCGATCCGTCGACGCGCTCGTCACGAACTTCCACCTGCCGCGATCGACGCTGCTGTTGTTAGTGGCCGCGTTCGCCGGCACCGAGCTCATTCTGGACGCCTACCGTCACGCCGTCGACTCCGGCTACCGGTTCTACTCCTACGGCGACGCGATGCTGATCGTATAGCTTCGGCGTTTATGGCGACGATCGAGTTCATCGGCGCGGCCAAAGTTGTAACCGGCTCCAAGCACCTGTTGGAGGCAGCTGGACGCCGGATCTTGATCGACTGTGGTCTCTTTCAGGGATCCAAAAAGCTACGCCAGCGAAACTGGGAGCCGTTACCGTTCGATGCGGCGTCGATCGATGCGGTCGTGTTGACCCACGCGCACATCGACCACACCGGTTACTTACCGCGACTCTTTGGCCAGGGTTTCAACGGTGAGGTATACGCGACGCCGGCGACCGTCGATCTGCTCCGTGTGCTGCTTGAGGACTCCGGCGGGCTTCAAGAAGAAGAGGCGCGCTACCGCAATCGCAAGAAAGTGACTTCACATACACCGGCGTTGCCGCTTTACACAGCCGATGAGGGCCGCGCCGCCGCCAAGCGCGCAAAACCGATCGCTCATGACGAGCCGATCGACCTCGGCAACGGTCTTACCGCGACCTACCATCGCGCCGGGCACATCATCGGGGCGGCGTTCGTAACGTTCGACATCGAGGAGAACGGAACTCATTCGAGGGTCGTCTTCTCGGGTGACATCGGGCGGTTCGGGGTGCCGATCCTCCCGGACCCGGATCCAATCGGCGACGCCGATTACGTGGTGACAGAGTCAACTTATGGCGACCGCGTCCACGAGCACGAGCCGGTCGCCGACCAACTCGAACGTGTGGTGCTGGCGGCGGTAGAACGCGGTGGAGCGCTGATCGTGCCGGCATTTGCCATCGGTCGAACCCAGGCGCTGATGGTTCATCTGAACGAGCTCGAACGCGCCGGTCGAATCCCGTGTCTGCCGACGTTCGTCGACAGTCCAATGGCGCTCGACGCGGTTGAGATCTACAGCCGTCACCGCGAAGAGTTCGATGACAAGACCTGGGAGCGACTGACCGCCGAGGATACACCACTCCGATGTACCGACTTTCGGCTCGCCCGCAGCCCAAAGCAGTCGAAGGCGATAAATGAAATCGATGCACCGATCATCATTATCTCGGCTAGCGGGATGGTGACCGGTGGTCGCATCCTCCACCACATGAGAAGGCGGCTGCCGGACCCGCGAACCACGGTGCTCATGGTCGGCTATCAGGCCTTTGGGACGCGCGGCCGCCAGCTGGCTTCCGGTGATCGCACCCTTCGCATCTTCCACGACGAGGTTCCGGTTCGCGCGACCGTAGAGACGCTGCACGGGATGTCGGCGCACGCCGGAGGCAACGAGCTGATGCAGTGGCTGGGTACAACGATCGGGCCGCCCCGCGCCGCGTACGCCGTGCACGGCGAACCCGATGCGGCGGCAGCGCTGGTGGCCCGGCTCGATGACGAGCTCGGGTGGCGCGCGTCGGTTCCCGGGCCGGGGGATCGCGTCGACCTCGAGGCCAACGGACGATCCGCCGAGTAGCGGGTATCTTTAGAACCATGCACTGGAAAGCCGGCGCTCTCGACGATCGTGCGCGGACGGGGGCGCTTCACACCGATCACGGCGTCGTCCGCACGCCGGCCTTTATGCCGGTCGGGACGCTGGCCACCGTCAAGGCGCTCACGCCCACCGACCTCAGCGAGCTCGGGGTCGAGATCGTGCTCGCCAACGCGTACCATCTTCACTTGCGACCGGGGGTTGACGTCGTTGTCGAACTAGGCGGGCTGCACCGGTTCATGGCTTGGGACGGGCCGATTCTGACCGATAGCGGCGGGTATCAGGTGTTCAGTCTGGCCGGTCTCAGACAGATCGACGACGACGGAGTGACGTTCCGCTCACACCTCGACGGGACGACACACCGTTTCACACCCGAGAGCGTGATGCAGCTCGAAGCCAAACTCGGGGCCGACATCGTGATGGCATTCGATGAGTGTGCGCCCTATCCGTGTGAGCCCAACGAGGCGCAGATCGCGGCCGAACGGACGGTGCGATGGGCCGAACGCTGCTTGAAGGCCCACCGAACGCTGGGCGAGGAACCGTGGGTGCACCGGCGGTTCCTATACGGCATCGTTCAGGGTTCAGTAGATGGTGGACTGCGGCGCCAGAACGCACGCGCGATGACGTCGCTCGATTTCGATGGGTTCGCGATCGGGGGGTTGTCGGTCGGCGAGTCGAAACCGCTCATGTACGAGATGCTCGATGTGACCGTACCGGAGCTGCCGGCGGACAAGCCACGGTACCTCATGGGAGTCGGTTTCCCGGAGGATGTCATCGCAGCGATTGGACGCGGGGTTGATCTGTTCGATTGCGTGGCGCCCACGCGCCACGGGCGGACTGGTGCAGCGTACACGCGCGATGGCCGTATCAACATCGAGAACGCTCGCTTCGCTTCCGACGATCGGCCGCTCGACGAAAGGTGCGGTTGCTCGGTTTGCAAAACGTGGAGTCGGGGTTACATCCGACATCTGTTTCGGTCGGACGAGATGCTGGGTCCGCGGCTTCTTTCGTATCATAATGTGGCGTTCCTGATCGATCTCGTAGAGCAAGCGCGGCGGGCGATCGCAGCTGGAGATTTCGACGCTTGGTCGAGTGCCTGGAGCGATCGATACCTGCTCGCATCCGCGGTGGAGGCGCAATGCACAATGTGATTCCGTTACTGATGGGAGCTCCCGGCGGTGAGGGTGGAGCTCAGGGGTTCTTCGTTTCGCTGTTGCCGATCGCGGCAATGGTCGGGATCCTGTGGTTCCTGCTCATCCGCCCGCAACAGAGGGAACAGCAGCGACACGGCGCGCTCGTAAAGAACCTGAGAAAGGGCGACGAGGTGGTGACGGTGGGTGGTCTCTACGGTCGCATCATGTCACTCAACGAAGAAAAGGTCTCTCTCAAAGTCGCCGACGGGGTCAAGGTCGATGTCGAGCGCAGCAAGGTCATACGTGTGCTGAACAAGAGCGCCGAACCGGACAAGTCGTAAGTGGCGATCCGCGAACTCCGCTTTCTGGGCGACGCCGTGCTGCGTCAGAAGACCGACCCGGTTGAACTGTTCAACGACGATCTCGGCATGTTGCTCGACGATCTCGTGGAGACGATGTACGAGAATGCGGGGGTTGGGCTGGCGGCGCCTCAAGTTGGCGACTCGCGGCGGGTGACGGTCGTCGACGTGAGCGAGGTTCGTGACGGAACCGAGGTTCTCGAGCTCATCAACCCGGTTGTGCTATCGAAGTCCGGGACGATGGTCAGCGAAGAGGGATGCCTGTCCATTCCAGGGGTCGTCGAGAGCATCGAGCGCTCGGCCGAGGTCGAGATCGAGTACCAGGATCGCAATGGCGATCGCCACACCGTGCAGGGCGTCGACCTCTTGTCGCGCGTTCTCCAGCACGAGCTCGATCATCTGGATGGGATTCTGTTCATCGATCATCTGGGCACGCTGCGCCGAGACATCGCGGTGCGCGAGTTCAAGATCGCGATGGCGGAGAACGATCTCCCGGTCGGCCCGGGGTAGCGAGCGAGCCCGTGCAGGTCGTCTTCTGGGGGAGTCCCCGGTTCGCGGTACCCACGTTGAAAGCGTTGATCGAGAGCCGCCACTCGGTGACGGCTGTCGTGACGCAACCCGATCGTCGCCGCGGCCGCGGTGGGCACCTGTCGCCCACTCCGATCGCGCGAGCTGCGGAGACCGACGGGATCCCATTGCTAAAGCCCGACAAGCCACGCGGCGAGGCTTTCGTCGCGAGCTTGACCGAGGCCGCCCCCGACGTGTTCGTCGTCGCCGCGTACGGCGAGATCTTGCGCCCCGAGGTGCTCGCTCTACCGGCCCGCGGGGCATTCAACGTGCACGCGTCGCTGTTGCCCGCCTACCGCGGCGCCGCCCCGGTGACCCGCGCAATCCTGGATGGCAGTGAATCGACCGGGATCACGATCATGCGCATGGAGGCCGGGCTCGACACCGGCCCGATCTGTCTACAAGCCGAGGAGCCGATCCACGCCGACGACTCGGCCGGCACGCTCACCGAGCGACTGGCGGTGCTGGGCGCGACGCTGATGGTCGACGCGCTCGGTCGTCTCGAAGCTGGAACCCTGACTGAAGCGCTGCAGGACGACGGTTTGGCCTCGTACGCTGGGAAGGTGACGGCCGAGGAGGCGCGTCTCGATTGGTCCGCCGGTGTCGCGTCGCTCGAGCGAGCCGTGCGGGCTTTTGACCCGTGGCCTGGCGCGTGGACGACGTGGCGTGGCCAACGGCTCAAGGTCTTCCGGTTGCGGCCGACCGACGGGGGCGATGGCGCGCCAGCGGGCACGGTGATCAGTGTCGACCCCGAACCGATCGTTGCCGCCGGTGACGGTTTGGTCGTGGTCGACGCCGTCCAACTGGCCGGTGGCGCACGAATGTCGGGCTCGGATTGGGGTCGGGGTCGGCAATTGAACGTCGGTGAACGGTTTGGCGCAGATGCGTGATGACCCGCTCCCTGGGCTCGTCGCCGCGACCGACGATCGGCGACTGACGCAACCCGATTTTACAGATGCGCTCGAGACGATGCTCGAGGCTGGGCTGAGGGTCGTTTGGTTGCGATCGCGAACGCTCGACGACCGTGCCTTCTCGAAGCTGATCGCGAAGGTTCGGAAGCGAACCGATCGTCACGATGCCGAACTCTGGATCGGGGACCGGGCCGATTTGGCGCGTGCCTTTGACGCGGATGGCGTCCAGCTGCCGGAGCGCGGCCTATCGATCGCGGGCGCCCGCCGGGTCGTCGGCCAAACGACTCGCGTCGGTCGCTCGGTCCACTCGGTTAAAGCGGCGATCGCCGCCGCGCGAGACGGGGCCGACCATTTGGTGGTGGGCGCGATCTACGCGACTCAGAGTCACCCCGGTGTGGAGCCGGCGGGTGTCGGTTTGCTCGAAGAGATCCGGTCGAAGCTCGAAGCCGAGACGCTGCCCGCGCTGCCGCGGCTCGCGATCGGTGGGGTAACCCCCGAACGGGTGCCGGAAGTGGTCGCCGCCGGCGTACACGGCGTCGTCGCGATCCGAGCTCTTTGGGACGCCACCGATCCCGGTCGGGCGGTGCGAGAGTTCCGCGTCGCCATCGGTCAGAACTCCGCCAAGACGTTACATTAGCCCACGTGTCAAACCCGACTATCGCCAACAAAACGCTCGAAATCGTCGTCAACGGTGAGCCGCGGCTCGTCGCCGAAGGGGCGACCGTCGAGATGTTTCTTACCGCTCATGAGATCGATCCCGACATCGTGGTGGTCGAAGCCAACGGGGTCATCCTGCCGCGGAATCGGTTTGGCGCGACCCGGCTCGCTGCTGGTGACGCGCTCGAGATCGTTCACTTCGTAGGTGGCGGTTAAGACAGTGGCCGACTTGACCACCGGATGGGAGCTGGGCGGACGTACGTTCCGTTCCCGGCTCATCATCGGCAGCGGCAAATACGACTCGCCCGAGACGATGGTTCAGTGTCTCGAGGCGTCAGGCGCAGACGTCATTACGGTCGCGGTGCGACGAGTCAACCTCGACGCGTCGGACGAAACCAGCCTACTTCATTACCTCGATCCCGATAAGATCCTGATTCTCCCGAACACGGCCGGTTGCTACACCGCGGATGACGCGATACGGGTCGCGCGGCTCGGCCGTGCGGCAGGATTGAGCGATTTCATCAAGCTGGAGGTCATCGGGGACGAGCGGACGTTATACCCAGACGTCGAAGGACTCGTCGTTGCGACTCGAGCCCTCGTCGAAGAGGGGTTCATCGTGTTGCCGTACACAAACGATGACGTCGTCATCGCGCGCCGACTCGAAGAGGCAGGCGCCGCGGCAGTGATGCCGCTCGCGTCGCCGATCGGTTCCGGGCTCGGGGTCACCAACCCCCTCAACATCCGATTCATCCTGGATGCCGTTTCGGTGCCGGTGATCGTCGATGCCGGTGTCGGAACGGCCTCGGACGCGGCGGTCGCGATGGAGCTCGGGGTCGAGGGCATCCTCATGAACACCGCCATCGCCAAGGCCGACGATCCGGTCGTGATGGCGACCGCGATGCGACACGCGGTCGAGGCCGGACGGTTGGCGTTCGAAGCCGGTCGGATGGCTCAGCGCCGCTGGGCGAGCGCGTCCAGTCCGACGGAGGGCCGGGTCGGCGACTGAATGGGTGCACGCCCCAGCGTTGAACGGCGGCGGGCGCTCGAGATCCTGCGCGACGTGCGAAACGGGACACGCGCCGACGAGAGCTTCGAGCAGCGAGCCGCTGGGCTTGATGGTCGTCAGCGCGCGTTCACAATGGAGCTGGCGTATGGCGCGATCCGATGGCGCGACCGGCTCGACTACCACCTGGACGCGTTGCTAAAGCGCGGAATTGACTCTCTACCGCCGGACGTCATCTCGATCCTGGAACTGGGGGCCTACCAAATCGTGTTTTTGGAGCGCGTGCCGGTTTGGTCGGCGGTCGATGAAAGCGTGGAGTTGGTGAACTATGCGCTGCCGGATGGTGTCATTCGGTGGGCGTCGGGGCTCGTCAACGCCGTTCTCAGAAACGTCGATCGGCAGCGTCAGGATCTGCCGTTGCCGGACTCGGAAGATCCGATCCTCCATCTGGCGATCAAGCACAGTCACCCAAAGTGGATGGTGGCTCGGTGGCTGGCGGCGTTTGGCGCCGATACGACCGAGGCCTTGCTCGAGAGCAACAATCGGCCGCCGCACCTTCATCTCGCGATAAACGTCCAGGTGGCGACCACGGGCGCGGTCCTCGAGGCGCTTGTCGACGCCGGTATCGAGGCCCGACCGCACCCAGACAAGCCGGACGCAATAGTCGTCGGTCGCGGGACGCCGCCGACCGCGTTGCCGGGTTGGGCCGAGGGGTGGTTCTGGGTTCAGGACGTTGGTTCGCAGTGGGTCACGGATTTGGTTAAGGCTCGACCGGAGGATCGCGTGCTCGACGCTTGTGCCGCACCCGGGACCAAGTTGTGTGGGTTGTTAGCCAGGGCGCCGACGATCCGTGCGTTGGCAGTCGATATCGATGCCGCGAGGTTGCAACGGATTCGCGATAACGTTCACCGTCTGGCGCTCACCGAGCCGTGGCTGGTGGCCTCGGACGCGGGTTCACTCCCGACTACGGCGCAGTTTTCGGTGGTGCTGGCCGACGTCCCGTGTACGGGCACCGGCGTGTTGCGTAGGCGGGTCGACGCTCGGTGGCGGCGTTCGCCGGGGGACGTGGCGACCTTCGCGGCGTTCCAACGCGAGCTCTTGACGCAACTCGCCGATCGGGTGGCGCCGGGCGGCACGCTCGTCTACGCCACCTGTTCGCTCGAACCCGAGGAGAACGACCGAGTGGTAACAGCGTTTCTTGCCGATCACCGAGAGTTCCGGTGCGTATCTGTAGGTGGTGCGCCGGCCCGACACCGTGACGGGCACTACTTGACGACCCGCCCCTGGAGTGGTGACCTGGATGGGTTTTTCGCCGCCCGTCTGGTGCGCGAGGCGGCGTGAGCGCGCTCCCAGTCCGCGTCAGGAACGCGACCTGGCTGGTCCCGCTTGCGATCGTGGCGACTGCGATCGGCGCATTGCTCGTCGGTTACATCGCGGTGCAACTCTTCTTCTTGCCCGACACGCTGGCTCAGGGTCGCATCAACCGGGTGCCCAACCTGGGCCGAATGGAGGTCGAGAGGGCGCGCGCTAAAGCTGAGGGCGAGGGCTATGTCGTCACGGTGGGCGGTGAGCGCCGGAGCGCCGACGTCGAAGCGGGTCGGGTGATTTATCAGCTACCGCCGCCAGGTTTCTATCGACCCCGTGGCGATACGGTCCGGTTGCTCGTGAGCCGTGGCACCGAGCCAGCCGTGCTGCCCGATTTGGCCGGTCTCGAGCCCAGTTTGGCGGATGAGATCCTGTCCCGACTCGGTGTCGTGATTACGCCGTCCCGAGACGAACCGAGCGCGCTGCACCCATGGGGGACGATCGTCGAGACGGTCCCGCCGGCGGGCACCGAGATCGAGCCCGGCATCGAGGTGACGATGGTCATCAGCCGGGGAGGAACGCTGGTAGAGATGCCCGATGTCCGCGGTCTGCCGTTGAGAGCCGCTCGCGATACACTGATCGTGTACGGGATCACGGTCGGCCAGGTGGCTCCCTTGAGCCCCGAAGAGCAGGGCGTCGAAGGGGCGATCGTCATCAGCGGTCAACAGCCGCCGCCGGGGCAGCACGTGCACACCGGCTCGGCGGCGCGGCTCGAGCTTGGCCGGGTGGCTGCGCCGTGAGTACGGTCGTGATCGCACCCTCCGTGCTGGCCGCGGACTTTGATCGGTTGGCGGATGAGATCGTCGCGGTGGTTGAGGGTGGAGCCGACTGGATACACGTCGATGTCATGGACGGCCACTTCGTCCCCAACCTGACTTTCGGCGCGGCGATGATAAAGACCACCGAGCGGGCGGTCGACGTCCCGATCGACGTTCACCTGATGGTGGAGCGACCGGAGCAGTACTTCGACGAGTACATCGACGCCGGGGCCGACATCTTGACCGTTCATGCCGAAGCCACCACCCACCTCCACCGTCAGCTTCAACGCGTGCGCGAGTTGGGCGCTAAGGCTGGTGTCGCGATCAACCCTGGCACACCGCTGAGCGCGGTCGACGCCGTATGGGGAGCGTTCGACTTGTTGCTCATCATGAGCGTTAATCCCGGCTGGTCGGGACAGCAGTTCATCGGTGAATCGATAGATCGCCTGCGGAGCGCCCGCCAGCGGATCGACGCCTCACCCGAGGGTAGCCGCCCGTGGCTCGAGGTCGATGGCGGGATCACCGCGGACAACGCAGCCCAGGTGGTTCGCGCCGGAGCCGACGTGCTCGTCAGCGGCTCGGGCATCTACGGCGGTGACGATCCGACCGCGCGGACGCGCTCTCTACGCCAAGCAGCACTCGTTTGACGGATCCCGACGTGACGGTCACGCGGACCGGTCGGGGGTTTCGTTGGCACGTTCTTGTGCTCGGGATCGCGCTCGTGGCGCTGGGTTCTTTTCTCACCGGTCGTTTTCCAACCAACGGCGTGCACTATGGGGTCTGGTCGATCGTTCCTCCGCTGGTCACGCTGGTGCTCGCCTTCGCGTTGCGCGAAGTCATCACGGCGCTGTTCGTCGGCATCGTGTTGGGCGGCGTAATCAGCGGTGAGCTCAACATCGTCCAAGCCTTCCTGATCCCGTCGGTTGGATCGGAGAACTACGCCCTTATTCTGCTGGTCTATCTCTGGTCGTTGGGCGGGTTGATCGGCCTGTGGACCAAGACCGGTGGTGCCCAGCGGTTCGCTGAGTGGGCCGGCAAACGGGTGGCGACGGGCCCCAGGTCGGCCAAGCTCTTCGCCTGGGTCATGGGACTCGTGTTCCATCAAGGCGGCACGATCAGCACGGTTCTGACCGGGACGACGGTGCGGCCGGTCTCCGATGCCCACCGAGTGGCACACGAAGAGCTGGCCTACATCGTCGACTCGACGGCGTCACCCGCGGCGACGCTGATTCCGTTCAACGTGTGGCCGATCTACGTCGGCGGTTTGGTCGCCGGGAGCGTCCCAGTGCTGGCCACCCAGTCCGACGCGATCGGGTTCTTCTTCCGCGCTCTACCGTTCAACTTCTACGCGATCTTCGCGATTCTGTTCACCTTTCTGTTCGCGAGTGACAAGATGGGCCGGCTGACGGGGCGTCGAATGCGAACCGCGCGTCAGCGAGCGCGCGAGACCGGAGAGCTCGATCGACCCGGCGCCACGCCGATGGCGGCCGACGATCTGACCCTCATCAATACGCCGATCGGCTACCGGCCCGGATTGATCGACTTTTTTGCTCCGATCGGCACGTTGCTCGGGGTGGCGATCGGGCCGTTTGCGGTCAGCTATTTTGTGCTCGGCCAGCGAGAGTCGTCGGCGCTGTCGTTGCCGATCGCCGAAGCATTCGTATTGGCGGTTTTGGTCGGGGTGGCGGTGGCGCTCGTCAAAGGGATGCGGCTGCATACGGTGATCGAAGGACTGCTGTCTGGTTGGCGCGGTGTCACGATCGGGGCGGTGGTTTTGGCACTCGCGGTGACGCTCAAGTCGGTCGCCGATGGCGTAGGTACAGCGCCCTACATCGTCGAAACGTTTGGCGCGGTTCCACCGGTCATTCTGCCGGCGGCGTTGCTCTTCCTTTGCATGTTGGTCGCGTTTTCGACCGGTACGTCGTGGGGGACGTATGCGGTCATTTTCCCGGTGGCGCTGCCGCTGGCGTGGGCGGTTCACCCGGACGCCACCTACCTGGCGCTCTGTTTTGGCGCCGTTACCGGCGGGAGTGTGTTCGGGGACCAATGCTCGCCGATTTCCGACACCACCATCCTGTCGTCGCTGGCCACCGGTTGTGATCTCATGGACCACGTCTTGACCCAGCTCCCGTTGGCGCTCGCGGCGGCTACACTCGGGGGATTGCTCTACATTTTGGTGGCTGCGATTCTGATCTAGCACTAGTTTCTCCTCCCTATTCACACTCCTTCGCTCTCCGGGACGACCCGGACCACGAGGGCGGCGCCGCGCGGCGGCGCACGATCCGCGACCGTTTTGTCAAGGGAACATGTTCGACGAGCTAAGTGCCAAACTCGATGGCGCCCTGGCGCACTTTCGAAGCCGTGGAGTTCTCGACGAAGAGCTCATCACCGAAGGGATGCGTGAGGTCCGCCGCGCGCTCCTCGAGGCCGATGTCCACTATCGCGTGGCAAAGGATTTCTGCGCCCGGGTGGCAGAGCGCGCCCGTGGGCAGGAAATCGCCCGCTCGGTCACTCCAGCGCAACAAGTCATCAAGATCGTGCACGACGAGCTGGTCGATCTCCTGGGTGGCGCCAACGCGCCACTCGAAGAGGCTCGGCAACCACCGACGGTGATCGCGCTGGTTGGGTTGCAAGGCTCCGGCAAGACGACGACGGCGGCCAAGCTCGCCCACCGCATGGCGAAGCGCGGCCGGCGACCGTTGCTCGTAGCGGCCGATGTTCATCGGCCGGCGGCGATCGATCAGCTCGAAACGCTGGCTCGCCAACTCGACTTACCGGTGGTAGCGGATCGAAACGAGACGCGGGTTGAACGGCTGGCCCAGGTTGGGGTCGAGCGGGCACGGGCAGACAAACGGAACGTCGTCATCGTCGACACCGCCGGTCGGCTACACATCGACGATGCGATGATGGCCGAGCTCGAACGGGTCGTTCAAGCGGTGACGCCGCACGAGCTCCTGCTTGTCGCGGACGGAATGACCGGGCACGACGCCGTCCAGATCGCCGAAACGTTTGGCGCGAAGCTGCCGCTGACGGGCGTGATCCTGACCAAGCTGGACGGTGATGCGCGCGGAGGCGCCGCGCTCTCGATCCACGGGGTGACCGGCCTGCCGATCAAGTTTATCGGCGTTGGCGAGCGGACTGATGGCCTGGAGCCGTTTCATCCCGATCGGATGGCGGGGCGAATCCTCGACCGCGGCGACGTCGTGTCGCTGGTGGAGAAGGCGCAGGAGGCGATCGATGTAGAGGACGCCAGCCGACTGGAGAAAAAGGTCGGCCGTGGGAAGCTCGATCTGGAAGATTTTCTCACCGCCTTGCGGCAGTTGGAGGGGATGGGGCCGTTACAGGGATTGATCGGGATGCTCCCCGGCGTCGGGAAGCAGTTGCGGGATGTCGACGTCGATCCGAGTCGGCTCAAGCGTATCGAGGCGATCATCCTGTCGATGACGCCAGCTGAACGACGCAATCCCAAGCTGCTCGACGGCAGTCGTCGCAAGCGAATCGCGAATGGGAGCGGCACTTCAGTTCAAGAAGTCAACCAGCTCATGAAACAGTTTGGGCAGATGAACAAGATGATGAAGAAACTCAAAACGACGCTGGGATCACAGCGTCAAAGGAGGTAACTCGTGGCGGTACGCATTCGACTGCGGCGCATGGGCACCAAGAAGAAACCCCAATATCGCGTCGTAGTGGCTGATTCTAGGAGTCCCCGTGACGGACGGTTCCTGGATACCATCGGGACCTACAATCCGCGTTTGGACCCGGCCGAGATCAACATCGACCGCGACAAAGCACTGGAGTGGTTGGAGAGCGGCGCCGAGCCAAGCGACACCGCGCGATCGCTGCTCTCGAAGGTCGGCGTCTGGCAGCGATTCAAAACTGGCGAATGGCCGGCGGAAGCGCCGCGCCCGGAGCCTGCACCAATGCCTGCACCCGAGGCCATCGTCGAGCCCGCACCAGCGCCTGCGCGAGAGGTCGTCGTCGAGCCTGCACCCGAGCTAGCCGAGGACACCCCGCCGGCAACGGAGGAGTTGGGCTGACGAAACCGGGAACCCTGGTGGCAGTGGGTCGGATTGTGAAAGCCCACGGGCTCAAAGGCGAGGTCCAGGTCGAGCCGATGACCGAGCACGACGAGCGGTTCGCAGTCGGGCGCACACTTGTGCTTGCGCCCGATGTTGGTGCCGAAGGCGTGTCGGTGTCGATCGAGACCAGCCGACGCCACAAGCGACGATGGCTGCTAAAGTTCGAACGGATCGACGACCGTACTCACGCTGAACAACGGGCCGGATACTACCTGCTGGTTCCGCACGACGAAGTGCTGCGCGCGCGAGCCGACGACGAATTTTTTCTACATGCGCTGGCGGGGTGCGAAGTACTTGACGACACCGGTCGCTCGTTCGGCAACGTGATTTCGGTGATCGAGTCGAAAGGACCAGCGTTGTTGGAGATTGGGGAAGCTGGCGGACGGCGTCGGTTCCTGCCGTTCGTCAAGGAATTCGTGCGTCGGGTCGATGCGACGACGATCGTCGTGAGCCCGCCGGAAGGGTGGGAGGAGCTTTAGGCGTGCACGTCAACATTGTGACTTTGTTTCCCGACTACTTCACTCAGCCGCTCAAGCAGTCGATGACCGGTCGCGCGCGCTCCAAGGGACTCTTTTCGTACGACGTGATCGACTTGCGCGAGTTCGTGCCTGAGGGCGAACAGGTCGATGACTACCCGTACGGTGGCGGTGGCGGCATGGTGCTGAAGCCCGAGCCCGTTTTCCGCGCGTACGACTCCCTCGAGGAGCCCGATCCGTTCATTCTGCTGTCGGCTCGGGGTAGGCTGTTCACGCATCACGTGGCGGTCGAGCTGGCGGTCAAGCCGGAGCTGACGCTCCTGTGCGGACACTATAAGGATGTCGACGAGCGGGTTCGCGAAACGCTGGTGACTGACGAAATCTCGATGGGTGATTTCGTTCTGTCGGGCGGCGAGATCGCGGCGTTGGCGGTGATCGACGCCGTGGTCCGGTTGTTGCCCGGCGTTCTTGGCGATTTCGATAGCGCGCAGGGGGATTCGTTTCATGACGAGTGGGCGCTGGGGCCACCGTCGTATACGCGACCCGCGGTGTTCCGTGGGCTCGAGGTTCCGGAGGTGCTGCGATCGGGGGATCATGCAGCGGTGGCGCGTTGGCGGCGCCACGCGGCCGAACGGATCACCCGCGAGCGGCGCCCCGATCTAGTGGAGCGGGCCGGCCGCGAAGCCGGCGATGACACGACCGAACAGACAGAAACTGGGTGACGATCAAACCGGTGAGCGGTATACTTTAAGGATGATGGATCTCGACATCGGACTAGACCCAAAGCGCGAAGACATCCCCGACTTTCGACCCGGTGACACGGTGCGGGTCAACGTCCGCGTGCGTGAGGGTCAGAAGGAGCGCCTCCAGGCGTTCGAGGGTGTGGTGATCCGCCGCAAAGGTGGCGGACCGAGTGAGACGTTTACCGTCCGCAAGGTGTCAAACGGGGTCGGTGTCGAGCGCATCTTTCCGCTCAACTCGCCAGTGGTGACCGAGATTCGCGTCATTCGCGAAGGGCGTGTCCGCCGGGCCAAGCTGTACTACTTGCGCGAGCTGTCCGGGAAGGCCGCCCGCATCCGCGAGCGGCGGCGCCGCTAGCGCGCAGCCGGTTCCGACGCTGACAGGCCTCGAGGACCGGCTCTCTCAACTCTCCATAACCGAAATCTCTGTTACCCTGTCTCGCCGGCGTACGGTCGGACGACGCACGGTTAGCTATCTGCTCGACGACCCTCGGGCGGGGGTCCAAGCGCTCGGACGGCGCTACCTGACGATCGTCCGGGCGCGTGAGCGCGAGAGCCAGCGGCTCAAGAATCTGCTCGACACGGAGCGCGAGTTGGCTGGGGACCGGCAGGTAGTCGCTGGAGTCGACGAGGTCGGCGTGTCCCCGATCGCGGGACCGGTGGTGGCCGCCGCAGTGGTGTTACCGGCGGGCTGGATCGCCGACGGGCTCGACGACTCCAAGCGACTCGACCCGGGCCGGCGGGAGCGACTCGACCGCGCGATCCGAGCCCATGCGACGGCGGTGGGTGTCGGCGCCGTCAGCGAGCGGATGATCGATCGGATCAACATCTATCAAGCGAGCCTGATGGCGATGCGACTGGCGCTCGAGCAGCTCGATCGGCGAGTCGACCTGGCGCTCCTGGACGGGCGGCCACCGCGGGCGTTTCCGGTGCCACATCGGGCGATCGTCGGCGGTGATGGGCGGGTGCGATCGATCGCCGCGGCCTCGATCATCGCCAAGGTGGCCCGTGACCGGCTGCTCGTCGAGGCCGATCGGCGCTGGCCGGAGTACGGGTTCGCCCGTCACAAGGGATACATGACCCCGGAGCACATTCGGGCCCTGAGAAAGCACGGCGTCACGCCGATTCATCGGCTATCTTTTCCACGGGTCTGGGCCGAGGCGGACGCCATGGGTCCACTGTACCGCGATATCGAAGCGCAACTGGCGAAAGCCTCTACGACCTCGACACTCGAAGCCGCCGAGTTTGCGCTGGATGCCGCCCGCGCATCACTCCACGCCTCGGAGGAGCGGCTTCTTCAGCAGCTGCTCGAGTCACAGCGGGAGAAGGTCCTTTTCTTGCAAGCCGATGACTAGCGTGAAGCGCCCTGTCTACCTCGATTATCACTCCACTACGCCGTGCGATCCGCGGGTCGTAGAAGCGATGCTGCCTTGCTTTACTGAGACCTTTGGCAACTCGTCCAGCCGTGGTCACGTTTTTGGCCGGGTCGCGGAGGAGTTGGTCGAGGATGCGCGGCGAAGAATCGCCGGTTTGCTCGGTGCCCAGGCGTCCGAGATCATTTTTACCGGTGGCGCGACCGAGTCGAACAACTTGGCGGTGACCGGTGCGGCGTGTGCCAGGCGAGACGCCGGTGACGGGAATCACGTCGTGAGCTGCGTGACCGAGCACAAGTCAGTGATCTGCCCGCTCGAGCGGCTGGAGGACGAGGGCTTTGAGGTCACGATGCTGCCCGTGGACGAGCGCGGCCGGATCGATCTGGACGCGCTGTCGGCGGCACTCACCGAGAACACGATTTTGGTCACGCTGATGTTCGCCAGCAATGAGATCGGCAACATTCACCCGATCGCTGGAGTCGTGCGTCGCGCACACGAGGTCGGCGCGTGGGTCCACACCGACGCGGTACAAGCGATTGGCAAGGTGCCGGTCAACGTCAACGATCTGGATGTCGACATGCTTTCGCTGTCGGCGCACAAGTTCTATGGGCCCAAGGGCATCGGTGCGCTCTACCGTCGCGAGAGCCCGCGGCGCGTCAAGCTCAAGCCGTGCATCATCGGCGGTGGGCACGAGCGCGGGGTTCGATCCGGGACGCACAACGTGCCCGGAATCGTCGGTTTGGCGACCGCGTTTGAGCTGGCGGTTCAAGAGCGCGAAGAAGAAAGCCGACGGGTGGCCGCACTGCGCGACCGGTTGGAGAGCCGGCTCATCGAAGAGATCGAGGGCCTGGTCGTGAACGGTGATCGCGAGCACCGGCTGCCCAACAACCTGAGCGTTTCGATCCCGTACGTAGACGGTGAAGCGCTGCTGCTTTCGCTGGATGACGTCGCAGTTTCGAGCGGCTCAGCGTGCAAATCGCAAACCGCTGGCACATCCCACGTCATCAAAGCGCTCGGTCGGGAAGAGGATGACGGTCGCGGTACGATCCGCTTTGGGTTGGGGCGGTGGACGACCGAGGAGGAGATCGATTTTGCGGTTGGGCGGGTTTCAGAAACCGTCAACCACCTACGCGCCCTCTCCACCCTTTAGGCTTCACAGACTCGTCGAATCTCGTCGTTCCGCTTCGTCGGGCTTCGCTGCACCGTACCTTTCAGTACGCCTCGCTCGCTCTACGTCCCGTGCACTGACCCCGATCCGGTGATTTGTGAGCTGACGCTGGGGTCGCCGGTATACTGAACGTCGCCACTGCCGGTGACGGTAGCGCTCAGACTTTCCGATACATCCAATCCGACTTCGCCGCTCCCGGTGACGGTCACATTCGCCCTACGTGCAGGGACGCTGAACAGGTCGAGCTCACCAGAGCCCGAGACGTTGGCGTCGATTTCGTTGGCGGTTCCCACCATGGTGATCTCGCCTGACCCTGAGACATTCGCTTCGAGATCCCCAAAGTCGCCTTCGACCGACAAGTCACTCGATCCGGAAACACCGGCGTCAAACGCGGCGCTGCGAACCCCGGTCACGTTGACGTCGGAGCTGCCACTCGAATGGATCGCCGATAGGCTGGAAACGGTAATCGCGATCTTGATGTCGTTCCTTGAGCGATAAGAACCGTCAAAATCGATCTCGAGCCCGCGTCCGCGAACGTCGGTCTCTACCAGCGAAAGCAGGTTGTCGTCACCGGTCAACGTGAGCGATTGTGGCTCACCAACCTTGATTTCGACATCAAAGTCACCGCCGACTTCGACACGGTCAAAACGGGCGAGCGCACGGTTTTCGCTGATCACGTCTCCCGAACCGGCGACTGTGGGGCCATCCCAGTTCACTGAGATGCCGCACCCGGCGATCGACACGACCGCGACGAGGGGCGCGAGGGCTAGACTTCGCATCGGTACCTCCGCATGATTGATAAAGTGGTGATCTCCAGTACTCCGTACGTCGGCGGTCGGCCCCGAGTTTCGCACCCCGATGCCTGTCACGGACAGCCGACCGGGTTACGTTAAACCCATGAAGGTTCGTCAGATGGCGCCCTGGCTGGCTACCCGGATCGCTCCGGTTGCAGCGATCGCCGCTCTGGGATGTAGCTCGCCTCCCCCCAAGGTCCAGGTGCCGACCACCGGTTGGCTGTCGATGGCGCCGTTGCCGCTCCCTAGGACCGAGGTAGGTGTGGCCGCGTTGGCGGGGAGGATCTACGTCGTCGGCGGTCTCACGCTGGACCGTGAGGTATCGGCCCAAGTTGACGTCTACGACCCGACGAACGACGTGTGGTCTGCCGGGCCGGCGTTGCCTGAGCCGCTGCATCACGTGGCGGTGACTGCAGCCGGTGGACGACTGTACGCGGTCGGTGGGCACCGTGGTATCCCGTTCCAGCCGGTGGCGAGCGTCTACGTGCTGACTCCTGGCGAAGAGGTGTGGCGGCAGGCCGAGCCCTTACCCCGAGCGCGCGGTGCGCTGACTGCCACCGCGGTCGGTGACGTGGTCTATGCGATCGGTGGCCGCGCCAGTGACGAGACAGCGGTCCGCAACGTCGAGCGGTACGACCCCGACCTCGGTCGCTGGGAGCCGATGCCACCGCTCCCGACCCCGCGCGAGCACCTGACCGCGTCGGCTCTTGGTGGAATCGTGTATGTAGCCGGGGGGCGAGTCGGCAGCCTGGCCAGCAACCTGGGCGTTCTCGAGGCCTTCGACACCCGCTCGCTGCGGTGGGAAAAGCTGCCGTCAATGCCGACGCCGCGCGGTGGCATCGCCTCGGTTGTCTACGCTGGTCGCATCCACGTGCTGGGCGGAGAGTCGACCGTGGCGACCTTTGATGCCAACGAAGCATATAACCCTGAGTCGCGACGGTGGCTGTCGATGGAACCGTTTCCCACCGCGCGACACGGCCTCGGAGCGGCGGTCGTCGACGGCCGACTGTTCGTGATCGGTGGTGGACCCGAGCCGGGTCTATCGGTGACCGGGGCGAACGAGGTTCTCCTCCCGTAATGGCCCGCGTCTCGATTGACAGCTACTGGTCACGTTCCTAAGCTACCCGTCACCGTCCCCCCGTAGATACTTTACGATCGTTGAAAGGAGACCGTCGCATGATGTGGAACCGGTCGCGTGATCGGCTAGCGGTCATTCTCGCCCTGTGTATAATCGGACTGACCTGCGGTAAGGAGAACGCGGTCGAGGCCGAGGTGCCCGAAGGGGTGGAGACGAAAGCCGTTGCCATGGCGCTCCCAGCTGGCGCCCAGGTGGTCGTTTCCGGCCACGACGTCGAGAGCTTCTGGTCGCGCCTCAAGTCGACTCGTCTGTATGCCGAGTTGACTGCGATCGAAGGTGCCGCCGACGGGCTTGCCGGGATGCAGCGCGAATTCCTCGAGGAGACCGGGTTGCCGCTTGACGAAACGACGGTCCTGTCGGTGTTCGGCCGCAAGTTCGATCTCGGGTATTACGGGCCGTTGTCTGACGACCATGCGGATATAGCGCTCATTGCGGAGGTCCAGGACGAGGGACGGGTCAGGGAGATACTGGCGGCTGTCGAGCAGCAGGTCACCGGGGAAGAGGGAGCGACGTTCCGCGACATCGACTACGAGGGGACGACCGTTCGCGTGGCGACCAGCCAGGAGCAACAAGACGTCCTGTTCCACGCGCTCGTCGACAAGCGACTCGTCATGAGCACGACCGAGAGTCGCCTCAAGGAAACGATAGACCTGGCCGCCGATCGGGGCGGCGTATCGACGATGGGCGACAACCAGGACTACATGACGGTGCTCAGCAAGCTTCCGGCGGCCGACGTCACCGTGTTCGTTGACCAGCGTGCGATGCAGGAAACCGCGATTCGTGCAGCCGAAGAGCAGGCGGGCTTGGATCCGGGAGAGGCCGAACGGGTGCGCGCCGCCACCTCCGCTTTTCAGGATTTCAACTATGCGCGGGCCTTCGCTGCCGGTGCTTATTGGACCGATTCAGGCATACGTTCCGCCACGTACACGCTGCTGGAACCCGGACCTCGACGCGGGTTCGCGCGGATCATGGGCACTTCGTCCGAGCCAGCCCGAACGCTCGACCTCCAGCCCGGCGCCACGCTGCTTTACTTCGCGCTCAACACGCTCATTCCGGAGGCGATCCACGAGGAACTCATGACGTTCGCGATCAATGCAACTCGCGTCCAGATGGACGTGGTTGGAAAGCCCGATTCGTTACGCGCGAACGAAGCCGTGGCGGAGAAGCTCGCAGAGTTCGAGCGCGAGGTCGGCATCAGCATCGAGGACGACATTTTGTCGTGGTTTGACGATGAAGCGTCGTTGTCGATCACCGGTGTCGATCGCAGCGGCTTCTTCCCGTTGCCTGAGGTATCGATCGTATTGACGTCCAAAGACGCCGTTCGCGCGCAGACGCTGTTCGCCAAGCTGGAGACCAAGCTCGCGGACGCCGCGCTCGCCCGGGCTTCGATCCCCGTCATCTGGCAGAGCGAGGAGTATGCTGGCAATACGATCCGCTTCGCGGCGACGCCGGTCGCGCAGGTGGCGTACGTCGTCACCGACGAGTTCGCGATGATCGGCTCGAGCAGCGCGCTGGTGAAGCGGATGCTGGACGCGAAGGGCGGTCAGGCCGAAGCCCTGCCGGCCAGCGCGGCCTACCAGGCGTTAGGCGACTTCTACACCGAAGACGTGAGCGGCATCGGTTACATTGATCTCGAACACACACTGACCGAAGTCGAAAGCCTGCTGGAGACGTTCGGCCCGATGGCCGGTGCCTCGGTGGCCGACTCGACGTCCACCGGTCGGCAGGTTCTGAGGGCCTTCAAGAACATCCCCCGGATGGGGTTCTACTCTGAGGCTGAGGAAGAGGGCTTTCTCGGCCACGTACTGCTCGAGGTGCAGTAAGCCGCGTCGCACGGCGGTTGTCAGCCCATGTCGAGCGGTATCGAAGCCCAGATCGAAGCGTGGGAAGGGGAGGCGGTTGTTACCCGGTTCGACCGGGCGACTTCAAGCTGGATCTTCATCGCCATCCACAACACGACGCTTGGCCCCGCTGCCGGTGGCACACGCATGCGAACGTATGCGAACCCAGCCGCTGGTCTCGCCGATGCGATGCGGTTGGCGGCAGGCATGACCGCCAAGTGGGCGGTGATCGGGCTGCCTTTCGGTGGTGGCAAGGCAGTGCTGGCGGTTCCTGAGCCGCTGTCCGGCGACGCCCGGACTGGATTGCTTCGCGTCTACGGGGCTCTGTTGACATCGCTTCACGGGTCCTTCCAAACCGGTGTCGATTTAGGCACGACGCCAGAGGATATGCGGGTTGTGGCCGGCACGACGCGGTACGTGCACGGCGTCGATCCGGTTACGGGGGCGACCGACGACCCCGGTCCGTTTACCGCCCGAGGCGTTGTGCGCGGGATCGAGGCCGCGCTCACGGTCGCGTTCGGTAGCGACGCTCTCAATGATCGGAGCGTGCTGATTCAGGGAGTTGGCGACGTAGGTCATCCCTTGGCCCGGATGCTCTCTGATGCTGGGGCACGGGTCCTGGTGAGCGACATCGATGGCGATCGAGCTCGCCAAGTCGCGGCTGAAGTCGGTGGGGAGATCGTCGAACCGGCAGCGACGTTCAGCACGCCGTGCGATGTGTTCGCGCCCTGTGCCGTGACCGGCGTGATCAATCAGGAAACGATCCAGCAGCTCGTCTGCCGCGTGGTGGCTGGCTCGGCCAACGCGCAGCTCGGCGAGCCGGCCGACGCCGACCGCCTACATCAGCGCGGCATCCTCTACGCGCCTGACTACGTCATCAATGGGGGTGGCGCGACGGCGTTCGGGCTTATGGCGACCGGTGTCGATGACGATCAGGAGCTAAAGGCTCGCGTGGACGACATCCGGCCGACGCTCGAGGCGATCTTCGCCGAGGCAGGGGAGCGCAACGAGTCACCATTTATAGCTTCGCGCCGCAGGGTGCAGACGCTGCTGGCGAGGAGCTAGCTCCTACCGGCCGAGCTCGCGTCGCTTGCGGTTGTGCTCGGCAAACGTCTCGCTAAACGTGTGCTGCCCCCCGACCCCGGTGGCGAAGAAGTAGAGATACGGCACCGAGTCGGGGTACAGCGTCGCTTCCAGTGCCGCTTTGCCGGGGCTCGATATCGGTCCCGGCGGAAGGCCGACGTAGCGGTAGGTGTTGTACGGCGAATCGACCTCGAGATCGCGAAACAGGACTCGCGGCCGATGGCCACCTAGCGAGTACTGCACGGTCGGGTCGGCTTCGAGCTTCATCCCGTGGTTCAACCGATTCCAGAAGACGCCCGCGATCACTGGGCGTTCGTTCGCCACGCGCGCCTCTTCCTCGACGATCGAGGCCAGTGTCACGATCTCGTGTACCGAGCGGCCTAGCGAGTCGGCCCGCGCCCGCCACTCGGGCGTGAACACCTGGTCGAATTGGTTCACCAGGTGAAGCGCGAGCTCGCGCGGCCCAGTCGTCGGATTAACGTGGTACGTCTCGGGAAACAGGTAGCCCTCGAGTGTGGCGGCCGGAAGCCCGAGCGAATCGGTCAGTAGCGAGTCAGTGGCGACGGCCGCGAAAGCCACCGAATCGATCCCCAGTTCGCGAGCCACCGCCCCGGCAGTTTCCTCGAGTCGCAACCCTTCGGGCACGGTAACGGTGACCAACAGCGTTCGACCGTCTATCAACATGTCGATGACCACGTCGAGCGGTTGATTCCGAGGCAGATCGTAGGTCCCGGCTTGGATTCGGCCCGCATCGTCGCGGGCCCGCAGCCTGAGCTCGAAGAGGAGTGGGCTTCGGATGACACCGCGGTCTGCGAGCTGGTGACCCAGCGCGCGGACCGTCGTCCCGCGTTCGACCTCCAACAGCACCGATGTGGTCTCTGCTGTCGGAGCGCGGTTTGCCGAGAGCGCCCACATGCCGGCGATCGCCAGGGCGACGAGTGCCACAGCCGCCAGACCGACGCCCACCATGCGCCACCGCCCACCTAGCATTCGGTGTTTTCTTCGCGATGGGCTCGCAATCGCAGGTACCCTTCCAGCATCAAGACCGCGCTTAGCTGATCGACCTTGGTGCGGATCGCACGCTCGTCATGACCGGCTTCGCGAAGCGCCCGCCGGGCGGCTTCTGACGTCAACCGCTCGTCCCACTCGTCGATCGGTAGGGCGATCCGCCGAGCCAGGTCACTCGCGAAGCTCCGGACCTCGCGAGCCGCCGGTCCCTCCGTGCCGTCGAGCGTGAAAGGGATGCCGATCACGATTCGGTCGATCGCCTCATCGCCGACGATCTCGGCGATCGCCTTGAACAGCGATGTCTTGAGCTCGCGACGATCGATGGTCGGCAACCCACGCACGAAACCGTAGCTCGGGTCCGACACCGCAAGGCCCACGCGCCGCTCGCCGTGGTCAATCGCTAGAACGCGTTCACCTGTTTGCAAGGCAACTCTCGACCGGTTTTGGTGTTAGGCCGCTACTGGTGGTGCAGGTCAAGGCGCGCGACGAGGGACGAGCGAGGCGTACGGGCACGTACGCCGCAGGTCCGAACGAGGAGTGGAACAAAGAGATGCACCGCCAGGAGCGGCCGCTAGTCGCCGGACATTGAGGCCAGGAACTCGGGGTTAGTATCCGTCCTCTTTACCTTCTCGATCAAGAACTCCATCGCCTCGGAGGGATTCATGTCGTTGAGGAACTTCCGCAGCAGCCAAATGCGCTGCAGCTCATCCTCGGGGATCAGCAGCTCTTCGTGGCGGGTCCCCGACCGGTTGATATCGATAGCGGGATAGATCCTGCGATCGGACAGCGTGCGGTCGAGCACCAACTCCATGTTGCCGGTGCCCTTGAACTCCTCGAAGATGACCTCGTCCATCCGGCTGCCGGTGTCGATCAAAGCGGTGGCGACGATCGTCAGCGAGCCGCCTTCTTCGATGTTGCGCGCGGCGCCGAAGAACCGCTTCGGCTTGTGCAACGCGTGGGCATCGACACCACCCGACAGGATCTTACCCGAGTGCGGCACGACGACGTTCTGAGCCCGCGCCAGCCGAGTGATCGAGTCGAGCAGAATCACGACGTCGTGACCGTTCTCGACCAATCGCTTGGCCTTCTCGATTACCATGTCGGCGACTTGGACGTGGCGATCGGCCGGCTCGTCGAACGTCGAGGCGATGACCTCGCCGTCTACCGAGCGCTCCATGTCGGTGACCTCTTCGGGTCGCTCGTCGATCAGCAGCACGATCAGCTTGATCTTGGGGTCATTCTCGGTGATCGAGTTGGCGATCTTCTGGAGTAGCATCGTCTTACCGGCCTTGGGCGGGGAGACGATCAACCCGCGTTGACCTTTACCGATCGGCGAGAACAGATCCATGATCCGCATCGACAGGTCGCCGTCCGAGCGCTCGAGTTGGATCGCTTCCTCGGGGTATAGCGGTCGCAGGTTGTCGAAGAAGACATTGTGCTTGGCCGCCTCGGGGTCTGTGTAGTTGACCGCCTCGACTTTGAGCAGCGCGAGATAACGCTCGCCTTCCTTTGGCGGGCGAACCTGGCCCTGAATGGTGTCGCCGGTCTTGAGGTCGAAGCGCTTGATCTGGCTCGGCGACACATAAATGTCGTCGGGCCCGTACAGGTAATTCCAATCGGGGCTCCGAAGGAATCCATATCCCTCCGGCAAAATCTCGAGCACACCCTCGCCTCGTAGAACGGTGTCGTTGTCGAGCAAGTTCTGCTCGATCTTGAAGATCAAATCCTGCTTGCGAAGGCCGGCGTAGTTCTGAATGTTGAGCTCCTCCGCCGTCTCGTGGAGCTCGGGGATCGACTTGGACTTGATCTCGCTGATGTCCATGACGATTGCGTTTTCGCTCGGCGTCGGCGGCCGCCGGTGATGTCGTGCGCGAGGAGCGCGAGAACGGGAACGGTTCAAGTGGGTTACCTCTGTTGTTGCGGTGAGAAGGGGAACGACCGCTGGGCCGTGTCCGGTTGCCTTTGTAAAAGGAATACGGGGATTCGAGGCGGAGATTTGCTCTCGGTTGGGCATCTTACCACGGCCAGCGTAGCGTGTCAAGCAGGCCCCGGGACGCCCATTGTAGGGACAAACGCCAGGTCGGTACATTCTCATGTCTATGAAGCAAGCGAGTTCGCCACAACCGACGGCCGGATTGACGGCCGTCGTGCAACGGCTCAAGGCGGCCGATCACCCGGCCTACGCCGTAGGCGGCGCGGTGCGCGACAGCCTGCGAGGCGGGCGGATCGGCGACTGGGATGTCGCCACCGCGGCGCACCCGGAAGTCGTCCAGTCACTGTTCCCGGTCACCTTCCCGATCGGGGTCGAACACGGCACGGTGGGCATCCGGATCGAGGGCGAGACGATCGAGGTGACGACCTTTCGGACCGACGTCGCGACGGATGGGCGCCACGCCGAGGTGCGCTTTGGGGCGACGCTCGAGGAGGATTTGGCGCGTCGCGACTTTACCGTGAACGCCATCGCTTGGGATCCGGAGAGCGACACGCTCGTCGATCCATTCGGCGGACGCGCCGATCTCGAAGCTGGTGTTTTGCGAGCGGTTGGTGACCCCGATCTGCGGTTCCCGGAGGACTATCTGCGGGTGTTGCGCGCGTTCCGGTTCGCCTGCCGATTGGAGCTGCGGATCGATCCTGCCACCAAGCGCGCGCTCGAGCGTCACGCCACCGGTGTCGTCGGGCTGTCGGGGGAGCGGGTTCGGGACGAGCTGCTGAAGACGCTCGCTGAATGTCGCGCGGTTTCTACGGTGCTCGGCATGTGGCGTCAGTACGGTGTGATGGCGTTGCTGTTCCCCGAGCTGGCGGTGTGCTTTGGCGTCGAGCAGAACGCCTACCACGCGGATGACGTCGGCACGCATACGCTGTTGGTGGCTGATAACGTTCACCCCCGGCGGCCGTTCCTGCGGGTGGTCGCGTTGTGCCACGATCTTGGCAAGCCGATGGCGCGCGAGGTCCATCCCGAGACTGGGGACTGGACGTTTCCGCAACACGAGGTGGCGAGCGCGCGGTTGACGCGGCAGGCGCTTCGACGGTTGAAGTTCTCGCGCCGCGAGGTCGCTCGGGCCGCGCACCTGGTCCAGGTGCACATGGATCTGCCTCCGCCTGACGTTTCGGACGCCGCGATTCGGCGCTGGATTCGCCGGGTGGGTGAGGAACATCTGTGGGACCTGTATCGTCTTCACCTGGCCGACTGGCGCGGGAACCGCAAGCGCGCCGAACGGCCGCCCGCACCGATCGTCGACCTGTACCATCAGGCGCGCCGCGTGCTCAAGCAACAGACAGCGCTGCGAGTTGAAGATTTGGCGATCGATGGCAACGATTTGGCCGCGATCGGGCTCGCACCCGGGCCCAAGCTCGGCCAAACATTGGAGTGGCTGCTCGAACAGGTGGTGGAGGATCCCGCGCTCAACACCCGAGACACTCTGTTGGAGATGGTTCGTACGTGAGCCGGCTGGAACGCGACTACTACGACCGCGACACGCTGGAGGTCGCGCCCCAGCTGTTGGGGTGCACGTTGGTCCACGATGGACCCGACGGAATGGCCAGCGGTCGAATCGTCGAGGTCGAGGTGTATCAGGGCGAGGACGATCCGGCGTGCCACGCAGCCGCGGGGCAGACCGGGCGCACAGAGCCGCTTTACGGCCGGCCCGGACACGCGTACATCTATCTGATCTACGGGATGTACTATTGTTTGAACGCGGTGACGCGAGCCGAGGGGCTGCCGTCGGCGGTTCTGATCCGAGCGCTGGAGCCACTCGATGGCTTGGATCGCATGCGCGGTCGTCGCACCGCGCGTGCCAGGCGACGCACGCCGGTTGCCGATCGTGATCTTGCGAACGGACCCGGCAAGCTGTGCGACGCGCTGGGGCTGACGCTCGAACACAACCGCCTCGACCTGACCGGTGACACATTGTGGATCGAGCCCGGGCGGCCACCGGCCGAGGTAGCGTGGACGCCGCGTGTGGGCATTACGGTCGGCACCGATCGCCTCTGGCGGTGCTTCGACTCTGAATCGCCGTATGTTTCTAGGACCCGGCTCAACCATGAAGCTGTGGCCGAGCCGAGCCAGCTATGAGCCGACATCATCAAATGGAGATGGAATACCCAATGAACAAGAGTTTTGTCGATCATCTGCAGTTGTTGCCGATGCCGTCGCGCAGTGGTGTACGACAGCCGGATGGAGATCACCGGCCCGGTGGGTTGGGACTGCGCACGCTGGCCGATCGTCTCGGCCCGTTGGGGTGGACAGCGCGGCACGAGGACTTCGGTTTCGAGAAGCCGGTAGCGGAAGCGCGGATTACCGAGGCGTACGCGCGTGCAATCGGCGACGCGGTGCTATCGGCATGGGATCGGAGTCGTTTTCCGGTCGTGTTGAGTCTCGTCAACGCCTGCGCGCTCGGGGTCGTCGACGGATTGGGATCGCGCGTCGGCGTGTTGTGGTTCTCCCCGCGCGCAGATTACACGACGAGCGGGTTTTTCCGCCGCCCGAAGCTCGACCGAACGACGCTGGCCATGATGACCGGTCGCCAACAGCGCGACAGCATGGCCGTTAAGCCGTGTCAGCTCGCGGGTCGGAACGTGATCGTCGTCGGCGCGCAGAAAATCGACGCTAACGAGTCCCGAGCGTTGGATGACGATGGACTTCGGGTCATCGGCCCGGACGTGCTCTCGTGCTTGCCGGCCGCGGTGGCGGATACCGACGTCGACGGTTGGTACGTGCACATTGACGCTACCGTGCTCGAGCCGGACGCGGTGCCGGCGGCGGATGAAGCGGTGGAAAACGGGTTGGCTGTTTCGGACGTCGTGACGGCGATCGAAGGCGCGCTCGCGAACCGACCGATTCGCTGTTTGAGCTTGACCCGCTACGACCTGAACCGGGACTTCGGTGGTGTGACCGCCCAGACGTTGGCCGGGCTTCTCGATCGCACCATCGTTCTCGCCGGTGGCCAACCCGATCCCCAGACGCGGGAGACGGCGCAGGCCACTTGATGGACCTCTTCGAGCAGCTGGCTGGCGAGCGGTTGGATGCCGCCGCGCCGCTGGCGGATCGGCTACGCCCCAGATCGTTGGACGAGTTCGTCGGCCAGGCCCACCTGGTCGGGACGGGTGCGGTGCTGCGCCGCATGATCGAGGCCGACGAGATCCACTCGCTCGTCTTCTGGGGTCCGCCGGGTACCGGAAAAACGACATTGGCGCGGATCATCGCCGAGTCGACGGGGTCAAGGTTCGCGTGGTTCAGCGCGGTGACGATGGGTGTTGCGGATGTCAAGCGCATCGTTGCCGAGGCTCGCGAAACGATCGGTACCACCGGTCAGCGCACGATTCTCTTCTGCGACGAGATCCATCGCTTCAACAAGGCCCAGCAGGACGCCTTTTTACCACACGTCGAGAAGGGCGTCGTCACGTTGATCGGCGCTACGACCGAGAACCCTTCGTTCGAGATCAACTCAGCACTCCTGTCTCGCCTTCGGGTCTACACGCTCGAGTCACTGACCCCTGAGCAGATCGCCGTGTTGGTTGATCGCGCGCTGAACGACGCCGACAAAGGCCTCGGCGACCGGGGCCTGGCGCTCGAGGATGCGGCCCGCAAGTTCGTTTGTGAGAGCGCTCAGGGTGACGCGCGGGTGGCGCTGTCGACACTGGAGCTGGCGGCCTCGCTCGCGCCCGACGGAGCTACCATTACCCGCGACCAGGTCGAGGCCGCGCTTCAGCGCAAGGCGCTTCGTTACGACAAGGCGGGTGAAGAGCATTACAACATCATCTCCGCGTTGCATAAGTCGCTGCGCGATTCCGATCCGCAGGCCGGGCTGTACTGGCTGGCGCGGATGCTCGAGGCGGGTGAGGACCCGCTGTACGTGGCTCGGCGGTTGGTGCGCTTTGCGTCCGAGGACATCGGGCTGGCCGATCCGCGCGCTCTGCCGCAAGCGGTCGCCGCTCAGCAAGCGGTCCACTTCATCGGCATGCCCGAGGGCGGGCTGGCGTTGGCCCAGGCAACGGTCTACTTGGCGATGGCGCCGAAGTCGAACGCCATCTACCGCGGTTATCAGCGAGCCGCAGCCGACGCTCGTGAGACCGAGCGCGAGCCGGTTCCGTTACACTTGAGGAACGCCCCGACCCAGCTCATGAAGGACCTCGGCTACGGTGCCGGCTATCGATACGCGCACGACTACGACAACGCGGTCGTCGAACAGCAACACCTGCCGGAGCCGCTCGCCGGTCGCGCCTATTACAAACCCACCGATCGCGGGTTCGAGGCACGGTTGAAGAAGCGCTTGGCGGAAGAATGACCTACCGCGTAACGCCACCCTCCGAGCCCGAACGGGTCGTGTTGGTAGCGGTCGGTGGCCCGGTCGCCAACGATGACGGCGTCAAGTGGTCGGAACAGACATTGCTCGAAGAGCTCCACGCGCTCGCTGTCTCGGCCGGCGGCGAGGTCGTCGGCCAAGTGGTCCAACGACGTCAAGCTCCGGACAAGCGGTTCTACATCGGGCGCGGCAAGGCGACCGAGCTCAAGGACGAGGTGATCGCCAGCGGTGCGGAGCTGGTGTTGTTCGATAACGATCTGTCGCCGGCGCAGGGGAAGAACCTCGAAGATCTGGTCGGCGTCCGGGTTCTCGATCGTTCCGAGCTCATACTCGACATCTTCGCCGATCATGCCCGCACCAACGAAGCCAAGCTCCAAGTCGAGCTGGCCCAGTTACAGTATCTGTTGCCGCGGTTGAGGCGGATGTGGACGCACTTGTCGAGGATCCGTGGCGGCATCGGCCTGAGGGGACCCGGTGAGACACAGCTCGAGGTCGACCGGCGGGTGATCCGTCACCGCATCGCCGTGCTGAAGGAAAAGCTGTCCCACATCGAGGAGCGTCGAAGCCTGCAGCGCAAGAGCCGTCGCGACGCCTGGAATCTGGCGTTGGTCGGGTATACGAATGTCGGCAAATCGACGATCATGAACCGCCTGTCGGGCGAGCGGCTCAGGGTAGAGGACAAGGTGTTCGCTACGCTGGATGCCACCACCCGGCGGATCGATCTGGTCAACGACGAGGAGATTCTGCTGACCGACACGGTCGGGTTTATCCGCAACCTGCCCCACCACCTGGTGGCATCGTTCCGGGCCACACTTGAGGAGGTTCTCCACGCCGATCTGTTGTTACATGTCGTCGACGTGTCCGATCGTCACTATGCGGATCAGATGGGGGTTGTGCGCGATGTTCTGACCGACCTGGGGGCCGATGATGCGCCCATGATTCACATCTTCAACAAGTTCGACCGCGTTCCGGCTGGTGAGCGGGCGAGCTTGCGGGCGCAGGTTATGGCTGAGTACGAGAACGGGGTGATGGCGTCGGCCATCGAGCCGCGCGGGTTGGAGGCGCTGACCGACGCACTGACCGAGTTTTTCAAGGCGCGAAAAGCACGCGTCGTCGTTACGTTGCCGCTGAGCGACACACGTTCGCTAGCACGACTCCACGAGCTTGGCGAGGTGCTGGCGCGCCGCTACACCGACTCCGTGGTCGAAGTCGAGCTCGAGACGCGGCCCGAGGTGGTGGCTCGCATCCAGCAGAGCGGGTTTTCGGTCGAGGAGGTCGAGTGAGCAGCGGGACGCCGTCGGTGTTTGTCTACGGCGCCGGCCGGGTCGGGTTGGCGATCGCCAATCTGGCACGCGAGCGGGGCGTCGAAGTCGTTGGGCTCTGGAATCCGCATCCGCTCAAGCCAAGGCGGGCGGCACTGGCCGAGGGTTTTGATCTGGCGATCAACGCCCAACCGCCCGCGATTCGCGCCGATTTGTGGTTGATCGCGGTGCCCGATGACGCGATCTGCGCCACCGCCGAGCGGCTGGCTGCCGCCGCGGGCCCCCGACCTTCCGTGGCGGCCCACTGCGCTGGCGCACATCCGGCCAGCCTCTTGCAGTCGTTATCGGAGGACGGCGTGGCTTGCGGCTCTTGGCACCCGGCGATGACGTTCCGCGGCGCGGAGACTGACCCGGCTGCGCTGGCGGGAGCGGTCGTTGCGCTCGAAGGCGAGGATCCGGCAGTCGCGTCGCTTGAAGCGTTCACCGAAGCACTCGGGTTGAGCTTCATTCACGTGCCGGCGGAGAGCAAGCCGCAGTACCACGCGGCACTGGTCCTGGTGGCCAACGGACGGGTGGCGCTCGATGCGGCTGCGGCACGACTTCTGCTATCTGCGGGTATTGACGCCGAGACCGCACGCGATGTGATCGCGCCGCTGGTCGGTCGGACCGACGAGAACCTAGCGGTCAAACTGCCTGATAAGGCATTGACCGGACCGGTGGCCCGGGGCGACGTCAAGACCGTTCGGGAACAACTTGACGCTTTGGCGCCGTTCCCGAAGATGTGCCAGCTATACCGAGCGCTAGGCGTGGTCGCGCTGGAGTTGGTTCCTGAGCGCGTCCGCGGCGAAGGCCACCGTCAGGTGGCCGAGCTCATTGCAGCCTATGAGGATAAGAGAGAGGAAGCGCATGCTCACGCTCGCCGACATTCGAGACAACGCTGAGGTCACCCACTACTTGGATCGTGCCGATGGCGTGCTCGAGTCGATCGGGTACACTGAGCACGGTCGGCGTCACGCCAACGTCACCGCGCAGCGCGCCAAGGCGGTAGTCGAAGCGCTCGAGCGGCCGGCCAGGCAATGCGAGCTGGCCGGGATCGCCGCGTACCTGCACGATATCGGCAACATCGTGAACCGTGATCATCATGCGCAGTCGGGTGCCGCGATCGCCCACGGGCTGTTGCGTGAGGCCGGGCTGTCGATCGAGGAGACGATCGAGGTCGTGACCGCGATCGGTCATCACCACGAGACTGACGGGGCGCCGGTCAGCGACATCGCAGCGGCGCTGATCCTGGCCGACAAGTCCGACGTCCACCGATCGCGCGTCCGTGACAAGGCGATGATCCACTTGGACATCCACGACCGCGTCAACTACGCGGTCAGCCGCTCGTCGCTCAAGGTCGTCGGGCCGCACGCCGCCAAGGAGTTGAAGGGCGAGCGCGGGAACGGCAACGACTCGGGCGAGACGAACTCGAACCCCAGTGCCACCACGCACGACGTGGCCCAGTTCACCGCGTCGGACTACGACGAGGGGGAGACCGCCGAAACAAAGCCGGTTATCACGTTGGCGCTGACGATCGATACCAAGATTTCACCGGTCATGGAGTACTTCGAGATCTTCCTGCCGCGAATGATCCTGTCGAATCGGGCCGCAGACAGGTTGGGGGCTGTTTATAAGCTGGTTATCAACGAAACCCCATTGATGTAGTCGGGTGCACCAGAGGGCACATCTCTGCGTTACGCTCGTCGGCTTTCGCTGTGGCGTAGCCTTCAGTACGCCTCGCTCTCCCTCCTCGCGTGCCTTGACCTGTGGCCTCTGATGCACCCGATGGATGAACGCCAGCCCCTTGAATTTCTGAGCCCCACCGCACGGTATTGCTAGCATGCACAAGCAGTGGAAGATCTTTGTCGGGTTCGCCATTTCGGTGGCGGCGATCATATACGTGGTGCGGGGGGTGCACTGGGACGAGGTCGGCTGGTCGCTGAGGCGGGCCGATCTCGGGCTTCTCGCGTTCGTGTTCGTGGTGAACCCTGTTATCAACGTTGTCATGCGCGCCATCCGCTGGAAGGTCCTGCTCAAGCCGTATGGCAACGTCCCGCTGGCGGGATGCGTCAGCGCCACTGCCATTGGGCTCATGGCGAACAACGTTTTGCCGGCGCGTATGGGCGAGTTCGTTCGCGCCTACGCGCTGAGCCGCCGTGAAAGAGTGCCCACCGGGACGGCGCTCGGGAGCATGTTCGTCGAGCGGATGCTCGATGGGTTTGCGCTGCTGACGATTCTGTTCTTCCTCACGCTGAGCTTTCCCTTTCCGGAGTGGGTCGACACCGTCGTGCGGGTCACGCTCTACGTCTTTGTCGGCTTTTTCATCTTCCAAGCGGTGCTCGCGTTTCATCCGCAGGCATTTATTCGAGCGTCAAAACGGCTTACGCGCAACCTGCTGGGTGGTCGGTTCGAGGAATCGATAGAACGCGCGCTGGTGACGTTCGCCGACGGGTTCCAGCTCCTTCGCCGGCCGGTGCTGGTCGTGTTGAGCTTTGTCCTGGCGTTTGTCCAGTGGGTGCTGATCTCGTCTGTCTATGTGCTGGGGTTGGAAGCGTTCGAGCTGGGGCGGGTCGGGTGGATCGGAGCGTTCTTCACCAGTTGCGTCGCTACCCTTGGCGTAGCCGCGCCCTCGGCGCCCGGCTTCGTGGGCACGTACCAGGCGCTGATCGTAAAGAGCCTCGAGGTATTCGCCGTCGATCGGACGACCGCGTTCTCGTTCTCGGCTGGCTTTCATGCCGTGACGTGGCTTGGGGTCACGCTGATGGGGCTGTTCTTCTTCTTCCGGGAAGGGTTGTCGTGGGGTGAGATCGAGCGGTCTGAAGAAGAGATCGAGAAGGAGCTCGAAGCCGAATACGAAGCGGTGATCGAGCCGGAGATCGAAGCCTCGGATCGATGATGTCGAGTGAGATCTGGCAGGCGCCGGCCAAGATCAATCTGTACCTGGAGATTACCGGACGCCGCGAGGACGGCTACCACACCGTTGATACCGCCTATCAATCGATCGATCTCGCGGATACCGTAGTTCTCAAGCCCGCGCAGCCGGAACCTGGAGTGACGTGCGAGGTGGTGGGGGATTGGGCGGAACACGTACCGCGGGGCGAAGAGAACCTGGCCACGCGCGCAGCACGGTTAATCGCCGCGCATACCGGTCGCGAGCCGCGTGTCGCGATCACGATCGAGAAGCGGATCCCGGTCGGCGCCGGTCTCGGCGGTGGTTCGAGCGATGCGGCTGCTGTGTTGATGGGATTGGCTCGTCGCTTCGCCGTTCCCGATCCCGAGCACACGCTGATCGACGTCGCGCGCGAGTTGGGCGCCGACGTACCGTACTTTTTGCAAGGCGGAACGCGACGGGGAACCGGCGTCGGCGAACTGTTGGAAGCGATTGACGCGCCGGCCGAGCGGTGGGGGATTCTGGTCTATCCTGGCGTGCGTGTTTCGACCGGTTGGGCGTACGACGCCTACGACGCGGCTGGCACGGAGTCATCCGCTAACGCGCTCGAGTCGGTCGTGGTCGAGAAGTATCCGGTTGTGGGTCAGGCTCTTGGGATGTTGCGGAGTGGACCTGCTGCGATTGCACAAATGTCAGGGAGCGGGAGCGCGGTTTTCGCGCTTTACAAAAGCGCCGGTGAGCGGGACGCGGACATCGATCGTGTGAACAACGGTGTCGGGGAGCTCGCCGACGCGCGTGTCTGGCCCTTCGAGTGCGTGGACCACGGTGTGCGGCAGCTAGCGGACTCGATCACCCCGGCCTAGAATTGCCACACCTGCCCACCATTGGGCCCTAGTTTAATGGCAGAACATCGGCCTTTGGAGCCGAGAGTCCAGGTTCGAATCCTGGGGGCCCAACCAAGCTAACCACCAACTAATTAATCACTTACAGCACTATTCTTCGTCATGAGTATGGCTGGGTTTGGGCCCTGTGGTGACAAAAAAGCTGTCACCGCTTAGGTTTTGACCTGACTTGGAGTCGGATTACAGCCGGTCAAAACTCGCTCATGAGAAACTCACGAGAAAAGAGCCCACGTAGCCGGATTTATTGGCGACAACGCGGGGGAGAGAACAGGGCCTACGGCGATTTCCGCGACTTTGCTGATGTAGGTGGACGACGAGAAGCGCTTATCCCGAGGGACGAGACCAAGGCCACGACGCGCATCGCTACAGCGGAAAAGCTCGTCACGGAAAGATTGGCTGACCTCCAACGGCTTCGACATCACCACGCCTTATTTGGCACCATTGGGGCTCCCCTCACGGAGTTTGCCGCTCACCATCTGATTCAGAAGGCAAGAGCTGGACGCGTTACGGAGGGATGGCTGAGTGAAACTGAGCGGCGTCTTAGGGTGGCCGTCCAGTACTTCGGGCCCGACCGCGACATCGCGACTATCACGGTCCCCGAAGTACAGGAATACGTCAACTACCTCCGTGACTCATCGAACGGTCGAGGCGGGACGCTCTCGGATGGAACCGTTCGTCACTACCTGAATTGTCTTTCCAATCTGTATAAGCGTGCTATTAGCGAAGGTGTGGCTCCGCTAGGCTACAATCCCATCGCCATGCTTATGGACAAGCCGGTGGCCAGAATCCAGGAGGCCAGGTGGCTGGAGGTACATGAAGCCGCCCTGCTTCTCGAGTCGGCGCGGACGTGGCGTCCCAGGAATCCCGCTGAGCGACTACCGATCTACCCCTTGCTGGCGACTTTTCTGCTGACAGGCGGCCGGAAGAGCGAGGTGC
>JBDGYV010000012.1:0-39225 GCA_039588915.1 Gemmatimonadota bacterium
GCGGTCGGGAAAAACGACTCGTCGAATCCGGTATACGAAGTAAAGAACGTGAATTCCGGAAGATATTGCGACCAGACCGACTTGAACGCCGAGCTGGCAGCAGCGGCGTCGGCGCTAGCCTGAACGACGCGCGGACTCGCCTGTGTCGCTTCAACCACCGCATCTTCCTCGGACACCGGCAGCGGTGGCGCCGGCAGCGTATCGAGGGGGGCTGCACTGATGGGTCCGTCGGCGCCGATCCGGCGACCGAGCTGATACCGCGAAACGCGGAGGCTCGCCTCCTGACGCAGTAGATCAACCTGGGCGCGAGTGAGCTCCAGGAACAGCTGCAGCGAGTCGGATTGTACCGCCGCGCCTGAAACGACGCGGGCCCGCGCGACTGACAGTTGCTCCTCGGCCCGACGGACGCGCTCGGAGGCGACTCGCGTCAGCTCTCGCTCCGCCACGACGGCGTAGTAATCGGACTCGGTTTGCAGCGCGCTCTCAAAACGCGCCTGGCGCTCGTTCGCGCGAGCGCTCTTGAGGCCGGCCCGAGCACTCCACAGGTCGAAGAACTTCCCACCACCGCGGAAGATGTCGTAGCTGGCGCTCAGCTGAGCGTCGACGATGCGGTCGGTCGTCCGGTTCGTGCCGACGTTGAATATATCCGAACTGAACGTTGTCGAAGACGATTGGAAATTCACCGCAGGCGTGACAAACGCTGAATAAGCGGCGACCCGTCGCCAATTGGCATCGCCGACCTCGTTGAGCGCCGCGACGTAGTTGGGGTCGAGCGAAGCCGCCCGCCGCAACGCCTCAGCCAAGGTCACCTCGGGGAACTCCTGCCCAGTTGCTTCTTGAGCGGTCGCAACTGCGGGCGCGGCCAGCAGCAGCGCCAACGCGATGCAAAATCGGTTCACTTTACCTCCACGGGAACCGGCTGAATCGGTTCCGAAGCCCGCGAGCGAGCACCGACGCGCCCACGCGCTTCGGCCAACACCGTGTATACGACCGGCACCAGGTACAGCGTGAGCGCGGTCGAGAACAGCAGCCCGCCGACGATGGCGTAGCCCAGCGGCCGGCGGCTGGCCGACCCGGCGCCGAACCCCAGCGCGATCGGCATCGCCCCCATGATCGTTGCCACCGCAGTCATCAGGATCGGCCGGAGCCGAATCCGGCCCGACTCGAGCATCGCCTTGACCGGTTCCAACCCGCTCTCCATTAGGCGGTTTGCATACTCAACGAGCAGAATCGAGTTCTTGGTGACCAGGCCGATCAAGAGCACCATACCGATCTGGCTATAGAGATTGAGCGTCGACTGCGCGAGAAGTAGCATAACGAGCGCACCGGTCACTGCCAGTGGGACCGACAGCAACACGGTAAACGGGTGTACCAGAGATTCGAACTGCGCGGCCAGCACCATGAACACGATCACGAGCGCGAGCAAGAACACGAAGTAGAGCGTCCGACCGCTCTCCTCGAGCTCCCTTGATTCCCCGGTCGCCGACCGCTCGCAGCTGGTCGATCGCCTCGCCCAAGGTAAAGCCGGGCGCCATGTTACCGGTTAACGTGAACGAGCGCACCCGGTCGTAGTGGTTGAGCTGCCTGGGACCGAGTCCCTCCTCGACGCTCGCCACAGCATCGAGGCTTATCAGCTGGTTGTCCTTGCCGCGGATGCGGAGCCCACGCATGTCGCTCGGCGACGCGCGGTCGTCGGGCTCGAGCTGCATGATCACGTCGTACAGCTTGTTGTCGCGGGTGAAGGTACTGACCTCGCGTCCACCCAGCATCGTCTGCAGAGTCCCCGATACATCGCGGATCGAGACGCCTAGATCCTCGGCCCGGTCGCGATCGTAGCGCACTACGAGCTCGGGCTTGTTGACCCGCAGGTTGGTGTCGACGTTTACGAGACCCTGAATCTGCCGGGCCGCCGTGGGGAACGTCTCAAGCCCGGTCGCCAAGGCGTCGAAGTCGGGATTCCGAACGACGAATTGGACCGGGCTCTGCCATCCAAATGCGGGCGGGTTGTTGGCAAACGCAAACACCCCCGGAATCATGAAGTACTGCGGCTGGATCTCGCCGATGATCTCCTGGACGTCGCGGTCGCGTTCGTCCCAATCGGTCAGTCGGCTAAAGACGATTCCGCTGTTCACCCGGCCGTTCCAACCGATAATGCTGAAGTACGCCGCGATGTCCTCGGTGTTGCCGAGAATTTCTTCGACCCGTTGTTGATAGCCGTCGGTGTACTCTTTTGACGAGCCCTCCGGCGCTACCACAATCGACATGAACCAGCCGCGATCCTCGGGCGGCACAAACTCACGCTTCAGCATCTTGAAGGCGCCGACCGCGACGAGCACGGTCGCCAACGCGGCGGCGACAACGCCGCGGCGGTGTTGCATCGCCCACCCCAAGCTGGCCGCGTAGAGAGTTGCTACGCGCTCGAAAGCTCGCTCGAAAGCGTTGAACAGCTTGCCGTGGCTTTTGGGTACGCGCAGGATCTTAGCGCTCAACATCGGCGTCAGAGAGAGCGCGACGAAACTCGACACGACGACCGCGCCAATCATCGCCGCCCCAAACTCGTTGAACAATCGGCCGATAGTCCCGCGGAGGAAGAGCAGCGGTGCGAAGACCGCCACCAGCGCGACGGTCGTCGCGATCACCGCGAACTTGATCTCGTTGGTGCCACGGATCGCCGCCAAGTCCGGAGGTTCTTTGAGCTCCTCTTGATGCCGGTAAGCATTCTCCATCACGATGATGGCGTCATCGACGACAATTCCAATCGACAGTATTAGGGCCAACAGCGTGAAGTTGTTGATCGTGAACCCGAAGAAGAACATGACCGCAAATGCGGCGATGATCGACGTCGGGATCGCCAACCCCGGGATTATGGTCGCTCGGAAGTTCCGCAAGAAGACAAAGATGATCAGGACGACGAGTATCCCGGCCAAGATCAGCGTCTCCTCGGCCTCGCGGATCGAGCGCCGCACAAAGACCGCGGTGTCAAATGCAGTGTCGAGGTTGACACCCGGCGGCAGCGCAGCTTGGATCGCCGGTAGCTCGTCGTGAATCCGGTCCGACACCTCGACTAGGTTCGACTTCGACTGCCGAACGACGCCGATCGCAACCGCCGAAACACTCTTGAACCGCAGAATCGTTCGGTCGTCCTCGGGACCCAGCTCGACTCGTGAGATGTCGCGGAGCTTTATGAGCTGCCCGTTCTGGCTGGCGACCGTCAGATCCGCGAATTCCTCGGGCGTCTTGAGCTCACCGAGCGAGCGGACGGTGAACTCGCGGCGATCGGATTCAATCCGCCCGGCCGGTACCTCGACGTTGCGACTCTGTATGGCAGCTTCGACGTCTTGGACGGTAACCCCGCGGGAAGCCATCTCGGTCGGCGAAAGCCAAACCCGCATCGAGTAACGGCGTTCGCCGAAGATCTGCGCCCGGCCTACGCCGGGAACCGACTGCAACCGGTTCTTGACGATCCGATCACCGATATCAGAGAGCTGGAGCAGGTCATAGTTCTCGCCGGACAGTGCCAACCAGAAGAATGGCTGCGCGTCGGCGTCCTGCTTCTCAACCACCGGCACCTCGACCTCTTGCGGGAGCCGGTCCCGCACCCGCGACACTTTGTCACGGACATCCTGGGCGGCGGCCTCGAGGTCGCGGTCGAGCGTGAACTCGATCGTGATCGAGCTGAACTGCTCCGAGCTCGCGCTGGTCATTGTGCGAACGCCCGGGATCGTGCTCAGCTCCTCTTCGAGCACGTCAGTGACGGTCGACTCGATGACGCGGGGATTGGCCCCCCGAAGCACCGTCGTCACGTTCACGATCGGCGAGTCGACGTCGGGGAACTCGCGCACCGGCAAGCGGGTGAACCCGATTACGCCGAAGAGCACCAACGTGGCGCTCATCATGCTCGCGAGTACAGGTCGCTGGATGCAGAGCTCAGGAAGTCGCATGGCCTATCAGTCTGGGGCTAGTTGGGTACGCAAGAATAGAGAGACACTTTGGCCAGAAGGGATTCAATTTATTCTCTTCTACCAGTGTTAGGTATCCCTACGTGAGGTCGGCCGATCCTGTTTCAGTACCTCCGCTGTAGCAGTCGAGCACTACGACCCAACCCCGATTGTAGTTGGCCTGTTGGGCGGTTCCCTCCTCGCCGAGCTTGTCCCACCCGGTATGGGTCACCCCCACCCGAGTGCCCGCTTCGGAAGGCTGGAACGCGACCTCCAACTCCTGCGCGGTGGATGGCTCGCGGCCGGGGTGCCAGCTCATGACGAAGCGATGGGGCGGGTCCCAAGCCAGCACCGTCCCCCAAGGAGTTTCGGCTCCGTCGGTCGACCGCTCGTACACCCGGCCCCCCTGCCGCGCCTCGAACACCACCGTCTCGGCCTTCTCCTGACCCACGGAATGAGTCTTCAGAGGCCACCAGCGGGCGATTTCCTCGGTGAACCGCCGGAATGCGACGTCCGGATCCCAAGCGACTATCACCGTGCTCTCGACCGGCGGGATCTCGATCTGTGATCGGACTTCATTCATCGTTGCACCTCTCTTTCTCGTCCTTGATTGCGCCCTGGCGGGGCTGTTCGGCGTGGGCCGCGTAGGCACCCAGCACGCCGCTCCAGAATGACTCAACGTATGCGCGCAGCTCATCCAATCCGGCCCGGTCCAAGCTGTAGATCCGGCGGGCGCCGTCTTTGCGCAGCGTGACGAGCCGGGCTTCCCTAAGCACCCGCAGGTGTTGCGATACCGCTGGCTGGCTGACCGGTAGGCGGTGCGCCAGCTCACCGACCGATTGGGGCTGCTCTCGCAAGCGCTCGAGAAGCATTTGGCGAGTTGGGTCAGAGAGAGCGCTCAGGACACGTTGATAAGCCATTACTTATATAAGTATATACTAATTCTTGTACCCCGTCAACACACGCCTTTCACGCTAGCCATTCGCTAGGCGATATCGGCGAATTCGTTGTGTTCGTCGATGATCTTCCGAAGGGCCGCACGGCAGTGATCTTGGCCGGAGTACGCGTCAGCGGCGGTCCCCGACGCGGCTTGGGTTCCGGTCAGGGTGCCCCGCACATTCAAATGCCAGCCAACTCGATCCGACTCGCGCTCGATTCGAGCCTCCCATGAAAGCGGGCCGGACCGTCCTCGGGCCACCCACGCGCGGGGCGCGGTCGTGTCAGCGACCTCGGTGAACTCGAGGCCTGCGTACTGGGCCCACTTTCCCTTCCGCCGTCGCCACCACCGCACTTCAGGCCAGACGGAACGGCGGATACTGATCGGTCGTCAGGACGAACGCGTAGGCAACGGTTCGCCACGTCCAACGCATGACGCCGACGACAAAGTCGAACAGCCCCCGCGGATACCGACCCGTAAACAGGATCGCGAACCACGCGATCATCACCGCCACGAGAGCCACCACCCACAGGAAGAACAAAACGATGACGTGCGGGATCGCGAGCAACCATTTGACCAGCGGGAGCCAGCGGTTGAGATCGCGCTCGACGTCGGGGTAGTCAATGCCGAGGTGCACCGCTTGTTCTTCGTCGGTCGCTGGGTACCGATCGGTGAGCAGGAAGAAATACGCTTCGACGCGGGCGGTGAAGCGCATGAGCTCGAGGTTCCAGTCGAACCACCAGCGCGGGTACTTCTGCCGGAAGAGGATCATCAGCAACGGCCCGAAGACCAACAGACCGCCGCCCATCGCCCCACCGCCGGCCGAATCGGCCTCGGAAGCCATGGCGGCGCTGGACAAGGTTCCAAGGACGATCGCGATCGGGATGATCATCACTATCCGGAACGCGGTCGTCAGTTGATCGAGTTTTTCGGGGTAGTCGACGTCGAAGCGCACGGGGTAGTCGCCGTTGGTCATGGTGCTCTCCTTCAATCAAGAGGGACCGAGGACTGGTGGCCGCTCACGCGGCGTCGAACACGATCACCGACCGGATTCCGTCCTGAGCCTCCATCAAGTCAAAACCCTCGTTCACCTGGTCCAGGGTCAGTCGATGCGAAACGAACGGATCCAGATCGAGCTTGCCTTGGAGATAGAGATCGACCAGCTGGGGCACGTGCGTCCTGCCGCGAGCGCCACCGAAACTGCCGCCCTGCACCCTGCGTCCGGTGATCAGAAAGCGAGGAGTGATTTCGAGCGCTTCGCCCTTGCCGGCGACGCCGAGGACAGTGCAGATCCCCCATCCCATACGTGCCGCCTCGACCGCTTGGCCCATCACCTTGACCAGCCCGGTCGCCTCGAACGTGTAGTCGGCGCCAAAGCCATCGGTCATCTCCAGAATGCGCTCCACCGGGTCCTGGTCAGCCCCAATCGTGTCGGTGGCACCGGCCGCTTTGGCCAGATCGAGACGTTTCTCTGATAGGTCGACCGCGATGATCCGCTCGGCGCCCTGCATCGCACACCCGAGCACCGCGCCTAGCCCGACCATTCCGCAGCCAAAAACGGCGCAGGTCGACCCGGCTTCGACCTCGGTCTTCCACAACGCCGCCGCCAACCCTGTGGTGGCACCGCAGGCCAGCATGCACACGGTCTCGAGATTGGCCGCCGGATCGATCTTGGCGAGCGCGATCGCCGGCATCACGGTGTACTCCGCGAACGTGCTGGTGCCCATGAAGTGACGCATCGGCTCACCGTCACGCGACAGCCGCGGCGTACCATCGGGGAGGTACCCTTTTCCCTGCTGCTCGCGAATCGCTAAACAGATGTTCGTCTTGCCACTCTTGCAATGGATACATTCGCCACACTCGGGCGAAAAGAGCGTGATCACGTGGTCGCCGGGCTGAACGAGCGTTACCCCCTCTCCCACCTCCGCTACCACGCCGGCGCCTTCGTGACCGAGCACACACGGGGTGTACCCGCCCGGATCAGCGCCGCTGGCGGTATACAAATCGGTATGGCACACGCCGCAAGCGTGCACCTTAACCAGCACCTCGCCTTTCTTGGGCGACGCCAGGTCGACATCCTGGACAACCAACGGCTGACTGAACTCCTCAAGGACGGCGGCACGCATTTTCATCGATTCTGTCTCCCTGATGAACCCCTCACGGCTTTTCGATCGAGGTTATCTAGTTTAACCTCCGCACTCATGGAATCCACGCAACAGAAGGCAGGTTCATGAATCCTGGCAAGAGCGCGCTCTTATGGGCCTCGCAGAGCCCTCGGCTCAAACGTACCGTACCTCGCCTCCCCCCCGTTCGCAGGGCGGTCCGCCGCTTCATGCCCGGGGAGGACGTCGAGGCGGCCCTGGCGGTCAGCAAAGAGCTCTCGGGGTTGGGCATGACCACGATCATCACCAGGCTCGGGGAGAACCTGAGCGAGCTGACCGAGGCCGACGGAATCACCGCCCATTATTTGCGGGCGGTCGATCGCATCAACGAGCGAGGACTCAGAACCGAGGTGTCGATTAAGTTAACCCAGCTCGGTCTCGATCTCGATCACGACTACGCGTATCAGAAGCTCGAATCACTCATCGAGCACGCGGGTCAGAAGGACAATTGGGTGTGGATCGACATGGAAATGAGCGACTACGTGGACGTTACTCTCGAGCTCTATCGACGCGCGCGCCAACGGTTCTCAAACGTCGGGATCTGCCTGCAGTCCTATCTTTACCGCACAGTTGACGATCTCAACGATTTGATCCCGCTGAACCCGGCGATTCGGTTGGTAAAGGGAGCCTACATGGAGCCCAAGAACGTCGCGTTCCCTCGAAAACAAGACGTCGACGAAAACTTCATGAAGTGCGCTGAGATCATGTTGCCGCACATCGGTAATGGACTGCGTGCTGCTTTTGGTACCCACGACGTCCCGCTCCTCGAGCGAATCGTCCAACGGGCCCGATCCGCGGCCATCGCCTCGGATGCGTACGAGATTCAGATGTTGTACGGGATCGGTGTCCGGGACCAGCGCCGACTGGCCGAGAAGGATCACCATGTTCGCGTCCTCATCAGCTACGGCCCTGACTGGTACCCGTGGTACATGCGCAGATTGGCCGAGCGGCCAGCAAACGTGATGTTCGTGCTTAAAAACCTGTTCTAGGAGTCGTGGAAATGGCACAGCGCGCCTTTATCACCGGCATCACCGGGCAGGACGGGTCGTACCTCTCTGAGTTCCTCTTGGGCAAGGGATACGACGTGCATGGGCTCATCCGGCGCACGTCCACGTTTGGCACCGAACGTATCGATCACATATACCTCGATCCCCACATCGAGTCCGCGCGGCTGTTTCTCCACTATGGAGACCTAACCGACAGCAACGCGCTCAGCCGACTGCTCCAAGAGATTCGACCAACCGAGATCTACAACCTCGGCGCTCAGTCGCACGTGGCCGTCTCATTTCTGAACCCGATCTACACCGCGGATGTCGACGCGCTTGGCACGCTTCGGTTGCTCGAAGCGATGCGTCAACTCGACGAGCCGGTACGTTTCTACCAGGCATCTTCGTCGGAGATGTACGGCAAAGTGACCGAGGTGCCTCAGAACGAGGAGACCCCGTTTCACCCGCGCAGTCCCTACGGCGTGGCCAAGGTGTACAGCTTCTGGCAGACGCTCAACCACCGTGAGGCCTACGGCATGTTCAACTGCAATGGCATTCTGTTCAATCACGAATCGCCTCGCCGAGGTGAGACGTTCGTGACCCGAAAGATCACCCGGGCCGTGGCACGAATCAAGCACGGTCTACAGGAGCGGCTCTACCTAGGCAATCTCGATGCCGAACGTGATTGGGGCTTCGCGGGGGATTTCGTGCGGGCGATGTGGATGATGCTGCAGCAGGACGAGCCCGACGACTACGTGATCGCGACCGGCGATCGACACTCGGTGCGCGAGTTTTGCGAGGCCGCCTTCGCTCTGATCGACCTCGATTGGGAGGAGTACGTGAAGATCGACCAGCGCTACATGCGCCCATCCGAGGTGGATCTGTTGCAGGGAGATGCCGCGAAGGCGCAAAAGGTGCTTGGCTGGGAACCCAAGGTCACGTTCGATCAACTAGTCGAAATGATGGTAAAGGCCGACATGGAGCTAGCCGCTCAAGAGCGAACGCTGGTCGATGCCGGCCTAAAGCAGGTCGAGTGGCGGGAGGGTCGAAGCGACTAGTGGAGCTCGGCGGGAAGCGGGTCTTGGTGACGGGGGGCGGAGGCTTCCTCGGGTCGCACCTGATTCCACTGCTCGATGACGAGGGCGCGCGCAAGACCGTCGTCCGAAGTCGTGATTACGATCTCACCGAACAGGATGCGACACGCAAACTTCTTGCCGAAGTAGAGCCGCAGGTCGTCATCCATCTCGCCGCCGACGTTGGCGGCATAGGTGCCAACAGAGCCAATCCGGGCCGGTACTTCTATGGCAACATGGCGATGGGTCTCAACGTGATCGAAGAGAGCCGACTCCACGGTGTCAAGAAGATCGTGCAGATAGGCACGGTGTGCGCCTACCCCAAGCACACTCCCGTCCCTTTCCGCGAGGAAGATCTGTGGAATGGTTACCCGGAAGAGACGAACGCCCCTTACGGCGTCGCCAAGAAGGCCCTCCTGGTGATGCTTCAAGGCTACCGACAGCAGTACGGCCTGAATGGCATCTGTCTACTGCCCGCGAACCTCTACGGACCGGGGGACGATTTCGACCTCGAGACGAGTCATGTCATCCCGGCGTTGATCCGGAAGTTCGTTGATGCCCGCGAAGCAGGATCGGCGAGCGTCAAAGTGTGGGGTACCGGCTCGGCCAGTCGCGAGTTTTTGTACGTTGAAGACGCGGCCCGGGCGATCATCCTGGCTACCAAGCACTACGACGGCCCCGATCCAATCAATGTGGGTACCGGCCGGGAGATCACCATTCGCGATCTGGTCGCTCTCATCGCGAAACTGACTGATTTCGCGGGTGACGTTCGCTGGGATTCGTCAAAGCCCGACGGCCAGCCGCGACGCTCGCTCGACACAAGTCGGGCGCGCGAATCATTCGGTTTCGTAGCGACCACCTCTCTCGAAGATGGACTCCGGCAAACCATCAACTGGTGGGAGGCCCAAGCGCGCTAGCCGATGCTCGTCACTATCGTCACACCCACGCTTAACTCCGAGCGCTACGTCGAGGAAACCCTGCAATCCGTCTGGTCCGGGGATGACCGCCCTGGCGAGACGTTGGAGCACATCATTGTCGACGGTGGCTCAACAGATCGTACGCTCGAGATCGTGGGGCGATACCCAAGCAAAGTGATCACGGGACGTGATGGTGGCATGTACGAGGCGATCAACAAGGGGCTCGAAGCAGCCACCGGCGACATCTTTAGCTACATCAACTCCGACGATCAACTTATGAGAGGCACGCTCACCACGGTCAGGGACATCTTCGCACGACACCCGGACTGTCGATGGCTCGTAGCTTCGACGATGATGATTGACGCCGATGGGAAGGACCTGGCCTTGCTGCGACCACCGCGCTGGTTATCTCCCGCACGATTCAGAGCGATCGGGTGGAACTGCTTGCCCCAGCAGTCGACATACTGCAGAACCGCGTTTGCCCGCGAGTTAGGCGGATATGACGCCACGTACCAGCTCGCAGGTGATTATGACTTCGCCATGAGGGCTCTGGATCAAGAGCGTCCTATATACGCACCGGGACCGCTATCCCGATTTCGACTTCATGCGGCGAACCTGAGCAAGGATCGCGAAGCGATCGATGCCGAGGCCAGGGCTGTTGCCACCAAGGACCCGTTTAACCCCTGGTGGAGGCTCTGGCTCGGTTTTCTCACAAAAGTGCAAGTCAACGCCTCCAACCCGAAGTGGGCGCTGGGAAAAACCGTCGGGTTCATGGAGTACGGATCACGATAGGCTCACGGATTAGCACCGTTCACTGCTTCTTCACCACGATCAAGCCGACCCATCTAGACGTTTGATCGAGACCCCGCCGTAGACGGAGCCGGGTTCCAGCTTCCGAAACTTGGGTACCACGCTAAGGGCGCCAACCTGCGCGTCGGCTCCGACCTCGACCCCGATGCCGATGACGCTACCGGTGCCGATCGTCACGTTGGGGCAGAGCTTTACCGGCGCGGTCTTGAGAACGCCCGCCTCGACCGTATGACCCGAGAGATGAACATCCGAGCCGATCACGACGTGATCTCCGAACTCGAGCAGATTGTGGTCGGTGAGTGAGATGCTGTTGATATAAACACCGCGACCGATACGCGCGCCGTTCCACCGATGATACATCGTCCACGGCGGCGTCGATCGGAACAGGACGCCTGCGAAGATCCGCACCATGTGCGTCGATACCATGTACCGGGCCCAATCGAGGAGCGCCCAATCGAGGTTCGATACCGAAAGCTCGATGTTGGGTGGGGTGCGCCATCCCGTGATCCGGGTTGCGAACCCCGAGAGGACCATGAGCGAGATCGCGAAGAGCATGTAGGCCGGGACAAACGACATCGCGAGAACAACTACTCGCAACCATTGGGATGACAGTGTCCAACTGAAATGCCATTCCCAGAACAGCGCCGCGGGCAGAACCGACAGCCCGAACACAGTACTCTCGACAACAAACAGCGTGACGAATGCCCATGCGACCCTCCCGTAGCGGTCGAATCGGCTGCCACGGTCGACAGGGCTTTCCACATCGTTCATCATTTAGGCGGTAATGTCCGTTCGCGACACATACGATCCGGGTGTATCGGTTGCAGGGGCCGGACCGCCGCTGGTTTGCGTCCCCGGCATGGACGGAACGGGCAAGCTCTTTTACCGGCAAGCACCGCTCCTGGCACGAGACTATCGGGTCGCCACCTACGCATTGCGAGATAGCGCATCCGAAATGAAGACATTGATCGACGATCTCGCCAGTGTGATCCGATCGATCTCTCCCACGAACGAGCCAGCCATCATCCTAGGGGAATCGTTCGGTGGCACACTCGCACTCAGCCTTGCTCTAGAACGACCGGAGCTGGTGCGGGCACTTGTAATCATCAACTCATTCCCACGCTTCTTGCCGCAGGCACGACTGGGAGTAATGATCCCCACCCTGCGAATCTTTCCGTGGAAGGCGATGACGTTGGTGCGACAATTCACCGCCACGCGCCTCCACTCTCGATACACCCACCGTCACGAGATTCGACGCTTCCTCAGACTCACCACCGAAACCACCCGACGGGGATACCTGAACCGGCTTCGAATCTTGACGCGCTACGATGTACGCGACCAGCTGCATCAGATCACCGCGCCGACCCTTTTGCTCGCGGCAGAGGAGGACCACCTCGTCCCGTCAGTCGAACAAGCTCAGTATATGGCAGAACGGTTGCCGCGTGCGACTTCTCGGGTACTCCCTGGCCACGGCCACATCTGCCTGATCGCCCCCAACATCGACCTCGGGAGCATCTTGGACGAGTGGCAGGCTGCGCAAACGGGTCAGGTGTTACAGGTGGTCCACGAACCTCGCGATGCCACCCTTCAACCCGTATCGCTCCACCAGACGGGCAAGCTCGAGCGGCAATTCGATGTACTCGTGAACTCGATACGGAGCGGGGCAACGTGGCTTACCGCCGGCGTGCCGACACCGCTCGGCCTCCAGCACCAGGTAGTTCTCAATCGCGTGGTTGATGCTTCCGTCGGACAGGTACGGGGAGCGTCGATTCAACACCACGTATTCGGTCAAGTAGACGGCCACCGGTTCGAGGCTCCGGACACAGGGGTCGAGGGCGTTTGCCCATCGGCACCGAAGGCCTAGCTGCCGATAAACCGCGGGCTGGATGAGGTGGACCTTTTCATGGATCGCGCTCTCCTGACGCGCCAGGTAGCGATCCGACGCGAAAACGTTGGGACGAATGACGCCATCGAAGAAATAGTAGGCGGCGTAGCGGCCCTGCGTAATCTCTCTGAGCGCGCCAACGAGAACGGCCTCCCGATAACCAGCGGCTACCCAGCGCTGAAAGATCCCTCGTGGGTCGGCGTCAACCCGGAACCGGTGTTCGATCACACCAAAGCGTTTTTCGAGGCGTCGCTTCTCGGCATTGCCGCGTTGATCGTAACGCGCCACCAGCTCGTCGACGCGACCTGAGTCGAATCGCTCGAGAATCTGAAGCAAGCTGTCGAGTTCCGCGGACGCAGCGGGCGGTGAATCCACCTCCAACAACGGAATCGGACCGGGCTCGACATCGGTGTGGGCGAGGATTTGAGAGGCTAGGTCGGCGGGATACACGACCGCGGCGACTCCAAACAGGAGCCCAATCAGTGTGTAGCGTCGCTGGCGTCGGCAGGCTCTCATATCGGTCCCCTATTCCCTGGCGTAAACATCGAGTGGAGCGCGCCGGTTTGCGTTTTGGCTCCGTGGTGTTCTATCCAACCGGCTGCTATCGTATGCGTCAATGGCCATTTCGTCCGATCACACCGACAACCCGGCACGTGCCATTGGCGTGAATCACGTGGCACTGGAAGTCGGGGACATCGACGCGGCCCTAGAGTTCTACGGCCAATTGTTCGACCTGCGCCTTCGAAGTTGCGGCAAGACCATGGCGTTCATCGACCTGGGTGATCAATTCATAGCCTTGAGCGAGGGCCGATCTCAGGCCCCCGATACCAACCGGCACTTCGGTCTGGTTGTGGACGACATCAAGAAAATCGTGCAGTCGGCCCGAGACGCGGGCGCTGAAATCCTGTCGGCTTCGGGCCGCGACTTCCTCGATCCGTGGGGCAACCACATTCAGGTCGTCGACTACACCGAGATCCAGTTCACAAAGGCCCAGCCGGTACTGAAGGGTATGGGCTTGCAGTCGTTGAAGAAGTCAACGCCCGCTATCGAAGAACTCGCGTCCAAGGGGATGGCTCCAGAATGAGACTGTTGTCATGAGCGACAAGAAATCGCCCGACAAGAAGACATACAATCGCGAGCTCGCGCGTCTACAAACCGAGCTCGTCAAGCTGCAACAGTGGATCAAGCACACTGGTGGGAAGGCGATCGTTATCTTCGAGGGTCGCGATGCAGCCGGAAAAGGCGGCGTGCTCAAACGCATCACACAACGTTGTAACCCGCGCATCGTTCGCGTCGTAGCACTCGGCACTCCGACTGAACGCGAGAAAACACAGTGGTACTTCCAACGCTACGTCAAGGAGCTTCCGGCCGCCGGCGAGATAGTCCTGTTCGATCGCAGCTGGTACAACCGCGCCGGCGTGGAGCGTGTCATGGGCTTCTGCACGGACGAGGAGTACGAGGAGTTCTTTCGGAGCGCTCCCGAGTTCGAGCGCTCTCTAGTTAGATCCGACATCAAGGTAGTCAAATACTGGTTTTCGGTCAGCGACGAGGAACAGGAGCGACGCTTCCAACAACGCATCGACGACCCCACACGACGCTGGAAGCTGAGTCCGATGGATCTGCAAGCCCGCCTCAAATGGGTCGAGTACTCGAAAGCCAAGGACGCCATGTTCGCCTACACCGATATCAAGCAGGCGCCTTGGTACGTGGTGAACGCGGACGATAAAGCGCGCGCCAGATTGAATTGCATCAGTCACTTGCTGAGCCTGTTCGAGTACGAGGACCTGACCCCTGAACCGATCGAGCTGTCGGACCGGCAGCGAGGCGGTTACGTCCGCCCTCCGATGTCGGATCAGACGTTCGTGCCTGAGATCTACTGAAGTGTTGACGCGGCGCGACTACCGGCTCGGCTGAAACAACTCCCGAAAACGCCACTCGTTCGACGGCCGAGCGAACGCGTCGAACCGTTGACCGAACTCTGCGCGAATCGTGATGACACGGCTCGCGAGCTCTTCGGCGAACTGATTCATCACGGCTGTCGCATCGGCTGACACCGCGTCGGATGCCGTCGTCTTACCGATGAATTCCTCGATATCGTGTCGCTGAAGGTCGGAGTCATGTAGATCGCCAAGCAATGTTTGGAACTCCTGCAAGGTATCGATCAACCCGACGATCTTCTGCTCCGGGAACAGGCTTTCGTAGACCTCCATCAAGTACCGGAGCCGCTTGCACGCCAACCGCAGCTTGTGAAGCTCCCTAATTGACGGAGTGGACCCAGACGCTCGACCGCGTCGCACGACCCGCTGGTAGGCGGCCCAGATCCAATCCGAGGCGACGTCAGTTATCCTGTCTGAGCCCACGTGTTCGGCGCGTTTCGTTGCCGACGTGGTGAGAAGCGCCCGATAGTCGGTCGTGAACCACCGGTAGCGACCGCTATCGAGGGCGGCGCGGATCCTGTCGTACGCCTCGCGTTGGCGTTCAAGGAGATCGCGCTCGAACGGCAACAACTCGTCTGCATCTTGGGGAGGGAGGGTGGAACGATAAGCCACCAACGCCGATAGGCCCACGTCGAGGTCACGACTCGGATTGGTCGTTTTGGCAAGCCACCGGAGGTCCTTCCGACAGCGCTTGAAACCCTCGTCTGAAAGGATGTTCTTTGCCCGGGAAAGCACGACCCGCGATCGACGACTGGCCACCCTAAAGTCGTGCAAACCATCCGGATCGATTCCCGAGCGAACGGCGTGCTCGTTGCTTCGCATGGTGTCGAACAACAGGAGGAGGGCGTGCTTGACCGCCGCGCCGGGAGGTGACTCAGGGTCAAACTGCACGGCGACTCAGCGAACGTTTCTTCGTCTGAACCCTTCTGGCCGCCGGCGGCGGAGCCGTGTCGCTTCACGTAGACGTTTTTCCGCCCACGTGATCATTCGCTCCTGAGACCCGGGGCTCTCTTCCCCGCTCGCCGCCCGGTGGACGTAGCTCCCGTCCGGCTGCATCTCCCAACCGTTCCGCTCATCATTGAGCTGAGCGTCAAGCAAGAACCGCAGATGGGCCCGCTGGGATAAGTCCTCAACGGGGAACAGGATCTCAACGCGATTCTCCAGATTGCGCTTCATCAGGTCCGCCGAACCAATGTAATACTCGCTCTCACCACCGTTCGAGAAGTAGAAGACTCGGGTGTGCTCGAGAAAGCGACCCACGATGCTGATCACGCGGACGTTTTCCGATAGGCCCGGAATGCCGGGCCGTAGACGACAGGTGTCGCGGACGATCAAGTCGACCTTAACCCCCGCCTGGGACGCTCGATAGAGAGCCCGGGTCGTGTCCGGATCCTCGAGCGCGTTGAGTTTGAACTGGACGTGACCAGGCGATTCGTCCGAGTGCATAGAGATCTCCCGGTCGATCTTCTTGAGGATCGAAGACTTCATGATCTTGGGCGCCGGCAGGACCTTACGATACCCCCGCTTGGGTCGGTAACCGGTGGTCAAGTAGTTGAACAGTTCGGTCAGATCCTGGCCAATTGTATCGTCGCACGTGATAAGGCCGAAGTCGGCGTAAAGGCGTGCCGTTTCCGCATGGTAGTTGCCGGTTCCTAGATGCGCGTACCGGCGAAGACCGTCGTAGTCCTGTCGCACGACCAAGATCGCCTTTGCATGCGTTTTCAAGCCTACAACGCCGTACGTGACGTGGATTCCAGCTTCTTCCAACCGGTTGGCCCAACGAATGTTCGCCTCCTCGTCAAAACGGGCTCTCAACTCGACCACGACCGCGACCTCCTTGCCGTTCCGGGCCGCCTCGATCAAATACCGAATCGCTTTCGAGTCCGCCGAGGTCCGGTAGAGCGTCATTTTCATCGCCCGGACCTTCGGATCCCGACTCGCCTCGCGCAGGAACCGCTCAACCGATGTCGCATACGACTGATACGGATGGTGGATCAGAATCGACTTCTGATCACGAATGATGTGGAAGATATTCCGCTCGCTCGTCATCTCGGGGTGCTCGACGGGCTGGAACGGTGGATAGAAGAGCTCGGCGTCCTTCAGCTCGAGCACTGCTTCCACACCCATGAGCTCGATCAGGTCGCCTACCGCCATCAGGCCTCGCACATTGAACACGTCGGATTGCTCGTCGAGACCTAGCTCCGCAGCCAACATACCCCGGTAGTCGTGCCTCATATCGGCGGCCACCTCGAGTCGTACGATCGGTGCGAACCGTCTTTGTCGCATCCCGGACTCGATCACCGCCAAGAGGTCGTCGGCGTTCTCCTCATCGATCGTCGTGTTGGCGTTCCGCGTCACCCGGAACATCGCATGGTCTTCGATCTCCATTTCTGGAAACAACAGATCGAGGTTGTTGGCGATAATGCTCTCCATGGTGACAAACGTGTTGCCCCCGCTGACCGGCAAGAACCGCGGGATGCCCACGCCAAGTGGAACCTTGACCCTCGCCAGCAGCGTGTCCTCGTCCTTTGGATACCGCAGGCTGACAAGCAGGTTGAGCGAGAGGTTCGATATGAACGGAAAGGGGTGCGCCGGGTCGGTCGCCTGCGGTGTTACCAGCGGAAACACATTTTCGAAGTAGTAATCACGGAGCTGCTCTCGCCCCTCCTCCGAGATCTTGTCAAACGTGGTAAGCGTGACGCTACGATCCTCGAGAGCCGCGATGACCGACTTCAGCACGCGACGACGACGCTTCTCTAGGGCTCGAACCAGCTCATAGCACTCGTCGATCTGTTGCAGCGGGGTTCGGCCGTCGACCGTAGCGAAATGCACACCGGCGCCAACCTGCTGCTTGAGGCCACCGATCCGTTTCATGAAGAACTCATCCAAGTTTGAGCTAGCGATCGAGACGAACTTGAGCTTCTCGAGCAGCGGCGTGTGGGGCAGTTCAGCCTCCGCGAGAACACGGAAGTTGAAGTTGAGCCACGTCAACTCACGGTTCAGGAAGTACTCCGGGAGACTGAGATCGTGGTCGACCCCGGGATCCACAACGGGCACTGGAACCGAATCTTTCGGCGTGCGCAACGCCTTCTTTGTCGCGCGCTCGTTGGTTGGTTTTCTGTCGGGTCGGCGCGTTCGAGGTTTGGCCGTTGATACACGGCCGTCGACGATCTTTTTGGTTAGCTCTGAATCGCGGGCGGTTCGTTCAACCATGCTTCTTCCTCGATGGTCGCAGGGTCCTGGGCACCCACGGGGCCGCAAATCCTACCACGCACCACGCCACGACGCAATTCCCGCGCCTGATCCACCAGGAACAACGCGTTTTTCGCGCCTAGTTCGTAAAGAAGTCGAATACGCTTCCGAGCGTGCTGCTCTCGGCCTGGTACATCTCGGTGTAGCGACATCGGGCACACGTCAGCGTCGTAAAATGCCTGCCCTGGACATCGAAGATCTTACTCCAGAAACCACCGGTAGCGCGCATCTGTCCGGTTTCGTATTCGGAGTGATCGCACTTCGGGCAGTGGAACGGTAGCTCGGCCACCTGCACACCTCCTTCGTCGGACCGCACTCGTCTCCCTGATGAACGAGTGGCCACGAATACCATGATAGCACAAACTCTAACTGAAGCTTATGCGGACTCTACTCGTATTTCGGCACGGGAAGTCAGACTGGGGCGCGGATTACGATCGCGATCACAACCGCCCTGTCGCCAAGCGTGGTCGGCGAGCGTCAAAACTCATGGGCAAGTACCTCGCCTCGATCGACGTGATGCCGGACCAAGTGCTTACGTCGTCGGCGACTCGCGCGTGTCAAACGGTCGAGCTCGCCGCCGAGGCCGGCAAATGGGAGTGTCCGATTCGAGTTACCGAACAGCTCTACGGAGCGTCCGTTGATTCCGTTATCGACGAAATTCGGAGCGAGCCCGAGACCACCGATACACTCCTGATCGCCGGTCACGAGCCGACATGGTCGAGCGTGGTAAGCGCGCTAGCGGGTCGCTCGATATCGCACTTCCCGACCGCCGCCGTCGCCTGCATCGAGTTCGACGTCGATCAGTGGTCTGAGATTGAATTCGAATCGGGTCGTCTCGCCTGGCACGTAACGCCGAAGCAACTCAAGCAAGAAGGCTTCGAGGGATAGAGCGGCGGCTAGTTCTTGTCGTCGCGGAACTTCACGTGCCAGTGAGATCCGTCACAGAAGGGCTTGTTCTTGGACTGACCGCACCGGCAAAGCGTGTAGTGTTCCTTTGACGCCCCTTCTCCCTGCTCCGGCCCAGCCAACTCGATCCCACCGGTGACCGCGTAGGGACCGTTCTGGGTGACCGTAACCATCGGTTTGCGGTCCTGATCGCGATGCTCCTCGTCCTCGATCGAGTAGCTCAGCGCGCCGGAAGGGCACTTCTTGATCGTCGCAATGATCTCTTCGACGTCGGCCGCGTCGGGATCGATCCAGGGTTCCATCTTCAGCTTGAAGACCGCCGCTAAACCGTCCGTGCAGCGACCCGCATGCGCACAGATTCCACGGTTGTCGTGGATCGTGATCTTCTTTCCGGCGCAATCCTCGCGCTTGTTGAGGCTCCCATCCGTCAGCTTGGCGTCCGAGAAGTCGTTGGTGCCATGCGTCCCGTCGCAAAACGGCTTGTTCGCCGATCCCCCACACCGGCACAGCGCCACACCACGCACGTTGGCGCGTGGCTCCCCCTTTGAGCTCTGCAGATAAGGGATTTCACGCAGCGTCTGGTCGGGGATCAGGTAGTAGGGACCGTTCGGGAGTGGAACGAGCATCGGTTTTGAGTCAGCCATGGCAACCCCTCCTTCAGGTGGCCGACAGACTAGCCGATACTATCGGGGGATGGCCAACTCCACCGTGCCGACCTCGAGCGCGACCGCCTCCCCATCGGGCCGGAGGTCAACGACGATCAAGTACTCGCCGTCTGGAAGATCCGCACCCAGGATGTCCCGCGCACTGGCGATCGGCGTGCTGAACGAACGTTGCTCACCGGGATCCAGTTCGACCGGAATCAAAACCGTTATGCAGGCGACGCTTTGGGTCCAGACTAGACCCTTGTTACCGTTCGTCTCAAACGCGCTGAGGAGCGCGACGCATCCGTCGGGGAATACTACCGTGACTCGCTCGTCACCGGTGTTTTCAATCGTCAGCCTGCCGACGAGTTGCACCGGGAACGACTCCATGACGTCCACCCGCGCGCTGAATTCGACATCGTCCGGGCCAGCGCCGGTGGGATCGACGCTGCAGGCGATCGTAAGCGCGGCTATTCCGAACAGGGGGGGCATGGCCTGGAAACCAGATCTCACTATCGAACCCATCCTCTCGTTGACGAACCCGTGGTGCCTTACCTACCTAAACTCCCAATCGCGGCCGAAGGTTCAGCGGCAAATTGACTCCCTACACCCTTTATAGTATCGATTACTGATCGGGGCGTTTCGGGTGACGCCCCGGATTCCCGATCGGGAGGAGAATCGACATGGACTCCGGAAGCTTTTTCGCACTGCTCGTGATCAGCGTCGTCGTGGCGGCGATCCTGCACTACGGGCTCAAGTTCTACGTCCGAGCGGGGCTGACTTCCTTCGTTTCGAAGGTCATCTTCGGCTATATCGGCGCGTCGTGGTTCGGGGCGATGTTCGGCCAGTGGGGACCGACCAATGGCACTGTCTACTACGTTCCAGCGGTCCTAGGAGCGGCAGCCTTGCTGGTGCTCGTCGTCGACATCGTCAAGACGGTTCACTCCAGGTAGGAGCTGTTTCGGAGAACACAACGCCAAGAAACAAGAGGGGGTCACCGCCTATCCCGCGTGACCCCCTGTGTCGGTTCACGACCGTCGTCCTGTTGGCCCTCGCGTGTCTCGCCGCCTCTGCGCTCACAAGCTCTGCGCAGGTTGCGCCCGCGTCACAGACCAAAGTCGAACTCATCCTGCTGGGGACCGGCTACCCACGCCCGGACCCGGAAACGGCCGGTCCCGCCGCAGCCGTCGTCGTCAACGGTAGGGTCTTTGTCGTTGACGCCGGCCGAAACGTGACCAACCGGCTGTGGGCAACCGACTACCCACTCAAGGACATCCAAGCTGTCTTCTTGACCCACCTTCACTCCGATCACATCAGCGGGCTGCCCGATCTCTTCACCACCTCCTGGATCTTTAGTCGCTACACGCCGCTAGAGCTCTATGGCCCGGCAGGGACAGAAAACGTGGCCGATGCGATGCTGAAGATGTTCGAGGTCGACATCCCGATCCGACGCGATCTGACCGAGCTCCACGCCGCCGAAGGCGCCACCATCAATCCTCATGAGATCTACGAAGACGGGATCGTCTACGAAGACGCGGACGTCCGCGTCACCGCGTTCCGCGTGAACCATGAACCGGTCAAGCACGCGCTCGGTTACAAGTTCGAGACGGAACAAGAGACAATCGTCATCAGCGGTGACACCCGCCCTAGCGAAAACCTGATCAAGCACGCCCGTGGCGCAGATATCCTCGTTCACGAAGCCTACCTGCCCGAGCATTTCGACCGCGTGGACTCGAAAGAAGTGGCTGAAAACCTGAAGCGCTATCACACCAGTGCAACCGAAGCTGGTGAGGTCGCCGCCGCTGCTGGCGTCAACGTCTTAGTGCTCACGCATCTCATCCCGGCTGGCGCTGAAGAAACCTTCATCGCCCGCGCTTCGAAGCACTTCACGGGAAAGATCGTCGTTGGGCGTGACTTGATGCGGTTTTAGGCGCGGGGGTTAGGCGACGCCTCCCCCGCCACTGAAGGCTGGGGCGATCAGTTCACCATTCGCTTGAGCCGGAAGCCGACCTTGCCGACCTCGACAAGATCGCTGACATCAAAACTGATTCTGTAGCCCTTCACCGTTCCACCCACACTAAGGCCGAGCCTGCCGGCCAGCGCGTCATCGACGTCAACCCCGACGTTGAAGCCTTTCACCTCACGCTGGACACGCAACCCGAGTCTACCGTCCAAAGCGGCTTCCATATCCGTGTCGACATCGAGACCGGCGGTCGCCCAGCTGGTTGAGTTCTCGATCCGATTGTAGAGGCCTTCGAACCGGTTGTAGAAGCCCTCCGCCCGCTGGTACCAGCGATACAAACCACTCCCCTCGAATCGTTTCGCAAAATCCTTCTTGGCCTTGATGACGGCGTCGTCACCGCTGCTCCGGCGGTCTTTTCGCAGCTTGACCCCAAAGTCCTTGGCGAAGTCGCGTTGAAACGAGTCGAAACGGTCCTGAATGTCGACCTCAGGGAGGATCGATGTGTCGGTTGCGTTCGGCGCCAGTGGAGCGCCGGTTTCCGGGGATGGCGACTCGCTCTCTTGAGCGCTGACCGGGTAAGCCATCCCTGCGGCCAATCCAAACACCAGAGCGACCCGACACACCGTCGGACGCACTGGGTTGAACTTCAGGGAGCTACCCGCTCGACCCACTCGAGCTCCTCATCAAGGATGACGATGTCATGCTCAGGGGTGAGAGACACCGCCACTCTTGAAGATGTCGTTTCTCTGGTCGAAGTCGCAAACGGTGGCCTCCTTGGCAGTTGGTTCTACCTGAGGAACGCACGACGGCCTGATCTTGTGGCGGAGCCGCTGGCGATGAGCGACACGGCTTGCCTTGAAAAAGAGGGGCGCGGCCGCTTTGCGCAAGCGACCGCGCTCAGGAGGAGGGGGAACCTAGGTGGGCCGCTCCAGCGACCCGAATCTCGTTACTCAATCAGCCGAACGACCTTAATCCCAGGACCGGTCCCACCACCACCACCCAATCCTACTGCCGGTAAGATGAACCCGTTGACGCGCTGGTTGTTACCGTTTCCAGTGATACTCTGGACGAAAACGGCGATGAAGTTGCTGAACTCGATCGGCTGGTTGCCCGGATTGAACTCGCGCGACGGATCGAAAACCGGAATGAGAACGATGCGTTTGCTCGCCTCCCAGTTGTTGCCTTCGCCGCTCCCGCTCACTTCGTTGTTGAAAGCGTCCCACAGCGCATTACCGTCGAGGGCCATCGCATCTTCGGTGCCTTGCTTAGTTGGGCCTTGCATGTTGCCGGTCTCTACCATGTACTCTTCGCCGATGGAGATGATGTTGGGGTTGCAGTTGCCGATGTTCCAGCGGTAGCGTGCCGCGCCGGTTTCCGGGCCGCCTCCCTGTGGCATATCCCACGGGTAGTACCAGCTCGGCTGGTGGGCCCCGGCACCACCCTCTTTGAGCGCCACGGCTCGTCCGATGTCGTTGTAGTAGCCCAGCCCGTCGGAACCCGTACTACCCGAGTTGCGCCAACTCGAGCCATAGCCGTGCACGTGGGGATCGTAGCTGTCTTCAGGGTCGAAGATGCCGTCGCCGTCGACGTCGTCAAAGCGATCAGGGACCGCGAACGGCTTGACGCATCGCGCCCGACCGGCGTTCTGAACCTCGGCCACCGCACGCGCATCGACGTCGACTTCAGTGGTACCAAGTACGCGGGCGAACCACGTCGCCACCGCGTTTCCCCGTGATGCCTCACGGCGTACGACCGCGGTCACCCGGCCTTGCGCCAGGTCAATTGTGATGTCTTCGGCCTCCATTTGCACCAACTCGTCGCGCACAAGGTTCTGCTCGCCGAAATTCGTCGCTATGGCGTGCGCTCGAGTCGCGTTCGCGGGTGCGCTGATCAGCGAACCCGCCCCCGCCAAGGCAGCCGCGTCGGCCGCTCGCTGGGCCTCACCACGTGCTGTAAACAGCATCCCCGCGTCGACCGCGAGCGCGGTCATGCCCAGGATCGCCACCGTGGTGAGCGCCACGAACGGCATCGCCGCGCCGCGTTGATTCCTCATTGCCTCATCGATCGTTTCAAGAACTGCACCCTCCTCCAGGGTTTTTGTTCAGTCGGCATTGGAGAGTGCAACGGTCGCGCCCCGTGACTTTCGGCTTTCGTGACAGTGTACGTAACGTGCTGTACTGCTGTTGGATACGGCGCTGGGTGGTAGCCGGTTTCCGTGACTACGGAGGCCGATTTCCTATCAGATTGAGACCCATGATTTGCAATCTGAGCCCGGGCCGAGGTGTGTGGAACGGAATGGACGGAACGAAACGTTACGGGTAAGGACACCCGTCGGGGTGGACTCAGCGTCGGGTGGTGCGCATGTTTGGGCCCATGGCCGACATTCTACACCGCGTCAAGATCGCCGCCACACCGCAAGAGGTGTTCGACCTCATCACCACCCCGGAGGGCGTGGCTGTCTGGTGGACCGAAGACTGCACCTGTGAGCCGCGCGCCGGGAGCGAGGCGGTCTTCCGGTTCGTCGGGGGCGACGTCGTTTTCCGGATGCGGGTCGACGAGTTCGAGCCCAGTCGGCGCGTCGCCTGGACGTGTGTCGGCGATTACAACGAGTGGAACGGCACGACACTGAGCTGGGATCTCGAACCGAGCCAGGACGGTGGAACGGTGTTGAACTTCGCACACCGAGGTTGGGCCACGACCGAGAAGGAGTATCCCGAGTGCAACGCCAGCTGGGGCAACCTGCTGCACATGGTCAAGGATCACTTGGAAGGTAAGCCGATCGAAGTCCATCCCTCGGGGAGAGCCAAAACATGAGCTCCACGCGTGGCGGTCGTGCTGAGCAGATCCTCCTGAACCTGTTTCGAATCGTAGTCGGGTTTCTCTTCTGGCAGCACGGAGCGGTAAAGCTCTTCGGGTGGTTCGGCGGGTTCCGGGAGCCCGGCCAGACAGCCGAGCTCGCCTCGCTGATGGGGGTGGCCGGGATCCTCGAGTTTTTTGGCGGTATCCTGATCGCCGTCGGTCTATTCACCCGGCCGGTAGCGTTCATTCTGGCCGGCGAGATGGCGATCGCCTACTTCAAGGCCCACTTCCCCCAGGGCCCCTGGCAGATCATGAACCGCGGCGAGGCGTCGACCTTCTTCGCGTTCGCGTTCCTCTATCTGGCTGCCCGAGGAGGCGGCCGGTTCAGCCTGGACGGGGTGCTCCGCAAGAAAACGGACTGAACTACCGGTTCAGGACTCGCTAGAGATCCTGACAACCACAGCCGCATTCGTTCGAGAAGGGCTCCTCGTCGTCCGCGCATTGAAACCGAAGGCGGGCGCACTCGCTTGGATCAGTGCTCACGTAACGAACGCCTGGGTCGCATGCATTGGTGAGAATCTCGTCCCGGCTCCCGGTCATCTCCCAGCGTATCAGTACGGTCGGTATTACGCCGGCGTCGAAGAAATCGTCGAAGAACCCCTTCAAGGTGAAGTCGTCCCCGCGCCGAAGGGCTTCCTCGGCAATGAGCTCCTCGATCTGGATCTTGCCTGTGACGTAGCTGGTGCCGTAACCGGGCTGCCGTAGATACAGATGCTGCTCGAACCGAACCAGATTGCCGTCTGGGAGCCAGTTGCGAGGAGTCCACGTCGTGGCGTGGTCCACGGCCTCCTGCATGGTGAACTCATTTGCGTGTAGGTATAGACCGCTGAGGGCGCGAGCCGCCCGCTGGGCCAACATGATCCAAACAAGCTCGCGGGAGCGGGGCGCCTCATCATAGAGGCCCGCGTGCATCATCATCTCCTCTACCCCGGTGGCCAACCCCTCGGATCGGGCATCAAAAATATTGTACAGCGAAGGGACGCTCCGGATCGGGCTCGAGTGTGGATCCTCCCTCATCCACGCCAGCTCGATCCAATGGTGCATGTGGGTGCGCAAAACGAGCGGGTCGCGGTAGTTCACCTCGTTGAAAAAGTGTCGCAGCTCACCCGGTTCGACCGGCGTGTAACGACCGTTCACCGCGCGGAGAGCCGGGTCCATCCAGTCCTGGATCGCGTGAATCTCCTCCTCCTCGAGGAACCGCATGAACTTGGAGACGGCAGCATTCAGTCGCGCGTCGTACTCCTCCGCACTGTCGATCCGCTCGAGCTCCGGGAGGTCCCGGTTCCGGTTTTCCTCCAACCGAAGCGATGTGTGAGCCCGGGCGAGCTCCCGTCGCATCAGGGTGACCTGTTCATCCCACGAGTAGGGCACCAGGTGGACGTTCTGCATGTACCACGTGTAGTTCTCCCTACCAACGCCGGAAGGACCGGTCTTCGAGGGGGCCTCCTGGCGCAACCAGCCGAGAAAGGCGTCGTTGGCTTCACGTGCATCGACGATGTAGGCGTCGAGCTCCGCGCTGGTTCCCATGACCCGCTCCCCCAGTGTCTCCAAGTCAGAGCTTTGCTCCTCGAAGGGTCGGAAGCCGGCTAGCCAAAGGTCCCTGGCGTTCCCGGTCAGGTTGCTCTTCGCCCGCTCCATCAGCTCGGGGATCGCTGAGATGCGCCGGGCCAGCTCGTACGCGTCTCCATCAGACAGCGGGTATTCGTAGGTCCAGAGGTCGATCCAGCCGTGGATTGTCGCGCCTTCGTGGGCCGGTACGTCGCTCTCGGCCGGGAAGATCATGATGTAGAAGGCCGGGTCTCGAGCCCAGGGGCGGCGTACCCGGTGATCGAAGTCGAGCCCGTTCATCTCAGCTCGCACCAGATGCCAGTCGATCTGCTCAGCCACCGACCAGCTCTCCGGGTTCAGCGCTTCCAAGCGAGCCTGCCAGTCGGCGAGCTCCGCGTGCTGTCTAGTCATGGCAGCCGCGCTGTAGTCCGGGACGCGATCCTCGAACTCGGGCTTCTCGAACTCGCGCCACTCGTCGAAGAGGGCGACCAGGTCGGTGTAGCTACTTCCCTGAGCAGCGGGCGCCGATGTGCCGCACGACACAGTCGCGACCAACACGGCGACGATGGAGGTCAAGCTGAACAGGTGGGACAGCTCGGCGGAGTGTGGCATCGGCGAACCTCCAGAACAAGTTACCTCTGTTCTCGTGTCTTGAATCCAAGCTAGCTGCGTGCCGATTCTAGTCCACCGCGTGCGATCAGGTTCCTGATCGCGCCAAGATCCCTGACTTCAAGAGGAAACTCTCCACTTGGTCGACGAACTCCGGCCAGGACGAAGGGCAATCGTTGTGCGCGCAATCCTGCGAGATGAGTTCACCCCGAGCGGCCAGCGACGCGAGCGCGGCCCCGTGCGTGTACGGAACCACTCGATCGCGGGTTCCGTGCAATACGAGTACGGGGCTATCGTACGACTGCAGGATCGCTTCGTTGTCGAAGCGGTCGCGAACCAAGAAGGGTGGCAGGTAGAATCGTTCCGCGGCCATCGCGACAACGCTCTTGAAGGGCGACTGTAGAATGAGCGCGGCAACGGGGCGAACCCCGGCGAGCCCAACCGCCGGTCCGCTGCCCAACGAGCGTCCCATCGCGACGATTCGCGTCTCGTCAATGTCCGTACGGGTGATCAACCAATCGTGGGCGGCGATCATCGCCTCCATGATCGTGCGTTGCGAAGGAGCGCCCGCTGACTGTCCATATCCCGGATACTCAACCACCAGAACACCGATCCCGAGATCGCGAAACGAGCTCAGGGGCGCGGACCAGACATCGATGAGCTCAGCGTTGCCATGAGTGAAAATGATGACGGGGTATGGAGCCGCGTCCGCACTCTCCGCGGCGGCCATGAACAAGGCCTCGACGCGCCCCACCGACGTGACGAGCTGTACCTCCTCGACAAAAGGCAGATCGCGACCCGAAGCACCCCGAGCAGGTAGCATGGAAGCACCGGGGTACATGAGGTGGCGCTGAAAGAGAAAGAAGATGACGGCGTACGCCGCGTAGACGAGAAGAGCAACGGCGAGAATGCGCCAGACTACGGACATGAAGCGGTCAACACGACTTTGCCCAAGTTCCGTCGCGCGTGGAGGTAGCGATGCGCCGCCACCGCACCGGTCCGATCGAGCGAGAACGTACAGTCCAGCACCAGCCGTAATTCCCCCGCGGCGACGCTGCGATAAACCTGCTCGAGAATCGGCGGCAGAATGTGCTCCTTGCTATCGAGGTGCAGCAGGGCCACACCGAATACACCAATGTTGGGTTCGACGAGCCCGAGCGGGTGGAAGCGGGGCGTGCGGAGCCAGGCCCGGGACGCCCTGAGCCAACTCCGCTTGTGCCGTGGCATCGCTTCGCTCAGCCCGTAGAAGACGAGGCGTCCCAGCGGAGCGAGCAGCCCGCGGCACGCCGCGGTGGCCCGACCGCCCACCGGGTCTAGGGCGACGTCGATACCTCGTTTGCCCACCACCCGGCGTACCTCCGGCTCCCACTCGGCGCGGGAGTCGAAGCAAGCCTCGGCGCCCAACTCATCGGTGACGAACGTTCGCTTGCGCGGGTCGCCGGCAGTGCCGATCACGCGCAACCCCTCGCGTATGGCCAGTTGTACTGCGGCGGTGCCGACGCCGCCTCCCGCCCCGAGGATGAGCGCGGTTTCTCCCGGTCGGGCGCGCGCCGCCTCAAACAGGCAGACCCAAGCGGTCAAGAACACGACAGGAATCGCCGCCGCCTGTTCGGGTGTCAGGGACTCCGGATAGCGCATAAGTTGCCGTGCAGAAACCACCACATCGCGGGCATAACCGCCATACCGGAGGAGCGCGACCACGCGATCGCCTGCCTGCCACTCGCTCGTTTCTGAACCTACGCGTACCACTTCGCCGGCGATCTCGAACCCCGGGCTGTAAGGAAGCGATGGTACTGTGCCGTAGAGCCCGGCTCGCATCAGAAGATCGGCGAAGTTGACGCCGGCGGCCTGTACCTTGACCTGCACTTCGTCGGGACCCAGCTCGCGCAGCGGAACCTCGCGTTCGACAAACGCTTCGGGTGGGCCATGGCGCTCGATCAGGATGGCGGTTGTGGATCGCGGGCTAAGCGACTCGGTCACCGCGCAGAATCGCCGATAAGATCTGGCCACTCTCCTCCCAAGTCGGCAAAGTCGTGTGGCTCGGTGGGGATGGTGTTCCAGAGAGAGCGGTCAGGATGCCCGCCTGGATGCCTTCCTCCGTCGGTTCGATGTAGATCGCATCCGGCCCACCCACTTCGCGCAGTTCAGGCGTGTCCGACGTCACCACGCGAGTGCCGCAGGCACGCGCCTCTAGAAGTGGCACACCGAAACCTTCATAAGCGGAAGGCAACACAAAACAATCAGCACCCGCGTAGAGGGCTGGCAGATGCTCGTCGGCGACGTAGCCAAGGGGCTGTGTGTGTCGTCCTGCGTCGCGCTCCAGCAACTCGACCAGGCCCTTGAATCGAGAACCTTTCTTCCCGACCAGGACCAACTTGTGATCGGTCAGCAGACCGCGCTCCTTCATCTCCACAAAAGCACGCACCAACCGTTCTAGGTTTTTCCGCGGTTCCCACGCCGCGACCGTGAGAACGTACGGGCCGCCAAGCTGATAGTGGTTTCGGCACACCTCTGACGCCTGGTCTGACTGCGCCGTAAATTCCTTTCGAACCGCCGGAGAGACAATTGCGTCCGCCCTCCGTCCCAAATGCTCGTGGAGCCGGTTGGAGGTGCCTTCTGAAACCGCCAAGACGGTATCAGCCCTTCGAACGTCACGCGCGAAAAAGAGTCGCACACCCATCAGATGCAGCGGGTGGAAGGTCTCGGGTGTAAAAATATGACACAGATCGTGCACCGTCAGGACGGTTCGTACGTTGGCGGGAAGACCAGGAAGAAACGCGCTGGTCCCCCAAAAAACGTCCAGATCGTCCCGCCGGCAGATCAGACCCCCGCGCGCTTTGAGCCACAACAGGGGTGACAGACGTCGGCCAAGGCGAGAGGAATCGGCGCGCATGACCCATCGATCGGACTCAATCGGCAGCGACACCGGCGCCCGATTGTACACGAAGAACTCGGCATCCGGCAGATAGTGGTCCAGTTCGCGCGATAGCTCGAAGATGTAACGTCCGATACCTCTGCGCTCAGAGGCAAGCTCACGACCATCGATGCCGATCCTCATCGTTTAGCCACGCGCCAGGATCGGAAGCGGTTTCCCGATCAACTCGCGCGGGCTCGATTCGCCCATTAGTGCCAAAAACGTGGGGGCTAGATCGAGAAGTGAAACGTTACCCATGGATGTCGCTTGGATTGAAGGTCCGGCCAACACCACAAACCCGGATCGCGAGTGATCGCTCCCCCGAAAGATCTCCGGCGGAAACGCCACTAATTCGCCACTCGGGTGCGCGACACGTTCCATGTGCCTCTGATGGGGGCACCATACGACGAATAGATCCGGGAGCACGGCAGTCGACGCATCTCCGAACACGGCTCCGGTTCGAACAACGTCCTCGACGACTGGTTCGCCCGTGTCCGGGTTAGTCAGTTGTCTCAGATCCGTCTCTAGCCGGTCGAGGAGAGCTTCGTACTCGGCACCGGGCTCCACGATGCCACAGGGTTCCCGTCCCGCGACGTTGACGCGCAAGAAGCTCGTAAAGAAAGATGGGATCGCGAACGCGGTGGTCCGACTCCAATCCGTGCTGCTCCGAAACTTCTCATTCATTAGCCGCAGTTGTGTCTCCTCCGGCAACCAGCGGCTCAGAGCGTAGCGCAACTTATGGGGCACCATCTGTCGCACGACACCCATCGGTGTGACGCGGCCGGATCCGCCCGGCGACGCCTGGTATCCCAGCTCGCGACAAAAGGCCTCGATCAGCCCGGTGGTCGGGTAGTGATCGAGCAGTCCCGTCGATGAAACGACACAGATGTTGGCGTTGTCCGGTAGTTGCTCGATGATCGCGCCCATCTCGTGATCGATCCGCTGGAAAACGTCTCGAATTCCGTGGGTCAGCTCGTCACGCGCGTCGACCTTGCGCTCTCCGCGGTGCTCCGGCCGGTACTCCCAAAACTGGTGACTCGCGAGATGGCTGTCGCCAAAGACCACGACCGCGACGTCGAAGCTCTCTCGCGATAGCAGGTGGCGGCACAGCGCACCTTTCTTCTCGATCCGCTCTAACGTGCGCGCGTGGATCCTCCGATCCGCTCGTAGCTTGCTGTCTAGCTCCTCCGGGATATGGATCTGGCCGCCGAATAAACGCTGGATCTCCTCCAACGATCCCTCCGGTGATGCCGAAGGCGAAAAATACGGATGGTGCGAGGCCCATTCCGCAAGATGAATCCCGTCGGTCTGTGGCTCCGGGTAGCAGTGGGGCACGTCGATCGCGACCGCTCGCTTTGCTGGCGCATGAGACCAGAACGGCCGCACATCGAGGTTGCGCCCAGTGATCGTCTCGAGCTCGTAGGTGCTTGGCCTCAGCCGCTTGTACTCGTAGAACCCATGCTGCCCGACCGAGATTCCGCTGATCAGGGAGACCCATACGCTGTGCTCGGTGATCAGGTCGGGTCCCGTGGTTCGTGCCGCGACTCCTCGTTTCATGATCGAGGCGAGCGTCGGCAAGTACCCCTCGGAAGCCCAACGTTCGAGCCACTCCGGGTCTCCGACATCGAGCCCAAGGATGACCAGCGGGGGTGGAGCAGCGAGAGTAGTCACACGGGCCGTGTACCGTCGTTCAAGCGAACGACATGGCCCGAGCGGGCCGATTCCTCAGCCGCGAGCACCGCCACCAGGCTGAGGTACCCGTCGCGGAAGCTGGGCGACGGTGGCTGCCCCTCGCTTATCGCCTCGACGAAATGGGCCAGCGCGGAACGAAACGAAGGCTCACGACCTGGGGCCCGGTACGTCTCCCAGATGTAACCACTGTGCTTGAGGGAATTGAGCCCGGATCGCAAACCCCGGAGCCCGGGAATCGATCTCGAGTTGGTCACGATCTCGACGTTGGGCGAGCGGTAACGGTCGACCGATAACCGCGCCCTTCCTGTATAGACCTCGAACCGGTCTTCGTTCACGGTGTTGATCGAAAGCAACGATTGGATCGCGAGACCGTTGGCGAGTCGTACCTGAACCGCCGCGGTATCGTCTTCACTGCGCTGCGACCGAAGCTGGGCTGACACCTCTTCGATCTCGTCTTCGAACAGAAACCGCATCAAATCGAAGTGGTGCGAGGCCTGGTCGAGGAGCGCGCCTCCCCCGCTCTCTCGGCGTCGTTTCCAATCGGGCAGGGTTTCCTCTGGTGTGGCCAGCACCGTGCGCGCCGCGACCCATTCACCGTACTTCCCCGATTGGAGACAACGCTTCAACTCCAAGTAGGCCCGATTGAAGCGGCAGTTGAAACCGATCATTCCGATTGTGCCCGCGCGTTCCAGAGCCGATAGCACGGATCGGGCTTCGTCCCGAGTCGTAGCCAGCGGCTTTTCGAGGTAGACGTGCTTGCCACGGTCCAAAGCCGCCATCGCGACCTCGGCGTGCAGACCGCTCGGCGCGCAAACGACGACCGCCTCGACGTCTGGCATGTCCAACAGGGCCTCGTACTCGGTGACGGTCGCAGCAAGACGACCAGCCTGTTCCCGCAGCTGTGAGTCGGGTTCCGCCACCGCGACAAGACGTACCCCCGGCAGTCCCGCCAGGATAGGCAGGTGCACGCGCCCCGCCACGCGGCCGCAGCCGATGAGACCGATATCGAGTGTGGCCATTACGCAGCGACCTTGTGCACTCGATCGAGCCGCAGCCGGTGTCGATCGTCGAACAGCCGGTGATACGTGAAGAACACGATGCCGAAGGCGCCGAGCGCGGCGGCCGAAGCGATCATGAACATGATGACGATCTGGTACCGGACGGCATCGGTCGGCTCGGCGCCGGCGAGGATCTGGCCGGTCATCATGCCGGGCAGGCTGACGATGCCTATCACCATCATCGAGTTGATCATCGGGATGAGGCCGACCCGCATCGCGTCGCGGATGTGATCGTGCGCCGCCTCCCAGCGCGTGCCACCCAGCGCCAGCGTCGCCTCGACCGAGTCGCGACGCTGCACCAACGATTCCACGAATCGGTCAAGCGACAGCGAGATGCCGTTGAGCGTATTGCCCAACACCATGCCGAGCAACGGGATGAGATACTGGGGATCGAACCACGGCTCGACCCGCACGATGCCTAACAGGGCGAGTCCGGTGACAAAGAACGCGGAGCCGGTCACCGAAACCAGGCTGCCCCAGTAGACGCCAGCAAAGCGACGCTGCGTGCGGTTCACCGCCGCCACACCCGCTATACCGGTCATCGCCGCCGCCATCGCCAATACCGGGATCGGGTTCTCGAGCGCAAACACCCATTTGAGCACGAGACCGACTAGAAGCAGCTGGACGCTCATACGGAGCGCCGCGATCGCCAGGCGCCGGCCGAGGCCAAGGCGCAGCGTTGCAGACAAAACGAGGTTGGCGATAATCAGAAGTCCGGCGAGAGCCGTCTGCGCGTATCCAATTTGGAGATAACCGTTCACAACACCACGCCGTTCAACGTCAGAGTCCGGTCGGTGACGCGTTCCACCTGCGCGCCGTCGTGACTCGTCCAAACGCTCGCCCGGCCAGGGGCTTCGCCGACCCAGCGCGCGACCAGATCTTCGGCCTGATCGGTGGCAACAGCGTCCATCGATGCGCTGGGCTCGTCGAGCAGCAGCACCGAGGGCTCTACGCTGAGGGCTCGAATCAACGCCACGATCTGGGCCTCGCCGCCAGAAAGATCCGCGGCGTCCTTCTTTAGGAACGAGGCGTCACGATCGAACGCCCCGAGCCCGCGGATCACCGCCGAGCGGTCGTAACCCTTCGAACGATGAGCGGCCAGGCGGAACACTGCACGGAGGTTTTCCTCAACGGTTCCCTCTCGGAGTGCCGGGCGCTGGTGCAGATAGACGACGCGCGAGCGGTAGGCAGGCATTTGCCACTCGTCGAGTGGTTTGTCATCGATGGCGATGCGACCTTCGTCGGCCGCATCGAGCCCTGCTAGACATCGCAGCAGGAGAGACTTGCCGGCGCCGGTCGGCCCGACGATCGCCAGGTTTTCACCGGCCGCCAGTTTTACTTCGACGCTACGCCAGATCCACCCATCGTCGATACGGCGTCCCAGGCCCGTTGCGCTCAACACTAGTTGGCCGCCATTGAGGTCGGTCTAGGCGCTACTAGCGACGAAACCCGTACTCCAGAACGAAGTACTCGGGGCTCAGCTCAGCCAAGGGCTCCTGCAGAGTCGAGATTTCGTGCTCTGGGCCGTGAACTTCGAGCCGGGTGAGATCGGCAACCTTCAGGGCCTCCTGGAAAATCTCACCCACGTTTTCGAGGTGCGCCAGAATGCCGGCTGCGTCCTCGTATCCCTCTCGGCAATGCGCCTGGCTGCCCTTGAAGGTGAAACCGTAGTGCAAGCACTTTGGCTCAGTGCTCGTTTTCTCAACAAACTGCTCGCACAGACCTTTGAAGGCGTCCATGTCGTGCACATCAAAGTACGGTACGAGCGTACAGCAGGTGTCAGTGGCAGCCATGAGTTCTCCCAGGAATACGTTCAGGTCCACACCTCGTTAGTTGCTTGTAGAATAGACGAAAGGCTGTAATCTCGCCGCTGCTGGGTCAACCACGCGTAGCCCCCCTTCCGTCGCAAACGTGAGTGGACTCGTCAGCGGCGTCCGGCGTAGTATGGGATACGCACTCACGCCAGCCGGAGGGACCTCATGACCCGCACCGTCGTCCTCGGTGTTCTGCTCACCGCACTGGTCAGCCTGCCCCAATCCCTTGTGATCGCCCAGGAGAGACAACTGAAAGGGGTCCAGTACCTAGATCTTTCGACCAACGCGGCGGATCTCGATTCCGAGGTCGCGGCCGTATTCGAGCACGCCGGGTTCAATCCGCTGACCGAGGACCAGCTCCGTGTAATCAGACGGGGGGAAACGACCGTGCGCAACCTGAGCGCGTTCTCCTCGACCGTTAAGGCCGGAAAGTTGGCGGTCCAAAATCCAACCAACGCCACATACGAACAGGCGTTCGCCCGGCGTCTGAACGCGCTGCTGAAATCGACCGGGGATCAGAACATCGATGCGATGCTCTTCTTGGTCGTCAAGGAGTCGATCAAGGACCAGAACGAGAACAAGAAGTACTGGCTGAACCGACTTGCGGAGATGAACAAGATCGCGGAGGCCCAGGCGGATTATCTGAAGTATCTGCAGAACAAGGCCAGGCAACTCGAGGAGAAAGCCAGGGCGAAACAGGACGACGACGAGGATGCGGACAAACGTGGGCCTGAGAAGGTTCGAGCCGACCTCAAAGTGTTCGACCTCGAGGCCGACGACCAGGGCGCGATCCCCGGGTGTGATTCGGTCCCCTGTGTGACTGCCCGAGCCCGACTGTTGAACAAGGATCAGATCAACGCCGAGATCGCGACGATCGAAGCCGACCGGGAGACCGTCCGAAACAAGCGCCAGATGATCGCGACCCAGTTTGAGAACGCGAACAAGATCACCGGTCAGTACATCAACATGCTGTCAAGCGTCCTCAAGACGATGAAAGACATGAAGACGGGGGTCACCCGGAACCTCAGATAACACAGTTTGAGACAACACACGACGTCGAACCAGTGACCTCCTGCACGTCAAGCGGGGTCTTAGGCCGACGCATTATCACCAAACAAGAAAGGCTGCCAGATCATGACAGCCGTGGCCGTAGTAACGCGCCGCTTAGGCCGATCAGCCACCAGACCTTGGCAGCCCCTCCTATTAGTAACTCTAAAAGAGCCTCTTCAGCAGGGACGCGCGGCTCTGTCAGGCTACCGGCGTATTCCCCCGCCGGTTCAGTCGTCACTAAGAACGCGTCCCTGCCACTTTTAAAGTATACGGCAACTCGCTCGCCATTGTAAAACAGTTAGGCGTGTAGGGGGCTCCCGTGCTTGGCCTAAGATGGTGCGTGCGGCAGTTGACTGCCTGACAGCGGCTCAGGCGCAGTTCAACGAACCGGGGGTTTGGAGACCTACCACTGATGTCTGGTAGGTGACTCTGGATTGAACCAGTGACCTCCTGCATGTCAAGCCGGAGCTAACCCTATTGCTCCATGTTGTCGATGATTATGATTCCTCGCTCGGACAGACCCAGCAACGGTGTCGCCCCTTGCTGCGGCACCAACGCCCGCACTGTCCCACCGCCCTCTGGCGACGGCCTATCCTCAACAATGGTCCCCATAGCCGCCGCAAGGTCGTCCAGGGGCATGTACGGCCGGTTATTGATGATGATGATCCCCTTCGAGACGAGTTGGTCGCCGATGACGAAGCTCGTCGCCTCTGGCACCGCTGGTTGCTCTGCTGGCTGCTGAGGGCGTCGCATGACTCGAGCCGTCGGGCTAACCCGCTGGCCCTCCGCTTCGGGTGCGGGCCTGTTGGAAATGATAATCCCGGCGTGCTCGGGATTGAGCTTGAGGATGCCACCCTCGCTGGGCTGGACGGTATACCGATTCCGGCCCGCGTCGTACTTGACGGCGGACCCTAGCGCTGTGCCAATATCGGCCAGTGGGATGTAGGTGATCGTCAAGTTGTTCGGCGAGACCAGCCCTACTGGGATATTGCTGATGATGATGCCCTTTTCCTCCTGCGCCAACGCGTTCGTAACCGCGAGTATCGCAAGCAGAATCAGGGTCAAAGTGAGCTTGGCGAAGCGTGCCGTGTGTTTCATGGTTCCAAACCTTCTGTTCGAGACGGGATCATTGCTATCCTCACCTACTCGCTGTCGTCCTCTTCATCCTCATCCTTCGCTCCGGTCGGCCGCAGCACCGCCCCTGGCTTGATCTGCTTCTGCCCATACTTGATCTTCGGGCCACCGGCTTGAACGGGGGCCCGTTTTCCGAAGACCTTGCTGTCCAGCTTTCCTACCACGGAGAAACTCCTCCAATCGTTGTGCCCACCGGCCGCAGCGCCCTCGCCCCCCTTGTTGTCTTCGGACTCCCCGAAGCGCTGCACCCGCGCGCGATACTCGCCGCGATCCAGCCAAAACGCCTCCAAACCGACGATTGGAATGGACCGTCGCTCGGGCTTCACTCCGGTCTTGAAGGCAAGGCTGACAGCTCCCGGGCCAGCCGATCCGAGGTGCTTCCACTCCAAGGTTCGGTCGTAGATGGTTTCCCAACTCCCGTGCACGGGATCGTTCGCGTCGTGCACAGGATTGTTCGCGCTGATCCCGCCGTGAACCACCACCATCTTCTGGATCTCGATGCGTACCTGCTTCGGCGGCTTATCTGAACTGATCCGAAGCTCCTCGTCGGAGTCGACGAGCAGCCGCGCTCCTTCCGAAGGAGCGGTGAGTGATACCTTCGCGATCTGCTTCTGCAAATCCCGCTTCTCTGCCTGCTTCTCGGCTAGCCTTCTGTCGGCGTCCTTCAGCAGGTCATCGATCTGCGCGATCGTCTGATCCGCCGCGCTTGAATCTTTCGTCAACCTATCGCGCTGCGCTTTGAGCCCGTTCTTCTTGGCAATCAGGCCTTCGCGAATCGCGATGAGCTCCGGACTCGCCATACCTGCGGACGCTATAGAAGACGCGATAATCGCGTCTTCTATGTCATCGATCTCATCATTCACATCTCTGATTTCGCGCTCCACGGCCGCGAGGGTGTTCGCGATCCTCTCCCGCTCGACCAGCCATCTCTCCCTCTCGTCGATCAGGTCTTGTTTCATCTGAAGGATCGCGGCAATGGAGGCATCGAGATCTTCGAGAGCCTCGGCATTTGCTAGGCGGCGGCTTAAGACTGCGAGATGCTGGGATGTGACTTCCAGAGGCTTGGAAGGCTCGAGGATCCCTTCCTTTTTGCCCATTTCTTCATCCTGGGCTGTGGCAGAAGAAACGTGGATAAGACTTGCGAGCGCCAGAACACCCGCCAGTTGCAGAAACTTCATGGGATTCATGTCAGCTCCAGACAGGATTTGCCTTGTCGGGGTTGTTACCTCAACCGTAGTGCAACCAAGACGCGGCCGTCTGTGGGGGAGAACCCGCTGTGATGTAGGTGAAAGCCTCACAGACGGCACAGTTGATCCGAAAATGGGAGATCTAGAACCGAGGTCTTTTTGATCTTACAGAGGAACGTCCATCAACAGGGAAGCGAACGACATCATGCTCTTGCGGCAAAACGACCTGCCCGACGTGCAGGCAGTCGATCGGGTGCAGCGCTTTGTTAGGTTTTATCGTTTATGTTCCAGCCGGGTGAACATCAGACTTTAGTCGAGAAAACGATGATACGTTTTTTCATTAACTGTGCATCAATTGCTTGCACTCTTGTACTTGTATCAAACGGAATTTAAACAGCCGGGCCCTAACCGCGTGACACCAGCGCAGACACCACAGAGAGGCTAGCGATGAAACGCATAAAACGATGGAAGATCGACGTGACGGCCGTCGCGGGGATCTACGCCCTGGTTCTTGCCGCCCCCAGCGCCGCCCAGCAGACGACCGATGCCAGTAAGATCACACTGAATCGGCTGTTCGACTCCCGCGATTTCTTCCCCGAGCGGTTCGGCTCGACGCGATGGCTGGAAAGCGGATCCGCATATACGACCCTAGAGAGCAATGCAAACGGCTCTGGACGGGACCTCGTGATGTACGATGCCGCATCCGGCGAGCGAGAGGTGCTGGTAGTCGCCACTCAGCTCGTGCCGGAGGGCGCTACCGATCCGCTCGAGATCCAGAACTATGAGTGGTCGCCGGACGCCAGCAAGTTGCTGATTTACACGAACTCAAAGCGCGTGTGGCGTTTCAACTCCCGCGGGGACTACTGGGTGCTGAACCTGGATACGGGGGCCCTACGGCAAATGGGCGCCGACCGCCCCGAGTCGAGCCTCATGTACGGCAAATTCGACCCCTCCGGTGACCGTTTCGGGTACGTGAGCGAGAACGACCTGTACGTGGAGGACGTCGAGATCGGGGAAGTCGTGCAACTGACCTTCGACGGGTCGGAAACGATCATCAACGGCAACTTCGACTGGGTGTACGAGGAGGAGTTTTTCATGCCCCTGCCGGCCGATGGCTGGCGGTGGGCGCCGGACGGTGAGTCGATCGCGTACTGGCAGCTCGACGCATGAGTCGATCGCGTACTGGCAGCTCGACGCAGAGGGCATCGGCGTCTTCAACATGATCAACAGTACCGACTCGATCTACTCCTTCACGATTCCTGTCCAGTACCCGAAGGTAGGCACGAGGAACTCAGCCGCGCGCATGGGCGTCGTGAAGGTGAGTGGCGGAGAGACGACGTGGTGCGACGTGCCCGGAGACCAGCGGAACAATTACATCCCGCGCATGGAGTGGTCCGGGAACGGCGACGAGGTAGCGATACAACGCATGAACCGCCATCAGAACACGAATCACGTGTTGCTGTGTGACGGGGACGACGGGTCGACCCGCACCCTGCTCACTGAGACGGACCCTGCCTACCTGGACGCGATCGATGATTGGATCTGGCTCGACGGCGACCGTCGTATGACGTGGATCAGCGAGCGCACCGGCTGGAGGCACGTCTATACCGTGGACCGGGAGACTGGCGAGCTCAAGCCGATCACGTCTGGTGACTGGGAGGTCATCAACGTCGAGTTGATCGACGAGGACAGCGGTTGGGTCTACTTCATCGCGTCGCCCGACAATGCGACGCAGCGCTATCTGTACCGGGTGCCCCTTTCAGGCGGCGATCCGGTCCGGCTTTCGCCGGCCGATCAGCCGGGGACGCATAGCTACGACCTCTCGCCGGACGGCGAGTACGCTATCCACACGTACTCGACACTCACCTCGCTCCCGGTCATAAGCTTGGTCAGCCTGCCAGACCACGAGGTCCAGCGTGTGCTCGTCGACAACGCTCGGTTGAAAGAGAC
>JBDGYV010000013.1:0-103822 GCA_039588915.1 Gemmatimonadota bacterium
GACACTGGATTCGAACCAGTGACCTCCTGCATGTCAAGCAGGGGCTAAAGCGTGGTTTTTCGTCATTACGCCGTAAATCCGCGGAGTTTTCCGTCTATTTGCCGAACGCTCCGCCCCCTGATACGGCAAAATGCCGGAACTCAACTAGCACACTTACTAGCACAGTTTTCGGTTAGATGATCCGACGGACCGAGCTGCTAGCAGCCTATTCCTCCATCCCCCCGACGATTACGATCCCTCGCTCGGACAGACCCAACAACGGTGTCACCCCTTGCTGCGGCACCAACACCGTTACTGTCCCACCACCTTCTGGCGATGGCCCATACTCGATATTGACCCCCATGGCCGCCGCCAAGTCGTCCAATGGCATATGCGGCCGTCCATCAACAATCACGATTCCCTTGGAGACGAGTTGGTCGCCGATGGCGAAGCTCATCGCCTCCGGGACTGCTGGCTGCTGGGGGCGGCGCATGACTCGAGCCGTCGGGTTTATCCGCTGGCCCTCCCCTACGGGTGCGGGCTTGGTTTCAATGATGATAATCCCGGCGTGCTCAGGATTGAGCTTGAGGATGCCACCCTCGCTGGGCTGAACGGTATACCGATTCTGGCCCGCGTCGTACTTGACGGCGGACCCCAGCGCCGTGCCGATATCGGCCAGTGGGATGTAGGTGATCGTCAAGTTGTTCGGCGAAACCAGCCCTACCGGGATATTGTTGATGATGATGCCCCTTTCTTCCTGCGCCAGCGTGTTCGTGACTGTGAGTAGCGCAAGCAGAATCAGGGTCGACGTGAGCTTGGCGAAGCGTGCGGTGTGTTTCATGGTTCCAAACCTTCTGTTCGAGACGGGATCATTGCTCTGGTTCCAGCCTACACCGCCAGAGAGCCAGCGGCAAAGCCGGAGGTAGACCTGGTGGGCGACACTGGATTCGAACCAGTGACCTCGTTCGCGATGCGTCCAGATTTCCACACTCATCGGTTGCATGTAGAAATAGACGACGACCTACAATCTCACCGCATCTCAGACCGCAACGGACACCGAGCGCCGTAGCCGCTAACGTTGAACCTCGAAATGAGCGATCCAATCGGTAGTCAGTCCGAAGCTGTCGGATTCTCCGCGTGAAATTCTTGCCGGCACAGATGGCCTACGTCCTGGGTGATCGTCGCATGCAACAGAACCTGCGGGGGCTGTTCAGGTATTTGGCGTTTCTGACCGGGGTAATCGTGATCTACACGGTCGGGTTCCATTGGATCATGTGGACGATCGAGGGCGAGCGTCACTCGTGGTTGACCGGATTCTATTGGACCCTCACCGTGATGAGCACGCTTGGTTTTGGCGACATCACTTTTCAAAGTGATATCGGGCGGCTCTTCAGCGTGGTTGTGCTCCTTTCGGGCATCGTGCTGCTCCTGATCGTGCTGCCGTTCGCATTCATCAGCCTTTTCTACGCTCCGTGGCTGGAAGCGCGCCTCCGGACGAGGGCGCCTCGCGAACTGCCGGAAGGGATGAGTGGACACGTTCTCGTGTGCGGCTACGATGCCGTGGCGGCCGCTCTCGGTCGAAAGCTCGACCTCCGGGGCGTGCCCTGGTTTGTGGTCGAGCCCGACCCAGGCCGGGTTATGGAGCTCTACTCAGAGGACATCCCAGTCATGAGCGGCACACTGACGAGTGCCGCGACGGTGCGGGCGGCACGGGCCGAGCGAGCGCGCTTAGTACTCGCGAATCGCGACGACAGAATCGACACCAACATCGCGCTCTCCGTTCGCGAGGTTTCGACCGAGGTACCCATTTTCGCGATCGCCGAGGACCCCGACGCGGTTCACATCCTCGAGTTGACCGGCTGCGACCATGTTCTTGATCTCAAACGCCAGCTGGGCGAACACCTGGCTGCACGCGTAGCTGCGGGATCAACACGCGTTCACGTCGTCGGATCGTTCCGCGATCGGCGCATCGCCGAGTTCACGGTGCACGGGACGCCCCTCGCCGGCAGAACGATCCGAAGCACGCGGCTGCGTGAGTTGACCGGGCTGAACATCGTCGGTGTCTGGAGGCGCGGTCGGCTCGAAGCAGCGCGACCGGACACGGTTCTGACCGACTACTGCGTCCCCGTGCTTGTCGGCACCGAGGATCAGCTTACCGATCTCGAGAGCCTGCTTGTCATCCATCAAGTCAACTTCAATCCCGTGGTTATAATCGGTGGTGGTCGAGTCGGACGGGCCGCTGCTAGGGCCCTCAAGAGGCGCGAGATCCCCGTCCACGTGGTCGAGCGCGATCACGATCTCGAGCCCGCGCTACTGGAGCTATGCGACCTGCTGGTTATCGGCGATGCCGCGGACAAGGCTATCCTGAGCCAGGCGGGTATCGAGTCGGCTCCTAGCGTTGTGATCACTACCAACGACGACGCGACCAACATCTACCTCGCGGTTTACTGCCGGCGCACCAACCCCGACCTCAGCATCGTGAGCCGTATCACCGAGGAACGGAATGTCGAGGCGGTGAGTCGGGCCGGCGCGGACTTCGTTCTCAGCTATGCCACTCTGGGGACACAGACGATCTTCGCTTTGATGGATGATCGAGGGGTCGTCATCGTAGGTGAAGGCGCCGATCTGTATCAAATTCAGGTTCCACCCAGTTTGTCCGGAAGGACGTTGGCCGCGAGTCGAATAGGGTCGCTCACCGGTCTCAACGTCCTGGCTGTCGAAAGGGCCGATGAGACCCTGACGAATCCGGATCCGGACACCCAGTTCAGGGAGGCCGACGTCCTCATCGCTATCGGCGCACTCGAGCAGCGAAAGCGCTTCGCGGAGGTGTTCGAGGGGTAAGCACTAGGCAAGGCGGGCAATGGTGGCGGGCTGGAGCCGGTTCACTAGACGCTTATCATGGTGGGCGACACTGGATTCGAACCAGTGACCTCCTGCATGTCAAGCAGGCACTCTAACCAACTGAGCTAGCCGCCCACGCAACCGGTAGGATAGAAACGATACTGCGGCGAACACTTCCGGACAACTGCGATTTTACCCTCGGCCATGCGCGATCTGGGCGGCTTCGGGCGAGCGCTTGAGCTCCAGCATCGCCACCACACCGAGTGCGGGGCCGGGCGCTAAGAGCGCAAACGCCGGCCACCAGCCGACCGCGTCGCGCACCAGCGGCACCAGCCAAATCGTGGCGCCGGTCAGCACGAACCCGGCCGCCAATTGCAGCGTGAGCGCGGTGCCAACGTAGCGCTGATCGGCGACCTCGGTCACCATGGTCGAGAACTGCGCCGAATCGGCGACCACGCTGAACCCCCACACCAAACCGACCGCGAGCACGACGGCTGGTGGCGTCGACATGAGCCCGCCAATCACCAGCGCACAGGTGCCCGAGACCGTCATCGCCACGGCTGTGGTCCGCGATCGCCCCCACCGGTCCCCGAGCACGCCACCGAGCCAGCAACCGACGGCGCCGATCCCGATGACTCCGAACGTCGCAAACGCCGCCATCCGCTGAGCTTCCAGAACCACCCATCCGTGCGACACGAGAACCGCCGCGTAAAACGCCGCAAACCACGTCCACATGGCGTAGAGCTCCCACATGTGGCCGAAGTAGCCGAAGCTGGCCAGCCGAACGCCGCGGTCGGCCACAACGCGTCCTACCTGGCGCGGATCAAACACCGCACGCGGAAACGGGAACGGTCCCTCGCGGCCGGCCAACTCGGCGAGCACGCCGCCGGCTGCGGTCAAGATCGAGGTCACCACGATGACAAGCCGCCAATCGACGCCACCCCATCCTTTGACGAGGTGCGGCATGGCCGATCCCAACGTAAGCGCACCCACCAACACGCCGAGCGCGACCCCTCTGCCCTGCCGGAACCACGTGGCCATCGACTTGAGCGCCGGCGGATACACCCCGGCCAGAAAGAACCCGGTGACGAATCGGAGCAGGATCGCCGCTCCAGGGCCGCCGGCGACCAACAGGAGCGCGTTGGCAGCGGCTGCGCCGATGGCACCGAAGAGCAAAAGCCGCCGCGGCCGCACGAGGTCGGCGAGTGTCAGGAAGGCCGAAGCCAAAGCCCCTGTGACGAAACCAAGCTGGACGGCTATGGTGAGCCATGCGCCGGCGCTGGGCGACAACGCCCAGCGCCCAGCGAGCTGCGGCAGGACGGCCGAGGCCGAAAACCACGTCGTCATGCCAAGCAAAGACGCGCTGGCGAGCACGAAGAGCGCTGACCATCGGCCCGGCGGATCGGCGACTACGCCCGACGACGCGTTGTGATCGATCTGCGACACCACTCAAAGCTTGTGCCGCCTCGCGACGAACGCTAGCCTCGCGTTTCGATGCTCGGACGCACGCACAAAGACCCGATGCTGGTGCTCGGCGGGACCGGCTTTATCGGTCGCGAGGTCGTGCTCGCGCTGGCCCAAGCCGGACATCCGGTCACCGTCTTTCATCGCGGTCACACGCCGGGTGATCTGCCCTCTTCCGTCGATCGTGTGCTCGGTGATCGGCGCCAGCTGAGTCAGCATGCCGACGAGCTCCAGGCTACGCGACCCAGCGTCGTGGTCGACGTCATCGCCTACACCGAGTCCGAGGCGACGGCGTGTGTCCAACTCTTCGCTGGCGTCGCCGAGCGGTTGGTGGTGATCTCGAGCCAGGACGTGTATCGCGCGTACGAGCGCTTTCTTGGTGTTGGGGACGGAACGGTCGAAGCGGTGCCGTACACCGAAGAGGCGCCGCTCCGAGACCACCTCTACCCGTACCGTGACCGCTCGACCGGCCACGACGCGTGGCTCGCGGAGTACGACAAGATCTTGGTCGAGCGTGTGGCGATGACCGACGACCGACTCAAGGCCACCGTGCTCCGGCTACCGATGGTGTACGGCCCCGGCGACCGGCAGCAGCGGCTGGCGCCGTACGTGCAACGAATGGACGACGGACGAGAGGCGATCCCGCTCGAGGCCGGTCACGCCGACTGGCGCTGGACCCGCGGTTACGTCACCAATCTCGCACACGCGATCGCACTGGCGTGCGGTGACGATCGCGCCGCGGGGCGGGTGTACAACCTGGGCGAGCCCGACGCGATGTCCGAAGCCGAGTGGGTCACCGAGGTCGGCCGAGCGGCGGGCTGGAGCGGGCGAGTGACCCCGATAGAGCGCTCGCGGTGGCCAACCGAGCGTCAGCTGCCGTACGACTGGAGCCAGGACCTAGTAGCAGACACCACCGGCTTGCGCGACGAGCTCGGGTACGCCGAGCCGATCGATCGCGACGAGGCGCTACGCCGCACCGTCGAATGGCAACAACGCCAAGGTCCGCGCGGTGATCTGAGTCAGGAGTACGCGGCCGAGGACCGCTGTCTCGAGCGCTAGGAGCGAACCCGAGTCCGCACGAACTGCTCGACGAAGTTGGTCAGCACGCGCGTCGCCAGCGGTGCGTCGGCGACTACGGGTACCGGGTTGACCAGGTGGCCCCGCCGGGCGACGAAGTCGCGCGAGATCTCAGTCGTGACCTCGGTATGGAACTGGATCCCGCGACAGCTCTCGCCGACCGCCAGCGCTTGGACTGCGGTATGCGCATTCGAGGCCAACGAAACGCCGCCGGGTGGCAGCTCGACGACGTAGTCCTCGTGTGTGGCCTGTACCTGGAACCGGGCCGGGAACCCCGCAAACAGCGGGTCCTCTTGCCCACGTTCCGTCAGCGCGACCTCGACCGTTCCGAGCTCCCAGCCGTCGGGGTGTAGCCCGACCCGGCCGCCGAGCGCCGCGGCGATCGCCTGATGGCCGTAGCAGACACCGAGCAGCGGCGCTCCCCGTTCGACCACCCCCCGGATCCATTCCAGCAGGCCATCGACCAGCGGGGACTCGTCCAACACGGAACCCCGCGCGCCGGTGACAATCCACCCATCCGCGGCGCCAGGATCGGGGGCTTGCCCGTCGGAGAACGCGTACACCCGGCAATCGACCCCGGCCGGCTCGAGCACGCGTCGAAACCACGCGTCGTAATCCCCGAACCTTTCGATCATGTCCGCGTACGTGGAGCCGGGCTTCAAGATCCCGATCGATCCGTTGGCGACCGTCACGACGTGTGACCGCTGATCTCGGCCGCGACTGCGCCCGCTTCGTGCGCCAGCCGCAGCTGACCGCACGCGCCCTCGATGTCGATGCCACGGCTCTTGCGAATGGTGATCGCCGATTGACTGAGATCGGTAACCGTGTCCCGAAACGCCCTCGTCTCGGCTTCGGTCGGTCGGCGAAAGCCCAGCCCCTCGACCGGGTTGTAACGCATCAGGTTGACCTTGGCCGGTACTTGCTTCAAGAGCTCGGCGAGCGCCACCGCGTCAGCGACCCCGTCGTTGACACCCGGCAAGTGGACATACTCAAACGTAAACCGCTTTCCGGTCGACTCCGCCCACACGCGGCAGGCGGCGATCAGCTCGCGGAGCGGGTGGCGGCGGTTGAGCGGCACGATCTCATCTCGGACCTCGTCTCGCGCGGCATGGAGAGACACCGCCAACCGGACCTGTGGGAATCTCTCCCCAAGTGCGACGATCCGCTCCGGCACACCGACCGTCGATACGGTGACGCGACGGGAGCCGAGATCGAGCCCGCGTGGATCGACCAGTATTTCTAACGCGGTGGCGACCGGGTTCCAGTTGAGTAGCGGCTCACCCATCCCCATGAAGACCACGTTCATGCCGACGTCGCTCCGCCCGCGCAGAACCCTGAGGCGACGCGCCTGATCGACGATCTCGCCGGCGGTCAAGTTACGACGGTATCCAAACACTCCGGTGGCGCAAAACGCACACGCCAGCGGACAGCCGGCTTGACTCGAGATGCAAATCGTATCGCGACGCGGAGTCGGAATGAGCACCGACTCGATCAACTCACCGTCGACCAGCCTCCATAGAAACTTGCGCGCGCCGTCGACCGACTCACGACTCTCATGCGGCGCGATCGACGGAAAACGGTAGTCGGCCCCGAGTTGGGCTCGCAGATCGGTCGGAAGGGTCGTCATCGCCGCCCAACCGGTAGCGCCATGGCGATAGACCGCGTCAACGATCTGGGCGACTCGGTAGGATGGCTCCCCACGGTCGGCCAGCCAACCCGCGAGAGACGTCTCGAGCTCCGCCGGCAGCAAGCTCAGCAGCTCGTCCCGGGGATCGAGATCGGCCAAGCGTTCGAGCCGCCGGTCTCCCGCACGCACTACGCGACCTCGATCTCGCGTCCCAGATGCTCGCGGGCAGCTTCGATCCGCTCGACGACCAGTGACTTCCCCATCGCCGCCATCGTCTCGAAGATTCCGGGGCTTACCCGGGTGCCGGTCAGCGCCACCCGAAGCGCTTGCATCAGCTTGCCGGCGCTGACGTCGCGCTGTTCGCAGAGCGCCCGTAGCCGGGCCTCCATCCCCTCCAGGTCGTCGAACGCGGCTTCACCGTCGACGTAGTTGGCCGCCACACTCAACAGCTCACGCGCCACCCTTGGGTCCTTCCAGAACTTCTTGACCGCGTCGGGCTGGTACTCTATCGCACCGGCGAAGAACGGGCGCCCCTGGACGACGAGATCCTCGAGCGTCCGCGACCGGGTCTTGACCAGCGTCATCACTTCAGTGAACCAGATCGTCCGCTCAGCCAGCTCTTTTTCGGTAGCGATCCCGGCGTCGATAAACCTGGGTCGAACCAGGTCGGCGACCGCCAACCCCGACATCGTCGACAGGTGCTGCCCGTTCAACCACTCGAGCTTCTGGACGTCGAAAACCGCGCTCTTTCCGGTGATCCGCTCGAGCGAGAACGCCTCTACCAGCTCGGCCCGCGACATCATCTCGCGATCATCGCCGGGTGACCAGCCGAGCAGCGCCAGAAAGTTGGTGAACGCCTGCGGCAGATACCCTTGCTCCTGATAGGCGGATACGCCGAGCGCGCCATGGCGCTTGGACAGCTTGCGCTTATCGGGACCCAGGATGAGCGGTACGTGCGCGAATCGCGGCACCGGCGCTCCCATAGCCTGATAGAGCAAAATCTGCTTGGGCGTGTTCGATATGTGATCGTCGCCGCGGATCACGTCCGTGATCCGCATGTCGCGATCGTCGACGGTGACCGCGAGGTTGTAGACCGGAGCGCCATCCGAACGCAGCACGATAAAGTCGCCGATCGTTCGGTTGTCGAACCGCGTCGGGCCGTGCACTGCATCGATCCATACCGTTTCCCCGAACGGAACCCGAAAGCGAATCGTGTGCAGTTCGCTTTTGTCGCGTCGTTCGGCTGCACGATCGGGAGCGATCGTCCGGCATTTCCCGCTGTACACGTACGATTCCTTGCGTGTGATCGCCGCCTTCCGCTCGGCCGCCAGCTCTTCGACCGTGCAGAAGCACGGATAAGCGGCTTTGGCCTCGAGCAGAGCAAGTGCCGCTGCCCGGTGATTGTCTCGGCTTCGTGACTGGAAGTGTGGCCCGTCATCCCAATCGATCCCCATCCACTCGAGACCTTCGAGGATGGCGGTCGTCATCTCCTTCGTCGAGCGCTCCAGATCCGTATCCTCGATCCGCAGCACAAACTCGCCTCCGGTATGGCGCGCCCAGAGCCAGTTAAACAGCGCGGTGCGGGCTCCACCGACGTGGAGAAAACCGGTCGGACTGGGAGCGAAGCGCACCCTGACCGGAGCGGTCATCGGCCTGTTTCCGGCATTGTCACTGCGTTTAACCCTCCTCCAACGGTTACGCACCATGCACGACGCCCGCGTGGAGATCGAGGAACTCTGCTCCTGACCCCCTCGCGGGCGTTCGCTCTTTCAGATGGCGGAGAGGGAGGGATTCGAACCCTCGATACGGGGACTACCCGTATAACACCTTAGCAGGGTGCCGCCTTCAACCACTCGGCCACCTCTCCGCACCGATTTTCAAACGGCGACCTCTTCCGCCGCCTCCCGCGGCTGAGACACGCTGCGCACCAGCGCGCCCAGCATCCGGCTGCTGTCGATCAGCAACCCCCTCAGGTCGTCGTCGACCGGGTCGCCACGGCGCGTCAACTGATCGACGATCGCCGCCGCGGCGTGCAGCGCTCCTCGCGCCTGCTCCAACTCGGTACCAAAGCTACCGTTGGAGCGTGAGCGCGCCGTCGCTCGCGCGATCCCGAGCGCCGCGTTTCGAGTTTCCTTCTCCAGCCGGACCCAAAGCGGATCCGCTCCACCGGCGGTGAGCGCCTTGCCCCACGCGTCCTGGGCTCGCTGGTACACGTGCAACCCCTCGAATGGAAGGGTTGGCCGGGTTTCTTCTTGATCGTCTCGGTCCACGGATTCCTCCCGTGCTGCAGCCGATCGCTCGGGAGGAAGCGGCTCGACGTGGTTTCAAAGGTACCTTTCAGATTGGGCGATTGTCAAAAGAAAGCGCAGCAAGAAACGTGCGTCGATCCGGTGCCCGTTTTGGGGGCCGGTTCAGGGACGGAGATGCTCTTGATCGTCGATTTTTCGACACTCCACCGCATCGGTTTGCGAGCGCTGCGATCGGATCGGTAGACTGAGCGCATATGAGTCCGACCCTCTTCCCCTCCCGCGCTTCGGAGTCAAAATCTGCCCTCTCTGGCGCCGTGGCTGGCGGCCTGCTGATGCTCGTTTGGTTAGTGCTGGGGACGATCGTCTACGCTTCGCTCGAGGGGTGGTCGCTCCTCGACGGCCTGTACATGACCGTGATTACCATCTCGACGGTCGGTTTCCACGAGATCCGTCCACTTTCTTCCGCTGCTCAGCTATTCACGATCTTTCTGATCGGGGCTGGTCTGACGACGGCTCTCTATACGCTTACACGCATCGGGCAGACCATCTTCGAAGGCGAGTTGCTCGACGTACTCGGAAGGAGAAGCATGGAACGCGAGATCACCGCTTTGGATAACCACTTCATCGTCTGCGGGTTTGGCAAGGTCGGTCGGCCGGTAGCCGAAGGATTGGCCCGTGAGGGACTCCCGTTTTGCGTCATCGAGAACCGGCCCACCGTTGAGCCCACATTGCGCGACGAGGGGTTTCTGTACGTGCTCGGGGACGCGACCGACGAACACGCGCTCGAGCACGCCGGTCTAGAACGGGCCAACACGCTCCTGGCGCTGTTGTCGTCGGACGCCGACAACTTGTACCTCACGATGGCGGCCAGGGACGCGAATCCCGGGATCAAGATCATCGCCCGCGCGTACGATCAGGCTGGCGAGCTGCGGATCAAACGCGGCGGTGCGGATCAGGTGATATCGCCGACTCGGATCGCCGGTTTGCGCGTGCTCCAGGCGGCCGTCAACCCGACCGCGCTCGAGTTCATGGAGATCGTCACCCAGCACGAGGCACTGCAGCTCAGCATGGCCGACATCACGGTTTCGGAGCGCTCGGCGCTCAACCGCACGTCAATCGCCGAGGCTGGGATCCGGGGCCGCTTTGGCGTCATCGTCGTGGCGATCAAGAGTCCCGACGGCGCCACGGTGTTCAACCCCGATCCGGTCAAACAGATCGAAGCCGGCGACACGCTGGTGGTGCTGGGCGAGGACCTCGATATCGCGGAGTTGCAGACGGCCTGCGCCTGAAATGGCGGAGGGGGTGGGATTCGAACCCACGATGGGGGGTTACCCCATGCTGGTTTTCAAGACCAGTGCCTTCAACCTCTCGGCCACCCCTCCCGATGTTCAGATAGAAAAAGTAACCAGCGCCGCGACGCCGTCGCCAGCGGCGTCTAGTCGGGGTCGCCCTTCCATTCTTCTTCGTCGTCTTCCCAGTACCGCTCCCAACGCTCGACGCCCAGCGAGTGATCGTCCGGCGGGCCGAGCGCGGCGTCCTCTGCCTGACGCCGGCTTTCGATCTCGCGCCTGAGCCCGCGGCGACGAATCAAATAGCCAGCCAGGACGAGCAGCGCAGCGCCGATCCATAGCGCGCGCTGGTCGGTCAGCGCCACACCCCAACCAAATTCACGATCGAGCTCGGAGCTCCAATCGGCATAGAACTGCCCGAGCGTGAGGCCGTAGGTGGCCCGCAACGCGGCGTCGAACGTATGGCCCTCCCGAAGGCGATCCAACAACAGGCGAACGGAGTCGTCACCGCCCCGGCGCCGCAGACTCCGGACAGCGGCCATGCTCTGGATGTAGGCCAGACGCGGGGCCGGGAGGTCGGGGAACGTGGCGTCCAGCTCAGCCAACGGGACGAGCGAGCCGGTCCACCGGCCCCAAGCCAGCCGAGCCGGATCGACCCATCGCCACTCACTGGCGTAGAACGCCGAGAACCCCTCGTTGAACCAGCGCGGCACGCGGTCGCTGCCGCCGGCGGCCAGATCGAGGTAGAGGTGTCCCAGCTCGTGACGCAGAATCGTCGCCGGATCGGCCCCGTCGCCGCCGGTCAAGCGTGGTGAACGAATCACGATCCGGCGCAGCTTGGGGAACGCAACCGCTAGTCCCCAGTCGGGCGCCCGTCCGCCGGTCAGCTCGACGAACGCATCTTCGGTCGGGGCGACGACCACGTGTAGCGTATCGGGTGGCAATCCATCGACAACGAGAGGCTGCGGCACAAACGTCGCGGCCAGCTTGGCGAGCGTGGTAGCGACCGTCGAGTCACGCGCGGCGTGATGGAAAACGATCGGGCGAGCGGCGGGTCCCGTCACCTGGAGGGTGATGAGTTGGCCGTGCACCGACCGCGGCAGGGCCAGGCTGGCCAGCGCCAGCACGAACACCAGCAGTAGCTTGAACCGAGCGTTCACGCGATCGGATGCTGCCCGAGCGTCGCTCGAAGCTCAATCAAGTCGGTCGGCAGCGGTGCTTCGGCCTCAACCCGTGAGCCGTCCGAAGGGCGATCGAACGCCAACCGATAGGCGTGGAGCGCTTGACGGCGAGCTGTGGCGGCCACCTGGCGGGCCACCGCTAGCTGAGCGCCGTGGAACCCTCGCGCGCGACTCGGGCCACCCCCGTACCGTGTATCGCCGAGCACCGGGTGACCAGCCTCCGACAGGTGGACCCGGACTTGATGCGTCCGGCCGGTCTCGAGCGTCAGCTCGACGCAGTCGGCGACCAGGTAGCGCTCGATCACGCGCCACTTGGTGAGCGCGGAACGACCTTTACGGGTGCGGGTCGACATCCGCTGACGATCTTGGCGAGCTCGACCGATCGGGGCGTCAAAGATGCCTTCTTCGCTGGCCAAGTGGCCCCAAATGAAGGCCCAATACTGTTTGGTAACCGTGCGGGCGGCGAACTGATCGGCCAGGTGGTGATGGGCGACGTCGTTCTTGGCGACCAGCAAACAACCGGAGGTGTCCTTGTCGAGCCGGTGGACGAGCCCAGCCTTCCGCTCGCCCCCCACACCGACCACCTCCGGCCGATGATAGAGCAGCGCGTTCACGAGCGTGCCCGACGGGTGTCCGGGAGCTGGGTGGACGACCAGCCCGGCCGGTTTGTCAACCACCATGCAATCGTCGTCCTCGTACACCCAATCGAGCGGGATCGACTCGGGCGCGAGCGACGGCTCCCGCTTGGGGGGCTCATCGACGATCGCCACCGACCCGGCCTTCACCTCTTGGCTCGCCCGCCGAACCACCACCCCGTCGATCTCCACGTGCCCACTATCGATGAGCGCCCGGATCTGCGTCCGGGAGAGCGGCAACAGCTCGGCGAGCGCTCGGTCGATCCGTGGCGCAGCCGCATCGAGCGTTACCTGATGCCGGTGTCCGGTTGATCTATTCTGAGTCGACAAATCGGTAGAGAAGATAACGCGACCCTACCCGGCCCTTGCGTCGCTCCGTCGCAAATAGGTGTAAGCCAGCAATGCCGCACCAACGGTGACCGCGCTGTCGGCCACATTAAAGATCGGCCAATAGTGCCCCGCCACTCCGACTTGGATGAAATCCACAACGCGCTCGAAGCGCACTCGATCGACGATGTTCCCCAGCGCGCCGCCCAGGATCAAGCCCAGCGCCAGCTGCTGCATGCGATCGCCCTTCGGCGAAGTGAGCAGCAGATAGAGGACTAACAGCGACGCCAAGCTGGCGAGAACCAAAAACACCACCGAAGAGTACTGTCCGACCGATAGGCCGAACGCAGCACCTTCGTTTTGTATGTAGAGCAGCCGCACGTTGTCGCCAACCACGCGGACCGGTTGATTCAGCGTCAACTCGGCCCGGACCCAGACTTTGGTCAGTTGGTCGAGTAGAAGAACGGCAAGCGGAACGAGCAGGTACGTCCGTCTCAGGCGTTCCTTCCGTTCTCTTCGCGTTCCTGGCACTCGATACACTGGGTGGCGTACGGCAGAGCCTCCAACCGCTCCCACTGGATGCCCTCGCCACACAAGATGCAGCGGTCGAAACCGGCGGGCTCACGGTACAGACGACGCAGAGCATCGTCTATACGGTACAGCTGCCGACCCTCCTTGGACGCGAAAAGAAACGCCTTTTCCCTTTCCATCGCATCAGTGCCCTGATCGGCCATATGGAACGAGTAGGCGCTCAGATCTCCCGACGCGGTCCGGGTGGTCTCGTGATAGTTCTCGTCGAAAAAACCGAGCTCCTTGAGGACTTGTTCCCGCTCCTCGAGGAGCCGCTGTTCGATACGATTCAGCTTGTCTTTATTCACATCATCCTCCCTCTATGACGATAAAATGGCTGTGCACTCGGCGCAAAGCCCGGGATGCTCCGGGGAATGCCCGATATCTTCTCGATAGCGCCAGCACCGGTCGCACTTGTCGCCCGCTGCTGGCTCGACCACGACCCGGAACCCTTCTTCGGATGGCGCGACGCCCGACATCACTTCCGCCGGCCGGACGTGGACAGCGGATACGATAAATGCTTCCTCGAGCGCAGCCGCGTGTCGCTCGAGGATCACCCCGTCGGCTGGATTCTCGGCCGCGACTTCGACTTGGGCGCCGAGCGACGAGCCGATGACCTTGCTCTCACGCAGTCCCTCGAGTTCCCGGGTGACGGCTTGTCGGGCCCGCAGGATCGTACTCCAGTCGCGTTCGAGCGCGGCATCGATACGTTCCGGCTCGGCGCGACAAAACTCCTCCAGGTGAACGCTGTCATCCGCGCCGAACACACCCCACACCTCGTCGGTGGTGAAAGGCAAGACCGGGGCCGCGAGTCGAACCAGCGTGTCCAGTATGGCGTGCAGCACCGTTTGTGCGCTCCTGCGCTCGATGGCACCGGACGGTTGGATGTAGAGCCGCACCTTGATCCCATCCAGGTAGATCGCCGAAAGGTTGACGCTGCAGTAGTTCACCAACAGCTGATAGACGGCGTGGAACTCATACCGTTCGTACGCCTCACGCACCTCCGTTGCCAGCCGTTCGAGATCGCCGATCGCCCAGCGATCGAAATCCATGAGCTCCTCCAGCGATACTGCATCGCTGTCGGGATCGAAGTCGGCCAGGTTCCCCAACAGGAACCGGAACGTGTTTCGGATCCGGCGATAAGCTTCCGATACTTGATCGATCGCGTCCCACGAGAACCGACCGTCGCGGGTGAAGTCATTGGCTGCCGTCCAGAGCCGAAGGATGTCCGCGCCGCGCTTTTCGATGATTTGCTCAGGTCCAATCACGTTGCCGCGCGATTTGTGCATGGCGCGACCCTGGGCATCGACCATCCATCCGTGAGTGAGCACCGTTCGGTAGGGCGCCGCGCCGCGCGTAGCGACCGCCAACGTGAGCGACGAATTGAACCAGCCGCGGTGTTGATCGGGACCTTCCTTGTACAAATCGGCCGGCCACCCTAGGTCCTCGCGGCGTTCGAGCACCGCCCGCTGGGACGATCCCGAGTCAAACCACACATCGAGGATCTCGATCTCGCGCCGGAAGCTCGTCGCGGTCGGTCCGCAATGCTCGCAGCTAGCGCCTTGGGGCACGATCGCCTCGACCGGCGTCGTAAACCACGCGTCGGCACCCTCCCGGCGAACGAACTGAGCCACATGGCGCACGAACGCGACATCGAAGAGCGGCTCGTCGCACGCTTCGCAGTACACTGCCGGAATCCCGACCCCCCACGCGCGCTGCCGCGATAGACACCAGTCGGGTCGCTGCTCGACCATCGTCCGAATCCGATTGATCGTCGACGACGGGATCCAATCCGCGTCGTCGATCGCCTTCAGCGCGCGCTGCCGCAGCTGATCGTGGTCAATCGCCAGAAACCACTGCACCGTAGCACGGAAGATGACCGGGTTCTCGCAGCGCCAGCAGTGCGGATACGAATGCGTCACGTCTGTGCGAGCGATGAGACGACCAGAGCGATCGAGGTCGTCGACGACCTGCTCGTTGGCCTCCCAAATGTGGCGACCGGCGTAGAGAGGCGTGCCCTCCACGAACACGCCGTCGCGCCCGACCGGGTTGTAGATCTCGAGATCGTGCTCGCGACCAACAGCGAAATCCTCGGCACCGTGCCCGGGCGCGGTGTGAACGACCCCGGTCCCCTCCTCGAGCGTTACGTGATCGGCCAGGAAGAGCGGGCTCGGCCGCTCCTCCAACGGGTGCCCGAACACCAACCCCTCGAGGTCGGAGCCGGGCAAGGTGCGGACGATTTCGGCGTGCTCAAAGAGGCTCCCCAAAGTCTCGTGCCGCCCGAGCGCGTAGAGCACGTGCCCGCGGTCGGTGTCGACGATCGCGTACTCAAGCTCGGGGTGTACGACCACCGCCCGATTGGCGGGGATCGTCCACGGCGTCGTCGTCCAGATCAAAACCCCAGCCGGGTCGGCTCCCGCGAACACGCGGTCCGGGTCATCGAGCACCGGCATCACGACGGTGATCGACGGCGAATCCTTATCGTGATACTCGATCTCCGCTTCGGCCAACGCGGTTTGACACGAAACGCACCAGTGAATCGGCCTTAACCCACGGTAGATAAAACCACCCTCGACGAGATCCCCAAATGTCTCCACGATGTCGGCCTCGTAATCGCGTGACATCGTGAGGTACGGATCGTCCCACGCGCCCCAACCACCCAACCGCTCGAACTCTTCGCGTTGAATCGCCACCCACTCGGCCGCGAACTCGCGGCAACGGTGTCTCAGCTTGGACAGCTCAGGTTCTTCGCCGCGCTCTCGGAACTCGCGCTGGACGTTTATCTCGATCGGCATGCCATGGCAGTCCCACCCCGGGACGTACGGCGCGTCGAACCCCATCATCGACCGGCTGCGGACGATCATGTCCTTCTGGATCTTATCGACCGCGTGCCCGAGGTGGATGTGTCCGTTGGCGTACGGCGGCCCGTCGTGGAGCACGTACCGCTCTCGGCCCAGTCGATCCGCTCGCAAGCGCTCGTACAGCCGCTTTTCCTTCCAACCAGCCAGGATCTCTGGTTCCCGTGCGGGCAGCTTGGCGCGCATCGGAAACGATGCCCGAGGCAGGTTGAGCGTCTCCTTGTAGTCTTTCTGACTTGTCTGTTCGGTCATATCGGTCTGTCAGCTAGCTCCCACCGGCGCGTCGACCTCACCCAACTGGCTCACTGTGCGACGGATGAGTTGAGTCAACTTGGGCTCGGCTTCGCCCGCGACCCGGATGATCGTCTCTACGTCGACCGGCTCGAGCGTATCGGGAAAACACTCGTCGGTGACGATCGATATCCCCAGGACGCGAGTGCCTCCGTGTCGAGCCGCGATCACCTCCGGCACGGTGCTCATGCCGACAACATCGGCGCCGATAGTCCGCAAGAAGCGATACTCAGCGCGGGTTTCGAGGTTTGGCCCTGCCACCGCGACATAGACGCCCACTTGCAGTTCGATACCGGCCTCGAGCGCCACCCGATCGGCAAGTGCACCCAGTTGCCGATCGTAGGGTTCGCTCATGTCCGGGAACCGTGGGCCAAGCTCATCCAAGTTCGGCCCGCAAAGCGGGTTGTCGCCCAGCAGGTTGATATGATCGTCGATCCGCATCAGGTCTCCACGCTGGTAGCTCCGGTTCATCCCACCGCACGCGTTGGACACGATCAAGGTCTTGATTCCGAGTCGCTGCATGACGCGGATCGGAAACGTGATCTGCTGCATCGTGTAGCCTTCGTAGTAGTGAAACCGACCCTGCATCGCGACGAGCAGGCGACCTTCGAGTGAACCCAAGATCAGTCGTCCACTATGGCTCTCGACCGTCGAGATCGGAAAATGAGGGATATCCTGGTAGTCGAGCGTAGCGTCGATCTCGATATCATCAACGAGAGCGCCCAAACCGGTGCCGAGCACAATCCCCAGTGCTGGCTGTTGATTCGAGCGGGGCCGGATGTAGTCGGTCGCCTCGTCTATGCGCGCCAACTGCAAGCTCGCTTCCGTTTGATGATCGCTCACAACCCTGCCTCGTTTAGATTATGGATTCAAGCGTCGGTGGGACGGGGCCCAAACAGGACCGTGCCGAGTCGCACCATGGTCGAGCCCTCCTCGACCGCTATCTCGTAGTCGTTGGTCATGCCCATCGAAAGCGTATCCGGTTTCTCGCGGGTCGATTGGGTCTGTAACGTCTCAAACAATCGACGCAGATCCCGAAACGCTTTGCGGATGACCGCCGTGTCCTCTGTCCACGGCGCCATCGTCATCAACCCCCGCACCCGAATGCCGTCGAGCTCGGCGATCTCGAGCGCAGACTCGACTGCGATCCCGGGTTCGAAACCGTGCTTCTGAGTTTCCCCGGCCACGTTTACCTGCACCAGCGCATTCACGCTCTGGCCTTTGGCTCGAGTCGAGATCGCCCGCGCCAAGCGGATCGAATCGACTGATTGGATCCAATCGAACAACGCGATCGCGTCGCGCACCTTGTTGCGCTGGAGATGGCCGACCATGTGCCGCTCGATCCCGGCCGCCGAGAGCGCGCCCTTCGCCTGGTTGAACTTTACGAGCGCCTCGTGGACCCGGTTCTCACCGATGTCCGTGAGCCCCAGGTCCACTGCCGTTTTCAAGACCGCCGCCGAATGTCCCTTGGTGATGGCGACGATCCGTACGTTGCACGGACCCCGACTCACCCTCTCACAGGCCTCGGCGATCGCTCCCCGAACGGTCGAGAGACGATCGGCCGGATCCTCTGCCGGCCGCGAGCGGGTCGGCTGAGCGGCATGCATCAAAGACGATGAAACTTATTGGTGGGTGCCGCGTCAAGCAAGGAAAACAGGCCCCGGGAGCGCGTCTAAACCGCTTCCATGGTTTGCCGGTTTATTAGAGAAAGGTATATACTGAGGTTGGTTTCAGGAGGACATCGATGCTCTTAAAAGGACGCCTTCCAGGCCTGATCCTAGCATTGGGCCTCGGGTTGATTCACCTACCGACAGTTGCCGACGCTCAATCCATCGATCAACACTTCGATCCGATCCCCACGATGCCGAGTGCGGCAACCTATCCGGAAGCCGTCCAACAAGCGATCGAGGAGGGTTACCGGCAGCTAAGCGAGATCACGGGACCGGATGACGATCTACACCTCGAGGCCGCCAAGGTAGCTTTCGAGCGCGCGCTGGAGGTGGATCCGCGCTCGGTGCACGCATTGAACGGCCTCGGCATCTACGAGCTGAAGAAGGACGAGCAATGGCTGACGATCCTGGAGAGCCTCAAGAAGCTATTCAACCGTGACCATATCTCGATGGCGATCAAGGCATTCGAGAAGTCGCTTGAAGTCGATTCCGATTTCCATGCCGCTCGATACAACCTTGCGCTGGCGCATCGCCAGGCGCGCGGACCCAAGAACTACGAGCGCGCGATCCAAGAACTTGAGCGCCTAGCAGAGGAGGCGCCGGAATTCGGCGACGCATTCCTGCTCCTGGTAGTCACGTACCGGGATGCTGGCGACTTGAGATCGATAATCGAGACGATTCAGAACACCCCCGAGGGGACATCCCCCTCCCTGGCAAGTCGTAGTTTGCTATTGAGCTACGCCCTCGTGAACCTGAAGCAGCCTGTGGAGGGAGCCGCCGCCTATCGAGCGGGGATCGGGGCGATCGAGAACGCGCGGGAGGCGGATCTCTATTGGCACGACATCCGACCGATCGCGTCGCCGGAGGCTGAAGCCGAGTTCCAGCGCTTGGACATGGCCGCAAAGAGAGCATATCTGTTGACCTTCTGGCAGCGGCTTGCGGACCAGTCATTTACGTCTGTCGACGAGCGCGTGGCTGAACACTACCGCCGGCTACATCATACCTACGAGAACTACCGACTCGATCTGCCCGAGCGACGCCACTACTCCTCCACCGCTGCCTACGTTCCGCCCTGGCAGACGGGGTTCGATGATCGTGGGGCGATCTATCTACGACATGGGGAGCCGAACGACACGGCGACTCATGCCGGCCCGGATTACGAGAAGAACATCTCGTGGAGGTACGATCGCGACGATGGGGATCCGCTCGTCTTCCACTTTGTGAGCGATGAAGATATCCAAGACTTCAAGCTGGTCCGCCGGTTGAGCGACGTGGTGATCACGGATAGCTCAAAGCTATCCGGGCAGCAAAGATTCAGCCGAAGCTGTGGAGTCGGTGGAGGGTGTGACAACTATGACAGACGGATCTTGGAAACCGAGCGAGAGGCCCTGAGGGATCTGTACTCCTCGCGGGGTCATCTCGATCCTTACTACGACCGGGCCGCGACAAGTCTCGACGCACAGATCCTCGAAACCGAAGAAATCAACCTCGCGCGCGACATCGCCATCGCGACCAGTACGCAGTCGTACATGCCGGAGCTCCCGCAGGCGCCCTTGCTATACCCGGTCTACCCGGTCGCGTTCAAGAACGCCAGCGGCGGCGCAGAGGTGTTGTTTTACTACGCCTTGCCGATCTCAGAGATCAGCGTACTCCCGTACGGTAGTGGGGGAAGCGAGATCGATTACCGCTATCAACTGTTGGTGAACACGCCCGGCGATCAGCAACCGCTGGCTCGGCAGGAGGACGACGTCAAGATCGCCAGTGCCAAGCCGATCCCTCGCGAGGCCGGCGTCATGTTGCCGGGCGTGCGCCCGGTTGCGGTAGGCCCTGGCGACTACGAGTACGGAATGAAGCTGACGGACCTCAACTCGGGCCGTTTCAACGTTCGGCAGGGCGCCATTCACGTTGATGATTTTGCCAAACCAGGACTATCGATGTCGGGGATCGTGCTCGCCAGCCGGATCAACCCGGCGAACGACCCCGCGAACCCCTTCGTCCGTTGGGGAAGGCTCAAAGTCTTGCCACTGCCGTCGCGGCTCTACCGCCGGACGCAGCCAGTGTTCGTCTACTACGAGGTGTACGGCTTGTCCGCGGACGCCGCCGGGGCTGGAAACTACCGTACTACGTACACGTTGGAATCTCGACAGTTGGATCGAAACATCGTCGCCCGCTTCTTTTCCTCTGTTGGTGAACTACTAACAGGAGGTGAGGAGAAGGGGTCGATTACCTACTCATTCGAACGATCGCAACCCGGCGTTGTCGATCCTCTGCTCGAGTACTTCTCGCTAGATGTCTCGGAGTCCCCACCGGGAGATTACATCCTGACGGTCGAAATCGAGGGTCTGGAGACCAGCTCCTCTCTGCGACGTCAGGTGGAGTTGTCGTTGGTCGACTGACCGATATGCTCGGGCCTAACCTGAGCAAACCGTCCTCACAACTCAGTCGATAACTGGCGCCTATGCCACGCTACGTCGATCGCAGCTCGCAACTCGCGAATCACCCCCGCCGGATCGTCCGCGGCCTGGACCGCCGAACCCACCGCCACACCCGTGACCGTCGGAACCCTGAACACCTCTGTAATCCGCTCAACGGTCACGCCCCCGATCGCTAGCACCGGCATCTCGAACGCCGGTATTCGTGTGCTGAGACATGCACTCGGGGGGTCGAGCAGACCCGCGTTGTTCTTGGTCGGGCTGATGAAGAACGCCCCCAATCCAGCGTAGTCGGCGCTTTCCTCCTGAGCCTGCAAGAGTTCTTCACGGTTGTGCGTGGATGCACCCAAGAGGAAACCCTCCGGAGTGATTTCACGCGCAGTTCGGATCGGCATGTCGTCTTGGCCGAGGTGGGCTCCCTGAGCACCTGCAGCCAGAGCTACGTCAACTCGATCGTTGACGATGACCGCGGTCGAGTGTCCGCGCAGGTGACTAACCCACGCCCGTGCTGCGCTTTCCAAATCGCCAGCCGAGAGTGTCTTCCCGCGAACCTGGACCAAATCAACATCCCACCACACGGTCTCTTCGAGTTCCCTCAGCCGATCCGGGAAACGGGCCTCGTGCATATCACAGACGAAGCAGAGCAGCGCCTCTTGACGACGCAACGCCTTAACTGCTACTCCGGGCCGGAAGCCATGGGCGGGTCGCCGATCTGAACTTCATACCCAACGATAATGGGCTCTGAGCCTCGGCTAGCATCGACGACATACAGTAGACCGTCGGGACCAAATACCGTCTTCTCGATGCTTCCGGGCACCTCGACGCGCGTCAGGAATTGGCCCCGCTCATTGAAGACGTCGTACGCGGTCGCCCCTTTCAGTCCGGCCCGAGCGGTCCGGATCCACAACCGCTCGAACGCGTCAACGTCGATCTCTTGGACCAGTCTCATGAGCGAGTCGGGATCAGCCGCTTCGTCACGCAACTCGATCGGTAGGTCGGGCGCCTGACTCTGGAATTGCGCGATCGTACTCGCATGCTCGCTCTCGATCTGCTCGGTTGTCTTCGGCACCGGATCTCGATGAACGCCGATAACGCGTTCGGTGCCACCGGAAGGCGAGATTACGCGAACAGGGTAGCCATCAGCAAAAGCCACATAGAGGCGCCCACGCCGGTCGGTTGCAGTCTCGAAGTAGACATCTCTCAACGCGCCGCGAACTGATCGCTCGGGTGAGATCGGGACGCCATAGGCGAAACCAACAGAGTCAAGCGGCGAGCGAGCGCGCATCACGTACGACCAGCCTTGAGACATATCCCACTTGTGAAGATAGAACTCACCGAACTCTGGCAGAGGCATGACCCGAATTCCCACCCCATCGACATCGCTCGACCCGACCTGCGTCCCCAGTGTGAGGAACGTGTGAAGCCGATTTTGTGCCTTATCCATAATGAAGATGACGTTCCACGGCGAAATCTCTAATTCCTGAGCGAGCGCGATCTCGGCTTCGTTCTCAGCCCAGCGGATGGAAAACCGCTCGATGTAGTCGCCGGCAGCGTTGAATTTCACCACCCTCACCGGAGGCATGAGGTCGAGGACGTAAAGGTTCCCCTCATTGTCGAAGGCGATGTCTCCCGGAACCTGAAGACCAGCCGTAGCGTAAGCATCAGGGCTCATCCGGTATTGTTCGACGACATCGACCGCGTTGGGGTCCACTAACGGCTGATCGGGGGTCGCTAGAACGGAATCGACCTCCGTGGTGGCGGTCTCCTCGCTTCCGTCGCGGTCCGAACTACACGCAGTTGCTGCGCCCAATAGTAGAAGGGCTAGCCCAGGGATCGCGCCTCTGCATCGTGAATGACGGGCAAGAACGGCTGGTGGTAGGTGCAATTGCATTGGATGAGTCGAGTTCGGAACGCTACTACTGCGTGGGCCGCCCACCCGTCCGGTAAAAGCGGATATCGTTAATCACCTTGCCATAACCGCGGCCCGCGCGCACAAACGCAGGATTGCTCGTACTGGTATCGCTCTCGACCAGGCTCTGGATCTGCGGATCGCCTGGGAACCGCCGATCCGTCGAGTAGATGAGACGATAGTTTCCATTTTTCCCGAAGTCACCAAACGCGAACGTCTGACCTGGGCTCGTGTAATTCCAGATGATATACGCCATCGACGTTGCCTCGAACGGTCGATCGATCACTTCGGTCGGCTCCCCATACAACAGATAAATCTCGCCGCGTGGAGTCTTGTGGCCGACTCCCTGGAGGGTCGTGTAGAACTGATCGGAGTATGCCACCCTCTGCTCGAACTCCTGCTTGAACTCGTTGGCCGCGGTCTCAGGAACGGGATCAAGACTGTCCCAAAAGCGATTCAGGAAGGTGATCTTTCCCTCCCGGTTCAGCGCTTCCACCAACTGCCTCTGATCGCTGGTGAGCAGGACATCGACAATCTCGAATATGCTGTCCGCCTGAGCATCGCTAAAGTCGGCATAGAACTCTAGATCCCCCATTTCCGTCCCGGCAGGCTCCGGGTTGAGAAACGCCAACTGTTGGCGCGGTGGCTGCACCTCGAACGCCCCGTAAACGCTGTGGGGTTGCGGGCACTCGCTGCAGACAGCAACGAGCCGGTACTCGCCAGCAGCGAGTCCAGCCACACTGAACGCCCCGATATCAAAGTTGCGATCCTGTGTGATCTCGATCGCACGCAAACCCAGCGTCTTCACGATGGCTCCGGAGGTGTCGGTGATAGACAAATCAACGTCGATCCGTTCTCCATCGATCCCAAGCACCTCTGGGTTAACCTCGTAGTAAAAGTACACCAACGGCGCATCCTTGTAGAACACCTTCCGCGGGTTCGCGTTAAACATCGTCGTGCCGATCAGATATGGCAGGTACGACCCCTCCTGAAGCTGGACATCCTTCTGGATATGGTTCGAAAGCACGATGTCGCTAAACAGGGGTGCCGTCTCCGGTATTGTAAGCGGAACAGACATCTCAAACATGCGGGTATTCTTCAAGTCGGTCACTCGCGCACGTGCTATGTACTCACCCGACGGTGCGTAGATCGCAAACGTCTCAAGCGTTGTGACACGCGTCGAGTTGGCCATCGCATCATTGACCGCGAACGGGGTAATCTCACGCTCAGAGTGGTACACCTGTCTTCCACCCTCGCGATCTATCATAACCTCAACCTTCGCCTGCGCGTGAAGGTTGTCGCCATCGGCCTCATTGTCGCCATTGGCATCAAATGACAGGAGAGCATAGGGGATTTCCAGTGCTCCCTCGACCAGCACAGGACCCTGGTCACTGTAGAAACGGTTGGTCTCCAGCGCCAGTGTCGCCCCGGCGGGAGTTTGTGCTCGCGCCAGCGAAGGGACCAGAACGAACACCAGCGGAAGCCAAACCGTCAGCCTCTTGCCTACACGCATCGACCTTTCACTCCTTCAGACACAAGGAACCCGACGGCGAGGGGTGGTTTGCTATCTCACCCAAGCAAATTAGCCCCACAACAGCTTGGTTTAATATCGCCGTTACGATCCCCGTCAGCAAACCCAGTCCCCGGCCGTATACGTGTCTGGCATGCTCTGCAAGGCAAACCCCCTTGACCCCAAGAAAAGAGGCGCCCGAACGCTTTGTCCGGGCGCCTCCATTATCGTCTCGTGGTGTCGTCTTCCCGCGCGCAGCGCGGGCACGTCACTTGAACCTGCCGTCCCCCTTAGAACAGCATGGTGACGCTGAAGTTATTCGTGCCTCCGAGCCTACCCCAGTCGCGGTACGCGTAGTCGAATCCAGCACCAAAGGAGGTGAAATCGAACTGCAACCCGGCTCCGAAGCCCAAGCCGCGGAACACATCGTTGTCGTTCGGGCTGCTGTCGAGGTCCTCCTCGTCTTGCTGATACGTGTACCCCCCACGGGCCGACACCGTCGTTGCCACGTTTCCGTTAACCGCCGGCTTTAGCACCTGCATCCACTCGCCGCCGATGGAGACGGTTGTCTCCAACTGACGTGGAGCCGCGAATTCGCCATTGACGAGAAACGTCGACGACTCGCTCTCCACCAAGTAGTAGGCCAATGCTGTCTTCAACGTCGTCGGCGGACGGAACGTCTGAGTCTTGAACTGCAGAGGGATCACGCCTGAGTTCGGGAACGTCGGGAACGTCGGTGGACGCGCCGACGTGTCCAGGCGACCGCCACTGCTCTCGAAGTTTGTGCCCAGATTCACGACGACAAATGCCAACCTGATACCACGGCCCGCGAACGTCGTGTGATAGTTCGTGCCGAAGTCGAACGAGAACGCGTCCGTCGTCACCGACACGATGTTCTCGTGCACCCACTTGAACGAGATACCGGCAGCGAACCGATCGCTGATGTTGTGAGCGTACGTCCCCTGCACGTTTGAACTCCAGGGCTCAAACGTCTCACCGGTGCCGCCCGGTTGCACCACCGTCGTAACTTCCTGCGGACCGGTCGTCAGTATCTCGAATGCCGCGCCGACTACAGCGTTGCCCTCAAGTACTGGAGTCGCGATACCGACATAGTTAATGTCGACATCGAGCGGCAGGTTGACGTTCGTGAAAAACGCCGCCGAACTGCGCATAAATCCCAGACCCGCCGGGTTCCACCACAGTGAGGTGATGTCGTCCGCCACCGCCGTAAACGCCGACCCCATCGCGACCCCGCGTGCGCCTACCGGGATCGTCAGGAACTCGCCACCGGCATTGCCGACGAACGAAAACCCGTCGGTGCGACCTTTACGAAGCAGATCGAGCGGCTCGGTGTCCTGAGTAGGATCATCCGGTGCCACCTGTGCCGACAAAGGGGTGAACGCAGCGAAGACCAACAACGCCGCAACGCTACCCCCACGGTACCATTTCCGAAACTTACTCATCTGTACCTCCGTTCAGGGTGTTACGCCGGAGTGTGGCCCGCGACTCTGTGGTCGCGGGCCAACCCCTCGCTGCGACTCAATTGATGACCGAAAAACGGCCAAGTTTCGTACGCCCATCCGGCGTCGTCACGTGATAGTAGTAGTTTCCGCTTGCCACGATCAGGTCGAATCGCGTTCGAACATCCCATGGCTCGGTGCCGCTTTCGTCTGAATGGTTGAGCACCCGCAGAAGGTTGCCGCTGATCGTGTAGATCCGGATCGTCGCCCGCGGCGGCAGATTGGTGAACAAGATCCGTTGCTGGCCTATGCCGCGCTGGATCTCGTCCGCCGCGATGAACGGGTTCGGGACGACCGAGATCTGCGACAGATCGGCGTTGGCCGCCAAGTTCGTTCCACCCTGCAGCGAAACGCTGACCGACATCCCCGGCGTCGGCGGGCGAACCACATCCGGATCGAGTCCGTCGCCAGTAGCGTTCTGAACAGGGAAACGCAGTAGCCACGTCTCGCCGTCGGCCGGCAGTTGGTTGAACTCGACCGTCAGCCAGTGCCCCGCGATCGCAAAGCGGGTCCCCTGGAGCCCGGCCCGGGTGTACAGCGCCGCTGTCTCCTGCAGCGCATCGGGCTGCATCAGCGCCGGGTCGGTCAAGTAGGCCCCACCTGTGGCACCCAGCTCGTCGAAGATGTTGGGATTGAACGTCAGATCCTCCCAGATGGGGGCGCCCTGCGTGAAGAGTCCGTCGACCCCCCAGACGTCGCACCGCAGTGCAGCGGGGCCCCGGATCTCGGAACAATACGGCTCGGGGATCAACACCTTCCCGTCGGCCGTGCGCGGCGTGCCGGCGGCGGTCGCCACGGCGTCCTCGGCGGCGCGCAAGCTAGTCGGCCGCGCGAACCCCCAGCGTCGCGTGATCACGTTGGGGCTGAACGCCCAATCCGCGTTGTCCGAGATGTTCCGCACCGAACTGAAACCAAGGACACCGCCCTGGTTGCTCCACGTGACCTCGACATCGGACTGGGCCGTCGAGCCATAGGCGAGCCGCGAGAAGTTGAACGCGTTGACCGAGGCCGGTAGGCCGCTGCCATCGGCCGTCAACAGCTCGCACACGTTCCTCAGCGCGCAGTTGTGCGAGCGCGCCGCGACCCCGCCCAGGACGAACTGAAGGGTGAATGCGACACCCAGCGACGGGTCCTCGGGCGCCAGGACCTCGACGACCGGGCCGTCCACGGGCCCGTTGTCTGAGCCAAAGGCGAGCGAACCGAAGGCCGCCCTAAGGTTCTGGGCCGGACCGAGCGGCGTCTGCAAGACGTTCCCGCTGTCGTCCGTCACCCGAAGCTCCATGGCGACCCCGCGGCCATCGCCGACCGGGAATTCTTCGAAAGTCCCGGCGGGCATGTCTCCACAGCCAGGTGCATTCACCGCTCCGCCACAGAAACCAGTGTTGAAGGACGACGAGTACGGAACGTCGTCGATGTGAATCACGGCCTCGAACTCCGCCGGGATCACTCCCGGCTGGACGATCGCCACACGCACATCAAAGTCCTGCGCGGACGGGATCGGGCCCGCCAAAGCAGCGCCAGTGGCGTCCAGCGGCATCGGACCTGACGGGACCGGCAACACAGCTCCAGATCCATCCTGCAAGCTGGTGGCGCCTATGACCGCGTCAAAGAACGAGCTCGCGTTCGACCTCGGAATCGCCTGTACGAGCGGAGTGAGGCCACTCTCCAGCGAAAGCGGCGCCGGACTCGGGACTACCGAGTTAAAGGCGTCATCGCTGATGTCACCCACCGGGGACTGCCCCGGGTTGACGCTGAACGCCGTCACCGAGTAGAACACCGGGATCCCGTTGATGAGCCCTGGGCCCAAGCTAGGATTGGGGAACGAACCGCCGCGGTCTATGACTGCGAAGGACAGGCCAGCGTCGTTCCCGAGGTTGAACGCCTCGATGTTCGTACATACCGCCCGCACGAACTCGCCCCCAGAGAAAACCTCCTCAAGCGCAGTGCAGAAGCTGCCGTCCACAAAAAAGTCGGCCTCATCGAACTGTGCTATCAGAACCGCGTCGTCTGTGCTACCTGTAATCGTCCGGTAGATGCGAAAGCCGCTAAAGTCCTGGATCAAGAAGTCGAGGTTGAACGCCGGGCTGGTGACCTCGGCGCCCGTCAACCCCGCAACCGAGGCCTCGACAAACCCCGTTGTGCCACCCACGTCGCGCGATCCGTCGAAGATTATATCGGTAGCGTTAAGAAAGATCCCGCGACCCGGAGCCGCTGGATCCGGCGAGCCGTCACCCAGACGCTTGAACGGGTCGCGCGCCACCTTCGCGAACGGGTTCACGGCCGTTACCGCCGGGTTGTCCCAAACGATCGTCACCTGACCATCACCTGGCGCCAACGTCGCTGTCGGTTTCGGCGGCGCCGTCGGGACCACGAAGCCGGCATCAAACACCGCCTGCGCCGTCGGCTGCACGGCCTTGATGTTGTCGAGCACCGGGTGCTGGTTCGCGTCTGGGATCAGCAGGTCCGGATCGGTGCACAGCTGGCCGAGCACCGTGACGTTGCACGGCCTCTCCGCCAGCAGCTCCGCCGGCGGTACGCCCGCCGCGGGCGCGAAGAAGAACGCGCCGTAGACCTCGACAAACTCGCCCGCCGGCAGGTCGAACAGACCCGACGAAGCCTGCCCGCGAATGTCATCCGGCGCGGTCTCAAACAGTGTTGCGGTCGGATCGCCCGTCAGTACCTCGTACCACTCCTCCGGTGAGTTTGGATCTGGGCGAACCGTGCCGCGGACGAACACCGAGAACTGCGACAGGCCTACTTCCTCACCCGTGGCAGGATCGGTCGGCGTCAGCAGGTACGTTACCGCGCCTATGCCCGGTATACCGATAAACTCCGGCTCGGCGAAGTCGCTATCCCAGTAGATCATCGTCTGCACTTCAGGCAGGAACGAGATCTGGTCGTCTCCCGAGACGCCCACATCGGGATCGATCGCAATCGACACCGACAAGTCTTCAATCGTGTACGGGCCCGCCTGCTGCGCCGGCGCATTCGCCGCGTTAATGAACTCGGACCGGTTGAAGATCCGGAACGCCACGAACACGAAGTCCTGGACTGCCGGCACCGAGAACGTAAACCAAGTCTCGACGATCTCGACTCCCATGCGCCTGTTTGAGCAGTCGGCACAGATCGGACCGAGCACGTCGTTTACGGCAAGGCAGACCGTCTGGTCTGAGAAGCCGGGGAACGGTTCCCCCGCAAACGACGCCAGCGTTGGAAACAACTCTTGCCGGACGGAGTCCACCGTACACTGGTCCGGGAAGTTCGGTATATCGTCCGGGTCTGAGGTGTCCCACAGGATGCCAGCACCGCCCTGGTTAGCCAGATCTGAAAACACCGGCGAACCGGGCTCTACCTGGGAGAACGGGCCACCGATGAACGCCACCGTGTCAGCTCCAACTACCCCGGCAAGCGTGGGGCCGGCAGCGAAGATGTACGCGTTGCTGGTCGTGATCCAGAAGCCACCATTGCCAACCGATGATCCGGACGCGATCGAGCCGGCTTGGCCTCGACCGTTGGCGATAATAACGATCGCCCGGTTCCGGTTCATGATCGTCGACCCGATCGCCACCGCCCCTTCCAAACCCCCACGGTTGCGTCGCAACCGCTCGGGTGGCTCTGCCATTGCTGTCACAATGACGCCCAGCAACAGGACGGCACCAATCCCGCCGGCGATAAATCGCGACAACCGCGCGGCAGCTATCCTACATGTAAGCTCCATGAAACCTCCTAAACGACGTTTCCTGCGTCAATGGAGAAACTCTAGGCGGGGCGCGGCGTTCGCCGCGCCCCGCCACCCTAGTTGCTAGAACCTGATCTCTGCTCCAAACCGCCATGTCCTCGGCGGGCCATAGTTGAACGGGTCATCACCTAACACGACCGGGTTTGGGCCGCTGGGCTGCTCCGAGACGCGGAGTGCCTCGCGCAGGATTGCCTCCGCTTCTGCCTCGGTAACGGTCCCGTCGCCGTTGAGATCCTGATTGCGGATCCGCTCGCGGATCGGAACGCCGGGGAATTCATCGTCGAACTCGACGATGTCTTCGATCTGGTACGGGAACGTCGCATTTGCTCCATCGACGTGGAAATCGTCTGGCACCGTCGGCGCGCCGAACGATTCGAACCCGTTCGTGTCCGAACGACCGGTCGTCGCGTGTACGAAGTACACGTTCTCGACGTTAAGGAAGTTCTGGACTAAGGCAAAGACGCTGAAATCCAAGCCCGCACCAACGTTGAATCCCTTCGTCACGCGAATATCACCCGAGTGGATCCACGGCATCCGGCTTGACCCGAGCGCCTCCAGGGCTGCGCCACGCGCGTTCACCGAGCGACGCGTGAACGGCTGGCCGCTCTGCGCGTTGTAGACGAGAAAGACACCGAAGTTCTCGAAGATCGCACCCGGCGTTGTCCCGTCCTTGAAGTCGTCCGGGAACCGTAGCTGAAACTGGTAGTTGATGTTATGCAGCCGGTCGAAGTCCTCCGGCTGGAGCTGCGTCGGCGGCGTGAACAGAGCCGGCACGTTCAGCGGGTCCGTCAACCGGCCAAAACCGCCCACGTCGACCCAGTCGAGCGGCGAGCTGGTCGTGCCCCGCGCCCACTGGAGTGACCATGCCACGTCCGACGAGAAGTAGTTCGAGAACCGCTTCGAGAGCGTGATGTCGAACCCCTTCACATTGCCGTTGTCACCGTTGACGAAGACCCGGCGCTCAGAGAGACCCTCCTGAATCTCACCGGGTTGGAAGACCTGCTGCCGAACCGCGCCACGGCGGTCACGATTGTAACCCACGACATCGAGTACCACGTTTTCCGAAAGCAGGTGCGTGATCCCAGCCTCGAACGCTGTCGTCTCGACGTAGTCGAGGTCCGGGTTGCCGTAGTCGATGTTCGGGTTGCCCGGAAAATTCGTCGTGTAGGCGCCAAAGTAATGACGCAACTCGGGAAGCTGATAGAACTTCCCGTAGCTCAGTCGGACCTGCGTGTTGTCGGTGATCGGGTGCGCCACACCAAGCCGCGGCGCAACCTCCGAGCGAATCGGCGCGTCCCTGCTCTCTGCTCCTTCGGTGCACTGATTCTCGAAGGCCGCGATGTCGCAGGGTACCAGGGCCGTGACCGCCGGGAAGACGGTATTCGGGTCCCAGCGGTCGTATCTCACGCCGAGGTCGATCACCAGGTCGCCGTAGTCGAGCCGGTCTTGGAAGTACACCGCGAAAACCCGCGGGTCGACATTGTACCTGTCGGCGAACGTGCTCGACGTTAGAGAGCCGAACAACTGAGAGTAGTTGATCCATGTGTGTTCGAAGCCGATCTTGGCACGATGAACCCGGTTCAACTGGGTGTCAACATCGACGCGGAGCCCATAACGGCGCTCTTGACGATTTAGCATAGCTCTTGAGTTGAGCCCATCCACCGTCGAGAGCCGCGGGATACCGAAAACCGTGTCTGGCGGGTCGGTTCGGTCTAGAGGCAGGTTGAACGTCGAACCCGGCGCTGAGTCCTCAAAGATGAACTCGATGTCGCCCCACCGCCAGTTCAGGAAATCCTCGTCCCACGTGTTGCCCGAGAACGTACACTCCGAACCACAAGCCTCGGCGCCGATACCTTCCACGATTACCGCAGCCGTTTCCGGTATCTGGGCGAGGCCCACATAGCGCTTCTGCTGATGCCAGTTTCCGCGGACCTGGAGGTTCAGGTTACGCTCTGACGTCTGAAAGAGCTGTTGGTCGTAACCCACAATAATGTCGTGGGTCTTCTCGCGAGCCGACGAGTTGTCGCGGAACTGATCCAACTGAATATCATGGTCGTAGCGCTCGAACTGGTCTCGGCTGTACAGGTACGTAGTCGCTCGCGTCTCGTCGCCCCGGTTCCCCGGCAAGAGGTTCTCCGTCGACCCCTTGGTGATCGCCCGGACCGAGGTCCCATCGGTAGTAAAGCCGTCCCGCGGGTTAAACCCTGCCACGCTCGGGAAGAAGTCCTCCGCACCCGTGATCTCTGCAGAGCCGAAGAACGTTAGAACCTCTGGCACGATCGGGCCGCCGATCGACCCCTGGATGTTGTTGTAGCCGTACGACTGTTCGACTTCTAGCTCATCTGTCGTGAACCGCGCATTGCCGTGAAATTCGCGTCCACCCGCGCGCGTTACGATGTTCACGACGCCCGACTGGGCGTTGCCGAACTCGGCATTAAAACCGCCCGTCACTACGTCAACTTCCTCAACCCCGAACGCACCGATCTCCGTGGTGTTGTTCTGAGTCCCGAAGTCGGTAATCATGACACCGTCGATCAGCAACGCCGATTCTGACGAGCGGCCGCCGCGGATTACAAAGCCACCGAGGCCGGATCCGAACGGCGTACCGGTAACGTTTCTCTGGGAATCGGGACCATCCAGATAGACACCGGCACCAAGCTGAATCACGTTGTCAATGTCACTCACCGGCAGGTTGCGCACGTCCTCGCCCGTAAACCGTGCTTTCGAGATCGTGTTGTCGCGTGCCACGAGCGGCTCGCGCTCGATCACCGCGATAATCCCTTCCGCCTCGACGATCTCGCTCGACAGCCGAAAATCGACTGTCATCGTCTGACCCGCCAACACTCGCTGTTCATTGGTCGTCGTCTGGTAGCCGAGGTACTGGGCGGTAATCCCCTGCATGCCAACCGCAACGTTGTTGATAAAGTAGTAGCCGTCCTCGTTGGTGACGTTCCCCAGGTTCGACCCTTCCACCACGACCTGTGCGCCCACTAGGGGCTGACCGGTGTCCCCATCGCTGACCGTACCGATCAGCTTTCCCGTAACCTGGGCAAAAGCCGGCCCGCTGCTGAACGCGAGCAGGGCCAGCACCATAAAGCCGAGCGACGACCACCTAGCGAACGTTCTAAACTCACCAGGCTGCCTCATTGAGTACCCTCCGTTCGAGTGAACTTCAAAATCAAAAAACGCACGGAGCGGAGCCGCGCTCGACGACGCAAAATTGCGTTGTCGCCTGATCGCGAAATCTCTCCAGTGTGTGGCTGGAACTGTCGAATGGCGCGAGTAACGCCTTGGAAAGCAAACGAAAGTTCGTCCGAAACGCCCTCCTTGGTTGCGAGTTCTACACGGGGGACGCTGTGGCTGGAGCAGCGTTCCGAAATGAGTATAGAGCACTGCCGCTGGCACTGTCAACCGATTTACAGCAGATAAGTCGGCCAGAGGCCATGTCGAACCGTTTAACTCCCTTCCACAAAAGTCTTTACGCCAGAAAAAGCGAGAAACCTCGAAGACCTACTTCGTCTCAATGGTCACCGGTTGGCTGATCCAGACGACGACCGGCTGATCACGGTTGTAGGCGGTCGACCACTTGGTCGTCTTGGCCCACTTCTCGGTCGCCGAATCACACCCCTGGTTGCCGCTGGACTTCAAGATCTGCGTGGCAGTCACCGCCCCGCTGGTATTTATCCGGAGCCCGACCGCCAGGCTGCACTGAACGCCGCTCTTCTGAAGCAGCGGCGGCACGTGGCGCAGGATGTCCTTGGCAGTGCAATTCGTCTTGCACTTCGGCTTTACCGTGTAGGGCGTGAACGTGAACGAGTTGCCGACGTCAGAGGGCGGTGGTGGCGCTTCGGGGACCTCTTGATCCTCGACGATGTCGGTTTCCGCGATAGTGATGTCCTCTTCGATCGGCTCTTCCGAGATCACCGGCGTGGCCGGGCGAGCGATCTCCTCGGGCGGCGGTGGGATCTTGATCTCGGGCGGGATGTCGATGACCTCCATCTCCTCAGCCCGAGCCTCGAAGCCAGCCCCACGGGGAGCCACAAAGAAGAAGATCATGACCCCGTGAATGACCGTCGCCGCTATCGCAAACGCTTTGAAATAGCGGTTGTACGCGTTGTGAAGCCGCGAGTTGGCGGTCGTGTACGTGGCTGGCGTGGCTTGGGGTTCGTTCATCCGTTCGTTCCTCCTTGCGGCCTATCTACCCCGTCTCGAGGTCTCGCGTTCGAGATTGGTGGTGAAGTTCACCCGCACCGCACCGGCATCCCTTAGCTCCTCCTGCACATCGTTGACCACATCGTAGGGCACATCGACATCCCCACGGATCGACACAACCAACCGCACTCGATCGAGTCGGATCGGGGCGATCACGTCCGAGATCTGGGACATAGGGACGTTCTGATCGTTTATATACACCGCACCGCTATTTTCGATAAACAGGTTCTGGATGTCCTTCCGTTTCTCCGGGATCTTCTCTTGGGCCGTCGCCTCGGGCATGGTGACGTCGCGCGGCTCCTCGGAGCGGAAAGTGGTCGACACCATGAAGAAGATAAGCAACAGGAAGGCGATGTCGGCCATAGACGAGGAAGGGATCTCGCTGCTCGCCTGGTGCTTCTTGTCGAACCCCTTTTGTCTCACCGCCATCGTGGTTTCACCTCGTTGAAATTGTAGCCGATTCTACCGCAGGTCACCAGCCTGGGGGCGACTCGGTGCGGATCCATGCTCACCCGCCCACAACATGTCCTGAATCGACTGCACCCCTTGTCGCATGTCGACGATCAGTGCGTCGATCTGGGAAACAAACCAGTTGTGGGCGATGTTGACCGGGATCGCAATCGCCAACCCAGTGGCCGTGGTGATGAGCGCCACCTTGATGCCGCCCGCGACCAGGGTAGCCTCGACTTCGCCGGCAGATTCGATCGCACCGAAGGCCATGATCATCCCGGCTACCGTGCCCAGGAAGCCGATCAGCGGAGCGACGTTGGAGATCGTGGCCAGGACCACCAAACCCTTCTCGAGGAACGCCATCTCGATTCGGCCGGCGTGAGTTATCGCCTGCTCGGCCCGAGCCGAGCTGCGCTCCTTGTACAGGTGAAGGCCCGTCAACAAGATCGATGCCACCGGCCCACGCGTGTTGGCGCACAACTCCATGGCCTGATCGACGCGCCCGCCGCGGACCATCGAGTGAACCCGATCCAGCAGCCGGCCGGTTTGCACCTTGGCCAAACGGAGGGTCACGAATTTGACCAGGATGACGGCCAACCCGAGGATAGAGCAAAGCAGCAGCGGGTACATGAACAAGCCGCCGTCTCGGAACATCTGAAGTAGCGTCACGCGGCCTCCTCGAGGGCTGAGGAAGGGGGAGCGGAGTCTGTCCGCGGCGAGTCTATTCGCCCCCCGGACCGGTGTCAACCGCGGCCGATGATGCGCGCACCACGTTCTCCCAGCGGAGCTCCTCGGGAAAGTCACCCGTGTCGAGGAAGTCCTCGTACATTCGGGCGGCGGCGGTGTCGACCGGGTGGTTCTTGACCCACTGATACAAGAAGGTTTTGGTCAACACGTCGTTCCCGATCGCATCGGCGAGGTTGATGTAGCGCAAAAACGCCCGCCGGTTATTGGGGTCAACCCGTATGCCACGCGTCAAGAACTTCATCCCTTGCTCGGTATCGGTCGACGCGATCGCCATCTCGGCCATGTCGATCCACAACTCGGGCTCAACCGCAGTGCGGTTATCGCGGAAGTACTTCTCCAGCAACCGATCTGCGATCTCGTAGTGGCCAACCACGGCTGCGTTGTAGGCGGCGGTCTTGTAATACCGATCGTCGAGCCGTCCACCGCGACGACCCTCGGCGTCCTGCAACACGCTGTCGATCTGTGCGTACGAGCCGCTGACCGCGAAGACGTTCAGCAGGCTGGTCAAGTACGCGTCATGACCCGGATCGCGACCCAGGATCGAGTGGCCGCGGCTGAGCGCCGCGATCGCCGACTCGACGTCGCCCTGGCGGGCCTGGGCGGCCGCGACTTGCAAAAACGTCGCCCCGTAGTTGCCGATCAGGGCTCGCGCTGTGGCGTCCTTATAGATATCGGAATCCTCGATGCCGCCGTAGCGATACACGCTTTCCAACAGAAGCTCGGTTCTTGGGACGTTGATCCACGACCGCTCTGGCGGTTGCATCGGCACCACGCGCTCACCGCCGCGGGCAAGATCGGCGGCGCGGCTCTCCAGTACGCGATCGACGATCCCCTCCCGCAGCAGGTTCTCAAACAAGTTTACCTTTCCGTTGTCGGGAACTGTCACCGAGAAGTAGATCGGCCGCCGCCCAAGGTTTTTGCGAATGATCTGTAGTACGCCGATGTCCTGACGTCGCAAGATCGAGTTGGCGGGCAGCGCGACCTCGATCCCTGCGACGTCGAGGCTCGTTTCTTCATCTAGAACGAACCCGATTCGCGCCAGCGGGTCTTCCCGACCGCCGGTGTAGTCGATCAGCTTGTGGTCGGGTCTGGGGCCCACCTCCACCCCGTGCTCCGCCAGGACGGCATCGTCCGCGCCGACGGGCGTATCGCTGGCAGTAAACGCCTTCTCGCTAAGCTGGCGCAGGTACCAGTGGGTGTTCATGAGCGCCAGGTTGACCACCGATACGTCGCGCCGCACGCCTTCCACCTCTTGCAGGTACCACAACGGGAAGGTGTCGTTGTCGCCGTTGGTGAACAGAATCCCCCACGGCTCAACCGATTGTAGGACGTTGTAGGCAAAATCGCGTGGGATCGTATTGCCGCGGCGATCGCTCTGATGGTGGTTGAGCGCGAACACGAGGGCTGGCAACAGCAGCAAAGCGACGGTTACCCCAACAACCGCAGCACGAGCAAATCCCGGCCGGAGCGTTCGCCGCCACGCCTCGCCGACCAGAGCGAACACCCCCACCCCGGCCCACAGCGCCAGGAACACATACGAGACGACGAAGAAGTAGTCGCGCTCGCGGACCTCACGCATCACGCCCGTGAGATCCAGCGCCTGGCTGTTTCCGAGCGGGAAGTTCAGGTACACGAGGAGCCCCAACGAGGTCGTCAGATAGACACCCAGAAAAAAGACCCACGTTTTGCGGTCGGCGATGAAGTGGTAGGCCGAGCCGACGATCGCCAGCAAGAACGTCAGGATCGACAGCATCGGGTGACCGAACTGGCCCTCCACACGGGACTCGAATGGGCCAACCCGGCCAAACAGGTAGTCGAAGTAGAGCGGAATCTGGTAGCGTAGGAAATCGACCGACCGCGGAAAGACCGGCCGCAGCTCGTACTGCCGTCGGGCGAGCACCGCGAGCAACTCCTGCCACGTCTCGGGATTGGCCTCGTTGATCGCCGGATCGAGCGCGGCCCGGATCTTCAGATAAAAGATCACCGAAACGGCAGCCGCGAAACACGCGATCGCGGCCAGGAAGAACGTCAACGCTCCGGTCTTCAGCATCCAATAGATCCCCGCGCCCAGGACCAGCAATCCGACCAGCATCATGCCCGGGTTGATGACAGACTCGCCGGCCAGTATGCCGTCCACCGAGAGGCCCCGCATGACGACGAGGTACAGTCCCAGCGCCCCGACTAACAAGCTCAGCACGTACTCGCGTTGCGTGTCCCACACTGTGAATACGACGTAGACGACCACAGCCGGCATGACCAGCAGCGCCATCAGGTGGTTGCCGACCGATAGGCCCATCAGGAAGACGACCAGCAACAGCAGGTTCCAGTCCTTCCCCTCGGCCAGGTGATCGGCCCAGTAGAAGACGAGGAACGTCACCAACGCGATTGTCATCAACGCCACCGTGTAGACCTCGGTCTCGGTCGAGTTGTACCACACGGTCAACCCCCACGCCGACAACAGGACCGCCGCCGCCGCCGCTACGTTGATCACCGATGCGGGTAGCTGCCACTCGAACCGGCGATCGATCCGACCCACGACCTGCGCCAACACCAGGAAGTAGAAAAAGCCTCCGATCGAGGAGGCCAACGCACTCATGAGGTTCAGCTTGACGGCGTACGCGAGTCCGAACGGCAAGAGCCCGAATACGTGGCCAAGCAACACGAACAACGGCGTGCCAGGCGGGTGTGGGATGCCAAGGATGTACGAGGTCGTGATGAACTCGCCCGCATCCCAGAAGGTGAGCGTGGGCGCCAGCGTCATAACGTACGACGTGAAGATGACCAGGAATGTCACGCCGGCGTAGATCAGCCGGTCGCGGCTAAGCCTCCGCATCGAAGCTCGTGTCCCTCCAAGTTCTGTGGCTGGGATTCGTTCGGCCGTCGGCAATCATCGGTAGCGGTCGAACGAAAAGCTAGGCGCCGCCCGGGTGGTCGGGCAACCGACCTCGAGCGTTGCGCTAGATCAGTGAGCGAGCGGCGGTCAGATGCTGGAGCCGCTCGGTCAACTGCTCAGGCGACAGGTTCTTGACCAACCGACCCTCCACGGCGAGCGACATGTGGCCGGTCTCCTCGCTCACCACGACGACGATCGCATCGGTTTCCTCGGACAACCCGATCGCCGCCCGGTGACGGGTGCCAATCGACGAGTCATAGACCGGGAACTGGGTCAACGGCAGAATGCACGCCGCCGCGACGATGTCTTTCCCATCGATGATCACCGCGCCATCGTGGAGCGGCGTATAGGGCGCGAAAATGGTGCTCAGCAGCTCCGCCGATACCTCGGCGTGGAGCGGTTTGCCGCTCTCGACATACTCCATCAACCCGGCCTCGCGCTGGATCGCGATCAACGCTCCGCGCTTGTCCTTGCTGAGCTGGGTGGCCGCCTTGACGACCTCGCTCACGACCGGGCTCTCTTCTGCCCTGACCAACAGCTTGAGCACCGGCGTCCGCCCCAGTCTGGCCAATCCCGATCGGAGCTCCGGCTGGAAAATCACCAGAATGGCGATCACCCAAACCAGCTGACCGGCCTGGAAGATTTCGTTGAGCGCTTCGAGCCGCAGGAGCTTGGTCGCGTAGGCGGCGATCACCAGCACTACGAACCCCATCATCATCTGCAGCGCGCGAGTGCCTTGGACCAGCGTAAACAGCTTGTAGATGATGAACGTCACCACGGCGATGTCGATGACATCGGCGATGCCGGGACGTAGGAAAAGCATGCGTGACCAGTGCTCAATCACGGCCTGGCCTCCAACCAGCGACGGTATACGACGAGCGCACGCGTGTGAGGCGCTACGTCATGCACGCGCAGAATGCGCGCTCCACCGAGCGCCGCAAGGAGCCCCGCGGCCAGCGACTCCGGCAGCCGCTCGGCAGGGGCATAACGTCCGTCGGGATCGAGAAACGTCTTTCGCGAATGCCCGATCATTAGCGGGTAGCCGACTCTTGCCAGCACCCCCAGATGGGCCAGAATTCGATAGTTGTCGACCATTGCCTTGCCAAAGCCGATGCCAGGATCGAGCACGATCGCGCGGTGGTCGACGCCAGCCGCCTCGGCCAACGCGGCCGCCGTTTCGAGCTCACCGCTGATCTCGGCAAACAGATCCGTATACCGAGGATCGTTCTGCATGGTACGCGGCTCGCCTCGCATGTGCATCAACACGAGTCCCGCGTCTTTGTCCGCCGCCAAGCCCGCCAGAGCGGGTGCAAAGCGAAGCGCGCTAACATCGTTCACGATGCTGGCGCCGGCTTCGAGCGCGGCCTGCGCCACCTCGACCTTGGTCGTGTCGATCGACAACGGCACGTCAACCCGCTCGGCAACCGCACGTATCACCGGCGCCACGCGGGCGATCTCCTCGTCGACCGAAACCGGTTTCGCCCCCGGACGCGTTGACTCGCCTCCGATATCGAGCAGCGACGCGCCCGCCTCGACCAAACTCAAGCCATGGGCGACAGCGAGGTCGTGACCGAGGTATTGACCGCCGTCGGAGAACGAGTCCGGGGTCACGTTGACGACCCCCATCAACAGCGGGACCGACCCCAGCACGAGCTCTCGATCGCGCACCCGCCAGATGACCGGCTCGGAGGCGATCACTTGGCTCACCACCGCGAGCGCTACGTGTCGCTGATTAGAGGGGTCTCCTCGCGAGCGCGGGCCGATTCGGCTGCCGCCGGTCGCGATTCGCCGGCCGGCGCTGGCAACTCGTCGCCGGTACCTGGCTCCTCGACGGTCGTTTGGGCGTCTTCCTCGGGCTCAACCGCAGACGGCTTTTCGACCTCCGTGACGGCCGAGGCCTCCACATCGAGCGGTCGCAGCTCATGGCCGTCCAGAATCCTCTGTATCTCCTCACTGTCTAAGATCTCCCGGTCGAGCAACGCCTCCGCCAATCGGTGCAGGGTGTCCTGGTTGTCCCGGAGGATCGTGATCGCTCGGTCGAACGCGGCGGCGACGATGTCCTTCACTTCCTTGTCGATCAGCCGAGCTGTATCCTCCGAGTAGTCGCGGTGCTGGGCGATCTCGCGCCCCAGGAACACCGGTTCCTGCTCATCGCCGTACGTGAGCGGACCCAACACTTCGCTCATGCCCCACTTGGTCACCATCCGACGAGCCAGATCGGTGGTCCGCTGGAGGTCATCGCCGGCGCCGGTCGTCGTCTCGTGAAGGATCAGCACCTCGGCCGCCCGCCCACCGAGCAACGCGGTCAGCTGGTCCTCACACCACTTGCGGGTATAGATGTGGCGCTCGTCTTCGGGCAAGAAATGAGTCACACCGAGCGCACGACCGCGCGGGATAATCGTCACTTTGTGCACCGGATCGGCTGTCGGCGTCAACATCCGTACGAGCGCGTGTCCGGCTTCGTGGAAGGCGATCGAACGTCGCTCGTTGTCCGAGATGACGAGGCTCCTTCGCTCCGCACCCATCATGACCTTGTCCTTGGCATCCTCGAAATCGGGCATCGTCACGTGAGTGCGGTTGTTGCGCGCAGCCAACAACGCTGACTCGTTGACGATGTTCTCGATGTCAGCCCCCGACAAGCCCGGGGTGCCCTTGGCGAGCACCTTCAGATCTACGTCATCGGCGAGCGGAATGTCGCGAATGTGGACCTCGAAGATCCCCTCACGACCACGGACATCGGGGAGATCCACGACGACCTGGCGGTCAAATCGGCCCGGGCGTAACAGCGCTGGATCGAGCACATCGGGCCGGTTGGTTGCGGCGATCAAAATGACACCCTCGTTGGATTCGAAGCCGTCCATCTCCACCAACAACTGGTTGAGCGTTTGCTCGCGCTCATCGTGGCCACCCCCCAACCCTGCGCCACGGTGCCGGCCGACTGCATCGATCTCGTCGATAAAAATGATACACGGTGCGTGCGCCTTGCCCTGCTCGAAGAGGTCGCGCACGCGCGACGCGCCAACGCCGACGAACATCTCGACGAAGTCAGAGCCCGACATGGAAAAGAACGGTACTCCGGCCTCGCCAGCTACCGCTCGTGCAAGCAGCGTCTTGCCGGTTCCCGGCGGTCCGAGAAGCAACACACCTTTAGGGATGCGTCCACCCAAACGCTGGAACTTCTTTGGATCGCGCAGAAACTCGATGATCTCCTCGAGCTCTTCTTTCGCTTCGTCGGCGCCCGCAACGTCGTCAAACGTCACTTTGGGTGCATCCGCGGCAAGGAGCCGAGCGCGCGATTTCCCGAACGAGAAGGCTCGCGAGCCACCGCCCTGCATCTGACGAAGCAGAAAGATCCAGATGCCGATGATGAGGATCCACGGCAGCGACGTAAGCAGGATCTGTCCCCACTTCGTACCCGCTTGACGGGCTTCCACCGCCACCCCACGCACCTCCAGGCGGCGCACGAGTTCGGGGTCTTCGAACGGCAGGATCGTGTGAAACTCGGTGTAACTCCGCGCATCGCCGCCGGTCGTTGTGGTAGCCGATTTCCTGAGTTCGCCCGAGATCTCCTTGTCGGTGATGGTCACCGACTGGATGTTCTCGTTGACCAACTGTTCGGCGAATTCCGAGTACTTGATATCGACTCGCTGCTGCTCCTTGGGCATGAAGAACTGCAGCAGCAGGCCCACCCCGATCAAGATCAGAGCCCACAGTGCGATGCTCCGGTAGAGGCTGGAGAGCTGGGCGCGTCGAGGAGGACGACGACCGGAGCCGCTCGAGCGGCGCGGCCGGCGTGGGCGGTTTTGCTTTTCGCTCATGGGGGGTTCAGCAAACCTGTTGGTTCGTCGCGATCGGCATCGTCGGGCTGAAACACCGCGATGTACGGCAAGTTCCGGTACTGCTCCTCGAGGTCCAAACCGTAGCCAACCACGAACACATCTTCAATTGTGAAGCCAATATAGCGGAGCGGAAAGGGTTGAGCGAGGTGCTTCTCCTTGTACAGCAGCGTGCAGATGTCGAGGCTGGCCGGCCCCTGAGCCTCCAGTGCCTGCCAGATCTCGACGAGCGTAAGACCGGTATCCACGATGTCTTCGACGATCAACACATCGCGGTTCGAAATGTCGAGCCCGTCTATCCACGACAGCTTGACCGCGCCGGTCGATTCAGTGCCGGCGTACGAGCGGGCGCGCACGAACTCCAGTGTGATCGGGAGATCGATCGCTCGACTCAAGTCCGATGTGAAATAGATCCCACCCTTGAGCAGGCAGAGCAGCACCAAGTCACGCTCGGCATAATCGGTGGTGATCTCTTCGCCCAGCTCGCGGATCCGAGCCTGGAGACGCTCTTCATCGATCAGCACCGTGGCCACGCTGCCTGTGGTGACGGTCTGCGCCTCACTCATCGCCGCCTCCTCCGCCGTTGTCCTGACGCTCGAACTCGATCCAACTGGTAGACCGGCGAAGCTCGCCTCCGCCTGGGATTGGGACGCTTCCACCGTGGCCCCGTCTTAGGAACGCTACCGCCCCAGCGATCCATTCGCCGCTCGGCGGGGGTGTTCTGTGCGGGGCGCACCACGCCCAGCCACTGATCACGGCGCGCGACAGCAACGCTGTCGGGGCGTCGACCAGAGGCGCCGCAGCGAGTCGCCAAGTCGTCTCCACGCAACTCTCGGTCGCAGTGCTCAGCAAGTCGGCGGCGGCGGCGCTCAGAAAAGCGCTGTCCGACCCGGCGAGCGCGCTGAGACGGACGATCGCCTCGTCGACTCGGGGATTGAACTCGGCCAGCAGTGGCAGCACTTCGTGTCGCATGCGATTGCGGGGATAGCGGTCCTCCAGGTTCGAGGGGTCGTCACGAAAGGGCACCCCGGTAGCCTCGGCCCAGGCCAGAATAGAGGCCCGGGAAAACGCCAGCAGCGGTCGCACGATGAGGACACCGTAGAGCTGCTCGATTGGCCCCAAAGCCGCCAGCCCCTCGGGGCTGGTGCCACGCACCAGCCGCAGCAAGACGGTTTCCACCCTGTCGTCGCGGTGATGACCCGTCGCGACCGAGACTGCAGCGTGCTCAGCGGCGATCCGTGTTAGGAAGCGATAACGCAATTCGCGCGCCGCAGCCTGCGGTCCGCCACCACTCGCGTTCGCGTCCGCAACCGCATCGCCATCGCCGAGCTCGACTTCGGCGCCCCATCGGCAGGCCACTTCCGCTACGAACTGACCGTCTTCGGCGCTTTCCAACCCTCGCGTGCGATGATCGAAATGAGCGGCCACGACGCGCAACTCCGAGCCCGCCACGTGATCCCGCGCGAGGAGCGCCAACAGCGCCATGGAGTCGACGCCGCCAGAAACCGCGACGACAACCGTGCCCGCCCCTTGGGGAGCGAAGTAGCGCTTCCAATGATCGCCAAAGGCGACCGCGAGATCGTGGCTCCGCCGCGTCATAAAGAGTTGGTGGCGGCGGCAGGATTTGAACCTGCGACCCAGGGCTTATGAGTCCCTTGCTCTACCAGGCTGAGCTACGCCGCCGCGAGAACTACGAAGGGGTGATCGCCAACCGACCACCCCTTCTTCACTTTGGTGGCGGGGGCGGGATTTGAACCCGCGACCTTTGGGTTATGAGCCCAACGAGCTACCAGACTGCTCCACCCCGCGATGTGAAACCGAATGTATTCGGGGGCTGGCTGGCTGTCAAACACTGGCCAAAACGGGATCGCGCTACTGATCGGCCCGGCTTTGTTGGGCGCTCGAGTCGGCTCGGAGCGGGTTTGGCGGAGCCAAAGAGTCGACGTCGGCGGGGACGGGAACGATCCGATATACGACGTCGCCAGGGCGGATCATCCCTTTGCGTCGAGCCAGCGCTTCGAGCGTGAACAGATCATCCTCGAAGGCATCGTGCTGGGCGGTCAAATCCGCGTGATCACGTCTCAGCTCGGCGATCTGCTCCTCGGTTCGCCGCTCTTCGAGGTACAGTAACCCGAGGTGATGCGGTTGATGGTCGCCGACAAACAACCCGTACCCGACGAGCGCAGCCACCGCGGCCAGGAAGGCGCGTTTTTGGCGCCGCCGCTGGCGCCGATCGGCCAGCGGTCGACTCACGAGCCCATCCCGCTGTAGCTGCGATACGGCTCCCGACCCGCGTATCGCGCTCGATCGCCAAGCTCGGTCTCGAGCCGTAACAACCGATTGTACTTGGCCGTGCGCTCACCGCGCGCCGGCGCACCGGACTTGATCTGACCACCGCCAGCGGCGACAGACAGGTCTGCGATAAACGTGTCTTCCGTCTCCCCCGATCGATGCGAGATGACCCAGCCGTAGCCGGCCTGACGGGCTACGTCGATCGCCGCCAAGGTCTCCGTCACGGTGCCGATCTGGTTGAGCTTGATCAAGATGGCGTTGGCGGCGCCGTCGGCGATCCCGCGACGCAACCGCTCTGGATTGGTGACAAACAGGTCGTCACCGACCACCTGAACTCGATCGCCGAGCGACGCCGTCATCGATTTCCAACCTTCCCAATCGTCTTCCGCCAAGCCGTCTTCGATCGATACGATCGGATAGCGATCGCAGAGGTCAGCGTAAAACGCGATCAGATCTTCGGCGCTCATCAGCGGTCCACCCTGTTTCTTCCATCGGTAACGACCGTCGGTGAACAACTCGCTGGCGGCCACGTCGAGCGCGATGGCGATCTCCTCGCCGGGCACGTAACCAGCTTCGCTGATCGCTTCGACAACTCGGTCGAGTGCTTGTGTGTCCGACGCCAGGTCGGGAGCGAACCCGCCCTCGTCACCAACGGTTGTGGCCAGGCCATGACTCGTCAAAACGTGCTTCAGCGCGGTGTACACCTCGACCCCCATCCGCAACGCGTCACCGAACGTCGGCGCCCCGATCGGAGCGATCATGAACTCCTGGATGTCGACGGTATTGTCGGCGTGCTCACCACCGTTCAGGATGTTGAACAGTGGAACCGGCAGAACATTGGCCGCATCGCCGCCAAGCGATCGAGCGAGTGGTTGACCAGCCGCATTGGCCGCCGCCACCGCAGCCGACATCGAAACCGCCAGAATTGCGTTGGCGCCGAGTCGAGACTTGTCCGGCGTGCGGTCCAGTTCCAGCAGTCGCGCATCGATCCCCGCCTGATCGCCGAGCGTCATTCCAGCGACGGCCGGCGCGATCGTTTCGTGAACGTGGGCCACCGCCTTTCGGGTACCGGCACCGTGATATCGATTGCGATCGCCGTCACGCAGCTCGAGTGCTTCGTGTTCGCCGGTGGATGCGCCAGACGGGACCGCCGCTCGACCCATGATGCCGGAATCGGTCCAGCAGTCGACCTCGACGGTCGGCCGACCGCGCGAGTCGAGGATCTCGCGGGCGATGAGGCGCGCGATTGTCGTCATCGTAAGAGATCTGGCAATGGTTGCGGTCGTCTTTCGGATGGGTGATGAATCCTAACCGACCGTGTCGGGTCGATGCAACCGCCTGGACAGCTACGAGCCGAGATCGGACGGCGTACCAAAATGGTCCCAGGATTCGGGTTTGAGCGGCCTGACGACCTCGTTTTCGATGCACCCCACGCCAGCGCCTTCGACCGCGGTTCCGATCTCGGTCAGCGAAACACCGAACGTCGCTTCGAACTCGTTAACGAGAGGGCCGATCGATCCCGCACGAGCGGTCAGCAGAAGCTCGAATTCCTCGCCACCGTGGAGCACCCACTCGATCGGATCGACATCCAGCTGGCGACCGACATCCCTCGCACCGGCATCGGCTGGCACCTTCTCGGTTTCGATCGTTATCCCCACACCGCTGGCGCGCGCCACATGCCCGGCATCGCCCGACAATCCGTCCGAGATGTCGATGGCGGCGCCCAATCGAGCACGATCCACGAGCCATCGGGCTTCGGGGACTCGGGCCGACGGGTGAGCCAACCGATCGTACGCCGGATGAGCAAGCACCTCGGGCGTAGGTCCTTCGCGCATCAGCAACGCCAGCGCGGCAGCCGGTCCACCGAGCGCGCCAGTGACCCACACCTCGTCACCCGGTTGAGCCCCATCCCGGGTCAGCACCTGGCCCGGGCAGCGACCGAGCGCAGTGACGGTGAGCTGAACCTCGCCGGCCCGCGACAAGTCGCCACCGACCACCGGGCAGCCGGCGCGTTGGGCGGTCACGGCCAGTCCGGCGTAGAGTCGCTCAACCCGAGCAGCCAATGCATCGGCTGGCGCGGCGAGCGCGGTCAGCGCCGCAACCGGCTCGGCGCCCATCGCCGCCAGATCGCTGAGGCTGGCGATCAGTCCGCGGTGGCCGACCGCTTCGGGCTCCAACCAATCGAATCGGAAGTGCACGTTCTCGACCAGCGTGTCGATCGTCCACACCCACGTTTCGCCATCCGGACCGGTCAGCACCGCCGCATCGTCGCCGATCTCCGAGCCACCCGACCCAAGACAGCTCACGATGCGCCGGATCCAATCGAACTCGCCGGGCTCCATCGACTCGTTCTAACGCCGCGCCTGGCGCCAACCGAAACGACTGACTCCGTCGGGGGTCGAGACCCAAACCGCATCCTCAGCGGCCAATAAGTGCTGCACCGGCAGTCCGGCCAACCCGTCACTGGGACGATAGACGTCCCATTCGTCGGTCGTCAGCTGCCATCGAACGAGCCCACGATCGGTGCCGACCCACACCTGCTGGTCGTCGATCGCCACCGCCAGTGGCGGCGCTTCAAGCCGCCCTTCGACGGCGGCCACAAAGCGCCACTCGCCGCTCGAGCGGTTGAAGACACCGAGCCCAACCCCAGTCGCAACAACGAGCAAGGTGTCGCGAACCGCGAGTGCTCGGATCCGGCTTCCGCGGCTTTCGGTTCGCACAAACGAATCGGGCGCAAAACCCGCTCCGGCCGTCGCATCGCGCTGGCCGACGTACAAGCCGAGGTTTGTGCCGACGAATACAGCATCGGCCGAAACCGCCAGCGCGGTAATCGATCGAGCGGCCAAGAAGTGTGCCGTCGGGTGGTCGGTATCGCGATCCCAGAGCGTCAAGCCGCGCGGCGTCCCGACCCACAATCGGGGGCCATCGACGTGCAGGGCCGTCACCGCATCGATCGGTGGATCGGTGTTCCACCCGCGAGTGGTCCACTCGCCCTCCGCGTAGCGGGTCAAACCGTAGTCCGATCCCAGATACAACGTGTCACCACTGGCCGAGCCACTGGTCGCAAGCGCGGTCGGCAATCCGGACTCGGATCGTGGCACCGCGTACGACCAGCGTCCGTCGCGATCGGCAAAAGCGATCGCCACCGGCGCCGGTTCCGTTCTCGCGCGTGGACGATCGATCGGCACGAACCACATCCCGTTGGTCGTCTCCACGATGGGACCACCGCCGCGACCACCCAACCCGAACAGGAGCGGCTCCCATTCCAACCGCGCGCGACCCCACAGGCGACCATTGTCACCCCACGTCCCGACATAGAAGTCGCCGCGCAAATCTCGATCGAGTTGGGTCAAGCGAACGCTCTGGCTGCGGTCGATCTCGCTGTCGACATACAGCGGATCGGTCCACGGCAGATCGAAGGGGTCGATAACATCGACATCGATCGAGCCGCGCGCGTCACGCGGTGGCGGCGGGCTCCTTTCCATTGCGGGCGAACCGACGCGCGCGCTCCACCAGCCCCCTCCAACTCTGGCGAACACGGTTCCCGCATCGGGATCGATCCTGAGCTCTTCGACGAAGGTCGGTGGCGGTCCAAAGACGCGCTCCACCTCGCCGATGAATTCGGTGTAACGGGACACGCCTCGCGCGGTGCCGATCCACAAATCGCCACCGGTTGGATCGACGACCACCGCGGTCACCCGTTCGTTGGGCAAACCATCGGCCGAGGTGATCGGCGCAAGCCATTGGTCGCGGAGCGTGTCGAGCCGCTCGACTCCGGCGGTCGTTCCGAAGTAGGCGATCTCGTTCGACACCGCCACCGATGTCACGAAGCGAAAATCGCGGAGGGTGACCCAATCTTCGGGGTCGAAACGGTTGACTCGCTGACCGATCGCTGAGCTGGCTCCGATGAGCACCCAAACGGTCACCATGGAGGCGACTACGGTTGCGGCACCGGGGATCACGGGCCGGTATCGCCAACCGTCAACAACGTCTTGTAACGATGATCGATGCGTTCGAGTAGCGCCGGACCACGCCCCGCCCCGAGCTCGCGGATCGTCAGCGGCAAATAGCGAAAGAGATCGCTGGGTACAAGCCCGCGTTCGCCGAGGTCGTGCGCGGCCCAATCGGCGGCCAGCCCGTGAAGCAGCGGTGCCGCCCGAGCGGCCAAAGGCGCCGCCACGCCTTGGGCCAGCAGAGCGCCCAGCAGGCCGGTCAACACGTCGCCGCTGCCACCGGTCGCCAAACCCGGGTTGCCGGTCAGGTTGAGCGCGGTGCGACGATTCGGATCGGCGATGACCGTTGGCGCACCCTTCAACACGACGTGAACCCCCCACTGGTCGGCCGCGCATGGCGCGGCTTCGATCCGATCGGCGTCGATCGTTCCCGCCTTCTCATTCAACCAACGCGCTAGCTCGCCGGGGTGTGGCGTGATAACCGTCGGCGAGTCGCGCCGAATCGTCTCCGGCACATCGGCGAGCGCATTCAGACCATCGGCATCCAACACTAGAGGTCGGTCGGTGGCAACCGCGGCCTCGACCACCGGCCGCACTCCCGCACCACCGCCCATTCCGGGCCCGATCGCGATCGCGTCAACATGCTCTCCAAACCGAGTGACCCGCTCGGTGGCCGTAGGCGACAACTCACCCGAGCCGTTGACGGGTAGAGGTTCGACGATCACTTCTGGAACGGCGCCGACGATGAACTCGGCGATCGATGCCGGCGCAGCCACCGTGCACAGGCCGACGCCGGACCGGAGTGCGGCGGTCGCCGCGAGCACCGCCGCGCCACGGTATGCTTCAGATCCAGCGACCAGCAAGAGTCGTCCGGCGGATCCCTTATGTGCGTCGATGGCGAGCGGTGGCAACGCGGCGCAGGCTTGTTCGAGCCTGCTCCACTCCAGCGGCGCGGGCCCAGCGGCATCAAGCGCGTTCGGTGGATACCCCAAGGGGGCCACGATTAGGTGACCGGTGTGCGCCGGGCCAGCGCCGAGAAAGAGTCCCGGCTTGGGGAAACCAAAAGTGACGGTCATCGCGGCACGAACCGCGATGGCAAGCGGGCGACCGGTCGAACCGTCGAGACCGGATGGCGCATCGACAGCGACGATCGGCAGCGGGCCCTCGTTTAACACACGGATCGCGGTCCGCATCGGTTCCCGCACCTCACCCCGGAGACCGGTGCCCAACAGCGCATCGACACCACACGTGAAATCGCGTGGTTGACCGAGCGCGGCGGCTTGCGATTCGTTTTCGATCCGCTCGACAACCAAGCCCATCGGCTCGACCAACGCCCACTGTGCGCCGGCGTCACCGATCAGCTCGGCCGGATCGCAAAACAGCGCGAGCTCAACCTCCCAACCGCCGGCAAGCAGTGTGCGCGCCACGACGAGACCGTCACCGCCGTTGTTTCCCTTACCTACCAGAATCCGTGCCCGCCCGGCGTCTCCCCATCGATCGATGATCGCCGCAGTCACCGCCCGTCCTGCGGTTTCCATGAGGGCCACCCCGGGCAACCCGGCATCGATCGCCGCCGCGTCCACCGCCGCCATAGCTGCGGGTGAGAGACACCAAGGTCGCGTCATACCGGGTTCTCCGGCGCAGCGAACCATCCGCTCCACCAGACATCTTTAAACGTGGGGTCGGGGTCTTCGCGCTGATCGAGCAGCCCGAGTCCGAGCTGCCTCGCAGCGTCGATCAACCGTTCACGTTCGGACAGCATCAGGCCAGCCACACCGACGCGACCACGCGCCGAGCAGAGGCCGGCGATGTGCGGTAGCTCGTTGGCCAGTGTCGGCCCGTCGAGATTGGCGAGCACGCACTCGAAGCGGTAGCCCGGCCGTAAGCTCGTCGTCGAACCGCGAACCAGCATCAACTCGCTCGCCTGCGCGTTGCGAGCTCGGTTGTCGATCGCGCCGACGATCGCATCCGGATCGATGTCAAGGCCGACGACGCGACCGGCGCCCAACGCCACTGCCGCCAATGCCAGCACGCCACTTCCGGTGCCGACATCGAGTACCGAGCGAAACGGTGATCCATGGTCCAACCATCGCAAGAGCGCCTGCGTCGTAGCGTGGCTTCCGGTACCAAACCCGAGCCCGGGTTGGATCCACACCACCTTCGAATAGGCAGCATCCGGCACGACTCCCGGTGGTGCGATCCATAGTCTGCGGGTTATCGGTATCGGCTTCGCCGCCGCACGCGAAGCCATGAGCCAGTCTTGAGCCGGACGATTTCGTACAACGATTGGATGGGGGCACGGCTCACCGGCGAGACCACGCCAAGCTGCTCGGAATCGGTCGGTTAGGTCAGCTGCGGGCGGTGAGAAGTAGCCGCGGAACAGACCCGGCTTCTCGACCCAACCGCCGAGCGTTTCGCACGCCGCCAGCGCCGCCGTGACCGTCTCCTCGGCCGCGACCGGAGCCGTCACCGTGAGTTCGACGTAGCTCACGTCGTGAAGGTTTCCTTCACCTTTCGCCAGAAACCCTTTTCTCCTTCCGGCGGCGCGAAATTCTCTGACTCGGAAAGCGCTTCGAGTTGCTCTCGTTCAGCGGCCGAAAGACGGGTCGGGACCCAGACCGCCATACGCACAAGCTGGTCACCACGACGGTCGCTGTTGAGTCGCGGCAACCCCTCGCCCGGTAACTCGAGGACGGCGCCGGTTTGGGTGCCCGGTGGGACTACAAGCGTCGCTGCACCGTGCAACGTCGGCACCTCGACCTCGGTTCCCAGCGCGGCCATCGGAAACGACAGCGCAAATTCCATACGCACATCATCGCCATCGCGATGAAATCGATCGTGCGGTCGTACCTCAAGCACCACGATGAGATCGCCGAGCGGTCCCCCCCGGGGACCAGCGTTTCCCTCCTCACGCAGCGTTAGGTAATTACCGGTCTCCACGCCCGCCGGAATGCGAACCTTTATCCGGCGGTCCTCCCGCACGCGCCCCTCGCCACCACAATCGCGACACGGATCGCTGACCACCTGGCCCTCGCCATGACATTCCGGACACGGCTCGATGCTCACGAACTGACCGAAGATCGATCGCTGGGCGCGTCGGACTTCTCCCTGCCCATCACATGTCGGGCACGGGGTGCGCTCGCCGCTTTCGCTCCCGTTACCATCGCAGGTTTCGCATCGTTGGTACAGCTTCACGCGAATCGTCTTCTCGACGCCTGAAGCAACTTCTTCGAGCGTGACGCGCATGCGCATCTGAACGTCGCTCCCCTTGAGCGGACCCTGGCGTCGATGATGCCTCCGGGGCGCACCGAAGAAATCTTCGAAACCGCCAAAATCACGCATAAAGGCGCGCAACGCGTCGGCCAAGTCAAAATCCTGAAAACCGCCCGCTCCGGCGCCCTGACCGACGCCGGCATGCCCGAACCGATCGTACCGGGTCCTGAGATCTCGATCGCGCAAGACCGAATACGCCTCAGACGCTTCCTTGAAACGTTCCTCGGCTGCCGGATCGCTCGGGTTCTGATCGGGATGATTCTCCATCGCGACTTTGCGATAGGCCCGCTTGATCCCTTCGTCCGATGCGTCGGTCGAGACGCCCAGCACCTCGTAATAATCACGTTTCGTCATTGGTTGGGTGGTCGGCTAGTCGCTCCGGTCGGGGAGCGACGAAAGGAGGTCCGCGGTGTATTGGACCAACGCGACGACGCGCTCGTATGGCATTCTGGTCGGCCCCATGACACCGATCGTTCCACGTACCCCAGCCATCTCGTACTGCGTGGTGACCAAGCTGAAGTCGAGCAGCGGCTGTTGGGCGTGCTCACCACCGATCGAGATGACGATCCCTTCGGCGCGGCGCGCGTCCAGCGCCCGGGCCAGCAGCTCCTTCTGCTCCGTCAGCTCGATCAGCGTGCGCAGACCTTCGCGGTCTGCAAACTCCGGCTGCTCGGCCAGGCTCGACGCCGGGCCGAGCACTACGCTGTCAACCGGTGGGTGGGTGGCAAACGCGCTATCAGCCTGCTCTAGGAAGATGTTCAGCAGATCAGCGTGCTCCGTCGGTCCATCCGACAATCGATCGCGGTAGGTTTCGCGAATCTCTCTTAGCCCTCGCCCCGCCAACCGTTCGTTGAGGAACTGCGCAAGCACCTCGTCGGTCACCGGTCGCGGTGCCTCGACGTAGATCGTTCTCACCGGCCCCGAGTCGACGGCGAGCACGATCAGCATTCGTTCGCTCGAGAGGCCGACCAGCTCGATGCGCTCCAAAACACCGCCACCGATCCGGGGGCCGAGGCCCAATCCGAGCTCGTGGGTCAACACCGATAGCGCCAAAACGGCACGCGAGAGCAACTCCTGCTCAGCGCTCGTTTCGCCGCTAACCGTGGCCAGGACCTGTGCTACCTCGTCGGCGGACAGCTCCTGGATCTTCATCAACGTGTCGACGTAGTAGCGATACGCTTTGTCAGTTGGAGTGCGTCCAGCGCTGGGGTGGGCTTGGGTGAGATACCCCTTGCGTGCGAGGTCACTCATGGTGTTGCGAACGGTGGCCGGGCTCACGCCGAGATCGAAGTCCCGCGCCACCGCACGTGATGCAGCCGGGGCTGCGGTATCCACGAAGGTGTGGATGACGGCTTCGAGAACCCGCCGTTCACGGCGTGTCAGTTCCTGTTCGTCCGTGTGCATGACGTTCAAAAGCTACCTGACGTTGAGAGCCGCATCAATTCAGCGCGGTAGCAACCGGGGTCGGTCCCGGGCAGCGACTGACCGCGACTAGGCGTTCGAGTATCGAGTCGTACACCAGGAACCCGCGCTCGGTGCACGCCACCCGATCCCGTGACCGGTCACACAAACCGTCGCTCATCAGCTCCTCGACCACGCGCCTGGCGCCCGCTGGCTCGAGCAGCGGGTGGTCGACGTCGACGCCGTCCGCCGTCCGCAGCCCAAGGTACAGGGTCTCGAGAGCGCGTTGTGACGGGTCCAACCGCTCGACGAATGCGCGCGGGTCGGCACCGGTTGCCAACGCTTCGGCCCAGGCGGTCAGCGAGGAATCGTTGGCCCAGCGCCGCTCGCCATCGAAAGAATGCGCCGACGGGCCCAAGCCGAGATACGGGCGACCCGACCAGTACGCGGAGTTGTGAGCTGCGTACCGGCCAGGCTGAGCGAACGACGAGATCTCGTAGTGTTCGAAACCGGCCCGGCGGGCGACCCGACAGGCGGCTCGGTATTCGGCGGCGTAGGCGCGACCGCTCAACGTGAGTCTCGCTCCGGCTCGGTCGCGGACACCGAATGCCGTCGCGGGATCGACGGTGAGCCCGTATAACGAAAGATGGGTTATCGGGAGCTCGAACGCCGAAGCGAGATCGGTCGCCCACGCTCTTCGTCGCCCGGTCACGGCAAGATTGAACATGAGATCGATCGAGACGTTGTCGAACCCCGCGTGAGCCGCCGCCAAAACGGCATCCCGCGACTCTCCACCTGAATGGCCACGCTCGAGGAACGTCAACCGTTCGACGTCAAAGGACTGCGCTCCGATTGAGAGTCGGTTGGCACCGTGCGCTCGATAGCTGGCCAGCTTGTCGGGCTTGGCGTCGGCCGGATTCAGCTCGATCGTCCACTCGAACTCGTTCGCTGTTTGGGCCATACCGAGGCACATCTCGGCCAGCCTCGAAAACCCCGGCTCAGACAGGATCGACGGCGTGCCGCCACCCCAATAGAGCGTCGCCAACTCAGTCCCATCGAACTCGCCTCGTCGCCGCCAATCATCGATCTCGCGCGCCAGCGCGTCGACGAAGACAGCTTCGCGGCCGTCGTCGTGACCGATGTTGTAGAAATGGCAGTAGGGGCACTTGCGGGCACAGAAAGGGACGTGGACGTAGACGTGGAGGGGACGACGCAATCGCTCAGCCCTTCGTCACAGGGTGGCTGCGCGCGAAGCGGCTACCGGGAAGCGCGCGAGCGAGCCCCAGGATCTCCAGCTGGGTCAAATCAGCCAGCACTTTGGGGAGGGCCAACCCAACGCTGGTGGCCAATTCCTCCGGGGTGGCGGGGTGCTCGGAAAGAGCGTCGAGCAACGATGAGACTGTGCCCTTGGTGGCGGTCGGGCTTGGCGGTGCGACCGGCAAGAGCGGCTCGACTCCATCGATCGGCGGGAGCGCGGCCAACTCGTCCAGCACGTCCTGCGACCCGAAGACCGCGCGCGCGCCATCCGCGATCAGGCGATTCGCGCCGACCGACGTCGGCAAAAGCGGGTGGCCAGGCACCGCCATGACTTCGCGTCCGGCGGCCAAAGCGTGCCGCGCCGTAATCAGCGCACCCGACCGGGCTGCGGCTTCAACCACTATCACGACCCTGACGAGCCCGGCGATGATCCGGTTCCGGCGTGGAAAGTGGTGCTTGAGCGGTGGCACCCTTTCGGGATGCTCGCTGATCAAACACCCTCGCGCGGCGATGTCAGCGGCCAGAGCGCGATTGCTGGCCGGCGCGGAGACATCGAGCCCGCCACCCAAGACGGCGATCGTGTCGCCGCCCACCTCAAGCGCCCCGCGGTGCGCAGCGGCGTCGACCCCAATCGCGCACCCGCTGACCACAACCAGGCCGGCTGCTGCCAATTGGGCGCCCAACTGCTCGCCCATGGCGACCCCCAGCTCGGTCGTCCTTCGAGCGCCGACGATCGCCACCGCTGTCCGCGCCAAGAGTCGTGCATCACCTTGACAGTAGAGGTGCGGCGGCGGGTCAGGCGAGATCGCTAGCTGAGACGGGTAACTGTCGTCGCCCAGCGCCAATCGTTGACGGCCGGCCTCAGCTTTAGCCATCCGCCGCCGCGGCGGTTTCTCGCACCACCCGCCACATCGTTTCGACCAACCCGTCCAGACCCGCGCCGGTCACTGCGCTGACTGTGTGCACGGCAACAACATCGTCGAAGCTAGCCGCGGGCGGATCACCCAGGTCGCCCTTCGACCACACGACGACCTGAGGCAGCTCGAGCAGCGCGGCGGACCAGGTTCCGAGCTCGGATCGCAATGCATCGAGCTCGGCCTCGGGATCGGCAGTAATCACCGGAATGAGAAAACACAGCACCCGGGTGCGCTCGATGTGGCGCAGAAAACGAGCCCCCAAACCCTTCCCCTCGGCCGCGCCCTCAACCAGACCCGGAATGTCGGCAACGACGAACGAGCGTCCGGGTTCGATCGAGACGACCCCAAGGTTGGGTTGTAGTGTGGTAAACGGATAGTCTGCGATCTTGGGGCGCGCGGCGCTGATCCGCGAGAGTAACGTCGACTTGCCGGCATTCGGCGCGCCAACCAGCCCGACATCCGCCAGGAGCTTGAGCTCGAATGACAGCTCGCGCGTCTCGCCGGGGATGCCCGAATCCGCCCGCCGCGGCGCCTGGTGGGTAGCGGTAGCAAACGCCGCGTTGCCACGTCCGCCGCGGCCGCCGGCAGCAACTACCGCATTTGTCCCCGGGCTAGTCAGATCCGCCACCACCTCCCCCGTCACCCGGTCTCTGACAATCGTTCCCGGAGGCACGCGCAGAAGAACATCGGCACCGTTCGCGCCGGCCCGGTTGTTCCCCGAACCGTGCTTGCCACGACCGGCGCGGTACTGTTTCCGATAGCGAAAATCCTGAAGCGTAGACAGGTTCACGTCGACCGCCAGCACTACGTCGCCACCGCGCCCACCATTGCCCCCGTCGGGCCCACCGCGCGGCACAAACTTCTCCCGTCGGAACGAAACGCAGCCGTCGCCGCCAGTCCCTGCTTCGACGCTGATCGTGGCTTCGTCAACAAACTGCACGTCGTGCCCGCCGCTCTATCACGACGTCCTCATGCTTCTGGCCAGGGGCCAAAAAACAACCCACGAAGCAGCCGCGACGACGTAGAGACCCCACCCCGACGGAATCGCTTCGGCGACGGCAAAGACGATGCTGGCAAAGAAAACGATCCAACCCAAACCGGTCGATAGCAGCCCACGCCAGCGAACTGTCGCCGTCAACGCGATCAAACCGACGCTAAAGCTCGCTGCGCCGACGACAAAAACCGGGACAACGTAGCGACCGCTGCGATCGAAGAACTCAACTGGAGACGCCGCCGCAACGGGACCGATGCCGTCGGCACCGAGACCGGCTGCATGCAGGCCGGCCCCGACTGCCATGAGGGGAACAGCGATTCGATACGAGATCCCGGGTCCCGACGCGGAGATCCACCGGCCGATCTCAGCCGCAGCAGCGGCGGCTAGACCAAAGGAGACCGCCGCAACGAGGTGACCCACGAGCCAGCGCGATTCCTGCGCGGCGGCCGCGGCGGCGGTGTGATCCGTGTAGTCCGACACGATCGGTATGAGCAACACACCGACGGAGAGCACAACCGGGAATGCGAACACCAACCGCGTGTTTACCATCTTCAGCCGTCCTACATACGGTCAATAATCGCGGTCGCAAACTCCGAGCACTTGACCTTGGTAGCACCCTCCATCTGCCGAGCTAAGTCGTAGGTCACGACCTTGTCACCGATCGCCGCTTCGAGAGCGTCTTCGATCTTCGACTTGACCTCACCCCATCCCAGGAAATCGAACATGAACGCCCCCGATAGGATGACACTCCCGGGATTCACCTTGTCGAGCCCGGCATACTTGGGCGCCGTACCGTGAGTCGCCTCGAACACGGCCCACGCGTCTCCGATGTTCGCTCCCGGCGCCAAACCCAGACCACCGACTTGGGCGGCGGCCGCGTCCGACAGATAGTCGCCGTTCAGATTCGGCAGCGCGATCACGTCGTATTCGTCGGGCCTCAGCAATAGTTGCTGGAACATCGCATCCGCGATCCGGTCCTTTATGAGGGTGCGATCGCCGCGATCACCATCGAGATCGGCCTCGGCAACCATCCGATCGCCAAACTCGTCGGCTGCCACCTCATAACCCCATTGCCGAAACGCTCCCTCGGTGAACTTCATGATGTTGCCCTTATGAACGAGCGTCACCGAGGACCTTTTCTTGTCCAGCGCATAGCGGATCGCTGCGGTGACCAACCGCTTGGTTTTGCGCTCGCTTATCGGCTTTACCCCTATGCCCGCGTCAGCCGGGATCTCGGTTCCCATCTCCTCGTTCAGGAACTTGAGCACGCGCTGCTGTTCCGGGCTCCCTACCTCCCATTCGATGCCGGCATACACATCCTCGGTATTCTCGCGAAATACGACGACATCGAGCTTGCCCGGCTCGCGCATCGGAGACGGCGTGCCGGCGTAGTATCGGACAGGTCGAACACAGCAATACAGATCGAGCCGTTGCCGCAAGGTGACGTTGAGTGATCGAATGCCGCCACCGACAGGGGTCGTCAGCGGGCCTTTGATCGCGACGCGATAATCGCGAATGGCTTGCAGCGTATCGTCGGGCAGGTAGGAACCATCGCCATACTCGGCGACCGCCTTGTCACCGGCGAAGATCTCGAACCAACACACCGACCGCTCTGTGCCGTAGGCCGATTTGACCGCAGCGTCGAAAACCCGACGCGCGGCAGACCATATGTCGGGTCCGATGCCGTCACCCTCGATAAACGGGATGATCGGCCGATCGGGCGTTTTTACCCGAAACGCCTGGTCGTATCCTATGATCTCGCCGTCCGAAGGGGGCTTTAACCGTTCGTACGTCATTTCCGTGCTCCTTTCAAGTATGCAAGATTCGAAGCGCAGCACAACGATACACGCGGAAGTGGAGCGTGGATTTGCGGGACCGGGCTGGAGACTACCGCTTCTCGATCGGCGTGTAGATCAAATCGCTCGGCCCGACGTAGTTCGCGCGTGGCCGTATCAGTCGGTTGTGCCTGTATTGAGCCTCGACATGTGTGGCCCAACCGCTGATACGAGAGATCGCGAAGATCGGCGTAAACAGGTCGATCGGGATGCCCAGCGCATGGTACGTGGAAGCCGAAAAGAAATCGACGTTGGGATCGATCCCCTTTTCCGCTGCCATCGTCTCCACGATCTGTTCGCTCATCGTAAACCATTTTGGCTGCCCCGCGCGGGCGGTCAGATCTCGAGAGAATCGCCTCAGAATCGGCGCCCGCGGGTCCATTGTTTTGTAAACGCGATGCCCGAAGCCCATCACTCGCTCTTTGCGGCCTAGCATCGCTCGCACGAAGTCGGCCGGCTCGATCTCCCGCCGATCGATATCGAGAAGCATCTTCATTACTTCTTGGTTCGCGCCGCCGTGCAACGCGCCCTTTAACGTTCCGACCGCAGACGTGACGGCGGAGTGAATGTCCGACAACGTAGCCGCCGTCACGCGAGCCGAGAACGTCGAAGCGTTCATCCCGTGCTCAGCGTGCAGAATGAGACACACGTCCATGACGCGTGCGTCCTCGGGATCTGGCTCGGTACCGGTCAGCATGTAGAGGAAGTTCGCCGCGTGAGCCAAGTCCTCTCGCGGGCTGACCGGATCGTGGCCGTTACGATGGCGCTCGAAGGCGGCCACGATGGTGGGGAACTTGGCCACCAATCGAATCACCTTCCGGCGCGTCGCCTCAGGTCCGATATCCTTGGCGTCAGGATCGAACAACCCTAGCGTGGAGACGGCTGTTCTCAACACCGCCATTGGCTGAGCGTTCTTCGGGTAGGCGCGAATGAGACCGATGATTTCGCTGTCCAACCGCCTGGCACGTATCAGTTCGGCGTTGAACTGGTCCAACTCCGAACGGTTTGGCAGAGTGCCGTCGAGCAACAACTTGGCGGTTTCCTCGAAAGTCGAATTCGCAGCTAGATCCTCTATCGAGTAGCCGCGATAAACGAGTTGCCCGGCCTGCCCGTCGACATACGATATTTCGGAGTCGGCGACAACAACGCCTTGCAAGCCAGTGATCGGCTTCTCTGCTGCAACAACTTCAGCCATGAAAAGCGAAGCTATCTGAGGGTTTTGGAGCCGTCAAACGGATTTCAAGAAGCGACTTGGCCATCTCCCAGACGCGGCTCGTCACCGATCCGATGCACCTTCATGAGATTGGTTCGACCGGCGACATCGAGCGGTGCGCCGCACACCACTACGATAACCTCACCTTCGCGCGCAAGGTTTTCGATCACCAGTCGCTTCTCCAGCTCCGAGATCAAGCGGTCGATTGTATCGGCGATCTCGGCGACCAACGGTTTGACCCCCCAGTGAATCGCCAGTCGGTTGCGAACCCGCTGGCTGGGTGTGAACGCGATCAATGGGACCGAGGGCCGGTACTTGGCCAACAGCCCTGCGGTCGACCCGGATTGGGTAAAAGCCACGATGTACTTGGCGCCAACCTCTGCCGCGACAAGAGTTGCGGCGTCGCCGATCGCCTCGCCAAAGTCCTCGGTCGGCTCGGTTTCCCGACGGCGACGCCAGGGGGCGCGCTCGATCTCGAGCTCGGCGGCGACGATGATGCGCTCCATCATCTCGATCGCCTCCACCGGATGGTCGCCGGTCGCGGTCTCGGCGGACAGCATGACAGCATCCGTGCCGTCGAAGATCGCATTCGCCACGTCAGAGGCCTCGGCCCGGGTCGGAGTGAGGCTGGTGGTCATCGACTCCAACATTTGGGTGGCGACGATCACCAACCGCTTGGAATCATTGGCACGCCGAATGATTTCTTTCTGCAGGATCGGCACTCGTTCCGGCGGTAACTCGACGCCGAGATCGCCGCGCGCGATCATGACGCCCGCGCCTTCGGCCAAGATTTCGTCCAGGTTGTCCACCGCCAGAGGCCGCTCCAGCTTCGCGATCACCGGCACTTCGCTGCCGTGCTTTCGCATCTCTTGCTTCAGCATCCGAAGGTCGTGGCCGCTGCGAACAAACGACAACGCCACGTAGTCGACTCCGTGCTCGCACCCAAACGCGATATCCTGACGGTCTTTTTCGGTTAGCACTGGCGCGCTGATCTGCACACCCGGCAGGTTGATTCCCTTCTTCTCCTTGAGGACGCCACCTTCGAGCACGCGCGCTTTGACGACATCGCTCTGGACCTGCTCGACGACTAGCACCAATCGACCGTCATCGAGGAGGATCCGATTGTCTGGTCTGACGTCTTGGGGCAATTCGCGGTATGTAGTTGTCAAGAGGTCTCGGGTTCCGACACCGTCACCGGCCTCCAGGTGGACCGTTTCTCCAGCCGCCAGCTCGATCGACCCGCCCTCGATCTTTCCGATTCGGATTCTGGGTCCCTGCAGATCCTGGAGGATTGCGACCGGCCGATCGAGCCTCTCCGCGGTCTCACGCACCAATGCGATCGTGCGCGCGTACTCGCCGTAATCTCCGTGCGAGAAGTTGAGCCGAGCGCAATCTATCCCCGCGAGAATCATCGCCTCGAGCCGTTCGGGCGTTCTGCTGGCGGGGCCGAGAGTCGCCAAAACTTTGGTTCGGGTGGGCCGGGTCATCGCCACGAAGCTACCCGAATCGGGTTGACGATCCAGAGGCTCGCGATCTACCTTGGGTTTTGGTTTTCGGGGCTGTAGCTCAGCTGGGAGAGCGCCTGAATGGCATTCAGGAGGTCGTCGGTTCGATCCCGATCAGCTCCACCAACATCCCGACTACACTCATTCGAAAAACGCTGACCACCGACGCTTGCGAGACGTGGCTGTGATCCCGCAGGCCCAAACAGGGTCGGCCGAACGCCGCGCGTTGGCGGCGGTCACCGACCGGTCTACGACCCGCTCTGGCGCGCGCGGTTGGAAGCTGGTCGCGGCCGGCGCGGGGTTGGTAGCGCTGGCGGCGATCGCGTTTGCGGTCCGCGAAGGGCAGCGCAACACGAGGCTGGCGGCAACTCGAGCGGCCGCCGACGCCCGCGGCGACTCGCTGGCCGCGCAGCTTATCGTCCGCGATTCGCTGCTGGCGGTGGCCGCCAAGACCGAGGAGCTCACTGCCGTCTTGGCCGCGCCCGACGCGCACCGGCTACCGCTGTTTGGCGAGGGCGTGGCCCTCGGACGGCTGACTGCCAGCCAGGGCAAAGCGGTTATCGCCGCCACCGGAATGACCTCGGTGGGTGCCGACTCAACGTACGCACTGTGGCTCGAAAACGACTTCGGCACCCGGCTGTTAGCCGAGCTCGGGAACGCTCGCGAGGGTTGGCTCCTCACCGACTTGCCCGACGACGCCTTCCTGGTCGGCTGGGCCGCGCTGACGATCACCGTCGAACGAAAACCACCGGACTCGCTCCCACAGGGAGAGGTCCTGCTCGAGTACCGCGGTTGGATGCGTTAAATGACGCTTCCGAAAACCGGCACACCGCTAGCACCGCTCCAGGCGTCACTCTAGCTTCTCGTTTCCAGCCGGGGTGGCGGAACTGGTAGACGCGCCGGACTCAAAATCCGGTGGCCGCGAGGCCGTGTGGGTTCGATTCCCTCCCCCGGCACCAGCCATGTAGAACATCGCTCGATGCTCGTTAGTTCGACCGCGGATCGCCCGGACGACGATCTGTGAATCGTTCGATCACCGCGTGCGAGCGGATCTGATCCGACATCGAGCGGGTGACGATTTCGGCCCGCGTTCCGACGTCGTCGAGCGCCAGCAACTCCTGCTTGGCGTCGACGCTCACCCGTAGCAGGGTGGCGCACCGATTCACCAGCGCCGCGTAGGGCAGCGCTTCGCTAAGGAAATCGATCGGCACCTGACCGCTCAGAACCTGTTCTCCGTACTGACGGGCGGTCATTACCAAACCCGCCTTCTCCTCAGCTACTCTGGGGTCTTGTAAGTCGGGCAGGGCCTCGCCCAGGACCTCCAGCCGCGCGGTGAAATACTCGCCGGGCACGGCCTCAAACTCGCCAAGCGCCACCCGCGCCAGGCCGTCGAGAACGATGTTGTACCGGCCATCCTCCAATTCGTCGACCACCACTATTCGGCCGACCGACCCAATTGGGTGGACCGCGAGGTGTTCGCCGGCGGGTCGCTCCTCGCGTGCCAAGACCATGGCGATCAAACCGTCACCAGCCAGAGCCGCTGAAACCATCGTCACGTAGCGGGGCTCGAACACGTGCAGCGGCAGGAACGTGTGCGGGAAGAAAACCACGTTCGCGAGCGGGAATACCGGGGCTTTCACCAGGGTTTTCACCGTCGCTTTCCAGCCTTCCACAGGACGGCTATGTTGGCCGCCCACAACGTATGGGTCTCTTGCTGGCATTCGTGGCTGGACTGGGAAACCTGATCGGAGGCTTCCTGGTCAGCGTAAGGCACCGTTGGAGCCGGGTCATGCTGCAGCTCTTCGTCGCTGTCGGCGCCGGGTTCCTGCTGTCCGTCGCACTGCTCAGGATGCTGCCCGAGGCGCTGGCGCTCGAGCCGGAGCTGGCATTGCCGCTTGTCGTCACCGGATACTTTCTGACTCACGTCTTTGAGCACACGCTCGTTCCCCACTTCCACTTCGGCGAGGAAACGCACCACGAGGTGGTGCACGGTCGATCGAGCATCGCGGCGGTGTTCGGTCTGGGACTCCACTCGCTGTTTGACGGTGTCTCCATCGCCGCCGGCTATGCGGTGTCACCGGCGCTCGGATGGCTGGTGTTCGTTGCCATCGCGCTTCACAAGCTGCCCGAGGGTTTCACTATTGCATCGATCGTCTTGGCCAGCGGGCAGCCACGCGGACGAGCGATGGGCGCTGCTACGCTGGTAGGTGGGATGTGCGTCCTCGGGGCTCTGACGTTGGCTGGGCGACCCGACATGGCTGGGGTCGGCTTGTCGCTCGCCACTGGCGTCACCCTGTACGTGGCGGCCACCGATCTCCTGCCGGAAGTCAACAAAGAGGTCGGTCACCATCTCGCGCTTACGGTTCTGGCGGGGGTGCTGCTGTACCTGTTGGCAAGCTGGACTCTCCAGCAGTGGGTTCCCGGTTAGCCACACCGGCCTGACCGCCGGCCGCTCGCGTTTGGTGGACCAGCCGATCGACGACCGTCAGCGCTAACGTCAATCGATCGACGAAGTTGAGCTCCTCGGGCCGCAGCTCGGCGCTGGGCAACGAGTCCACCTCTCCGACGGCGACACCAGCCGGAACCGTGACCGCAGTATTGCCGGTAACCAGTGTCCGCTCCTCGATCGGCGTATTGAGCTGTTCACCGGACTTCCTCTCGGGCGCTTCCGGAGCCACGCCCAATGCCGAGTCGGCCGCGCCGAGGATCGCGACCAGCTCTTCTAGGGTCGCCCGGACGCTGTCGGCCGCTTCATCGGTGAAGAAGAGCGGCAGGGGCTGGCCAGCCAGCGAGTCGGCACGGGCTCGGAACTCCTCGAACATCTCGGTCGATAGGGTGTCCGCCTCCTCGGCCACCGCCTCTTCCAGCGCCGCCGACCACGCGACTAGGCGCGAGAGGGCAGGCCAGTCGCGCAGCAGGACCTTTTGGTTGCGATAGATCTCGACTTCCAGGTACTGCCGCCGAAAGCCGGGCGGGTCCTCGGACTCCTGACCCAGCGCCTGAGATCCAACGACCAGGCTGACGAGCATCGCCAACAGGAGGGGCAAACCTTTATGGTTCATCGGGGTATCTATCCTACGTCCGGTCCGAGGCGGCGTCAAAACGGCTAGAAACGCCTATTTAGTACCCTGTTGACAGGATCGGGGTCCATCGGATATAATACTGCGATTTCTATATTTACGCGCTTTTCCGCGCACCCCGGCAAGTGTTGGAAAGCAGGCACCCAAAAAGATGGCAAATAAGCGCAAAAAGAGGACCAACATGTCTCTCGGAGCGAGCGCCGACAAGGTCGACGAAGGGGCCTTGGCGCTCTATCTGGAGGACATCAAGAACCATCCCCTCCTGACCCGGGCCGAGGAGGCGGAGTTGGCGCGGCGTATCCGCGACGGCGATCAGCTGGCGCTCGAGAAGCTCGTCCGATCCAACCTCCGCTTCGTGGTTTCGGTCGCCAAGAAGTACCAGAACCTGGGTATGAGCTTGCCCGACCTGATCTGCGAGGGCAACGTGGGTCTGGTGAGAGCGGCGCAGAAGTTCGATGAAACCAAGGGCGTCAAGTTCATCTCGTACGCCGTGTGGTGGATCCGGCAAGCGATCTTGAAGGCCCTGGCCGAGAACTCCAAGACGTTCCGGTTGCCGATCAACCGGGCGACGACACTCAACAAGATCTCCAAGAAGGAAGCCGAGCTGACGCAGAAGCTCGGTCGTGAGCCCAAGCCCGAGGAAGTAGCCGAGGCGATGGACATGGACGTCGACGAGGTGCGCAAGTTGATGAACGTCTCTCGCCGTTCGCTGTCGCTCGACGCGCCGCTTTTCGAGGGCGAAGAGAAGACGCTCTTCAGCTATCTCTCGGATGATGAGACGATGGACCCCGAAGAGCAGACCTTCGAGAGCGCCCGCGAGAAGGAGATCCGGGAGACGCTGGGCTCGCTGCAACCGCGAGAGGCTAAGATCGTCAAGCTCTACTATGGGCTGGACGGCAACGAACCGCTCACGCTGCGTGAGATCGGTTCGATCTTCAACCTCTCCCGCGAGCGCATCCGGCAGATAAAGGAACGCGCGATCGAGCGTCTGCGTCACTCGTCACGATCGCGGCGCCTGGAGCCCTACCACTAGAGCGGGACTGCCGCTACTGTGGGGTCAAAAGCCCCCGATCCTCTAGCGAGGGTCGGGGGTTTTGTTATGGTCGGGATTGTCGGGCTGTCGCCCAACGACGGTAAAAGGTCATCGCACCCAATACGGCAAAACCGAGACCTCGAGCCGGCCGCTGCACGCCGCGATCCGACGAAACGACCCAAGTTCCGGCAGCACGATCCGCATATGCACCACGGCACAGCTCTAGCAGCTCGACATCGGCGCTCTTCGACGGACCCGAGTAGATCACATCGAGCGATTGGATGGATGGAGCTTCGTTGGGAGCGATCGAGCCATCCCACACGACAACGCAATCCGTTACGCCGTGTCGTATCGCCGCTTCCGCGAGCCAGCGCTCGAAAGCTGCGCGCTTCGGGGCGGGATCGCCGCCCCGGGGCGCGAATCTCTGGATGGCGTGAAGAACGTTGTAGCCGTCCACCAGGACGGCCGCCGGCCGCGAATGGGCTACGGCTGAGTGACGGTTGCCGGCTCGCGCGACGCGGTGATCATCGTTTCGCCACCATCGAGCGATGCTTGGCGCTCGCGATCGGCTAGCCGAAACAGGTCGGCAAGCGTGTCCGCCTCGGTGAGCAAGTCGACCGCCTTGGCAAGCGCCAGATCGGCGCGGAGCACCGCCTGGCGGGCGGCACCCTCACCGTGGTATTGGCTGATCAGCATGAACTGAAGCGAGTCGCGGATGTAATCGATCTCGGCCAAGAACGCTTCGTCCGAAACATCGACCCCCCGCTCGTCACGAAGGTACGTCTTGAACTCCTCCAGCAACGCTTCATCAGGTTTGAAGTTCTTGGCAACCGAAGCGTGGGCCGACCGATACGTCACACCAAACAAGAAGAACGCGTTCTGAACCGCGATGTCTTGGATGAGGTGTTGTGACGCCTCAGCCAACGGCTCGCCCCGCACGACAACGTCCGGCATGACACCACCACCACCGTACACAGTCCGCCCCATGTCGGTGTGGAACGCCAAGCTGTCTGGGAACGCGTCGCCGTCACGCTCGAGCATCGATGGGATTTCAGTCCCAGTTTGCGTCGTCGGCACGCGGTGGTCGCCTTCGCGTTGGATGCTGCGCCCGCTCGGCGTGTAATAGCGAGCGGTGGTCAGCTTGAGAAAGTAACCGTCGTCGAGAGAAAACAGGCTCTGAACCAAACCCTTGCCCCAGGAGGATTCGCCGACCAGCAGAGCGCGATCGTGATCCTGCAAAGCGCCGGCCAGAATCTCGCTGGCCGAGGCCGAAGAGCCGTTGATCAAGACGATCATCGGATGGACCGAGAAATCGTCGTTGTCACGAGCGAGATAGGCGCGGTCCGATTCCTCGACCCTGCCTCGCGTAGAGACGATCTCGACGCCCTTGGGCAGGAAGAGGTCCGAAACTTCGATCGCCTGATCGAGCAAGCCACCGGGGTTGCCCCTGACATCGAGGACGAGCGAACGCATCCCGCTGCGCTCGAGCTTGCGGATGGCATCACGAAGCTCGTCGCGCCCCCGTTCGGCGAACTGAGTGAACCGAACGTAGCCAATGCCATCCCGCATCAAGAAAGAGTATGGAACCGCCGATAGTTTTATCGGGCGCCGCGTGATATCGGTCTCAAACACCTCGGCTAGCCCCGCACGCCCAATCGATAGCGTAACCTTCGAGCCACGCGGCCCGCGAAGTTGTTGGACTGCCTTGTCCTCGCTCCATCCCTTGGTCGAGGTGCCGTCAACGGCGAGGATCTTGTCACCCGCCTGGAGCCCGGCCCGATAGGCCGGCGTGCCCTCGATCGGCGCAATCACGGTCAATACCTGTTCGACGATGTCGATCCGAATCCCGAGGCCTTCGTAATTGCCTTGGGTGTGGATCCTCAGATCATTGTATTCGGTCGGGCTCAGTAACTGCGAGTAGGGATCCAGCGATCCGAGCATACCCTCGAGCGCTCGCATGTACAAGCTGTCAGATGGGATTTCGTCGACGTACTTCGCCGAGACCTGGTGGATCGCCTCGTTGAGGAGCTTGATCGCCGCGTATGGATCTTCTCTGTCCGACGCCGAAAGATCGTCATAGATGATCCCACCGGTCAGAACGGCCAGGAAGAACAACAAGATGAACAAAATGCCGAATCGCTTTCTGATCATTCAGGTGCCATCCTTTGCGAGCTCCCTGTCTTGAGTAACTCTCCCACGCGACTGCGGATCGCGCTCTGTAGCTCGTCGATCGGTTGCTTACCGTCCAGTACGAAGAATCTACACGGTTCATTCATCGCTAGCCTCTTATACCCCGCCCGGACCCGTTCGTGAAACTCGTCTCCGGCGCGTTCCAATCGATCCGGCGGTTTATCGCCCCGTCGATCGACGGCATCGCTGACCGGAACGTCGATCAGAATCGTCAGATCCGGGACCAGTCCCCCGGTCGCCCAACGATTCCACTCGGCGATCCGCTCCGGCTCGAGGCCCCGACCGTAACCCTGGTAGGCCACCGACGAATCCCCGAAACGGTCTAGCAGCACGACCTTGCCAGCCGCCAACGCGGGGGTGACGACAGTGGCCGCCAATTGCGCGCGGGCGGCAATAAAGAGCGCCAACTCCGCGTGTGGCGTCAGTTCGTCGTCGACGTCCAGCAACGCGCTTCGCGCCGCCAAACCAACCGCAGTGGTCCCCGGCTCTCGCGCGGTGACCACCGAATAACCCTCTTCCGTGAGCCAACCGGCGAGCAACTCGACCTGAGTCGACTTCCCGCTGGCCTCGCCGCCCTCAAACGTAATCAGGGCGCCACCACCGGCTCTCGGTGACCGACCGACGCTCACCAAACCCAATATTGCAGCCGCCCGGTTTAGACTCAAGCTCTGGGTCTAATCCTGCGACTGGTCCGGCGTCGCGTAGAGCAGCCAACCGTCGGGATCGATCTCGATCTTCGTAACGCGGTTAGATGGCTCGACGTCGATCTCGACGGTGCTGGCCTTCATTTCCACCTCGAGCCGTCGCTTGCCGGCGCCAGTAGTCAACTCCAAGTCGAAGTCCAACCGATACGGATCTCCGGGCTGCAGTTGGCGCACGATCAGACGATCGGTCTTTTGGTCGATCGCCAACACCGGCACCCCGGGGCGCCCAACCCACTGGGCGAAGAACCAGCCCAGATCCATCCCCGAAGCATGCTCGGCGACGCGCTCGAAATCGGCGGTCCAGGCCGTCTGTCCGCGCAGTTCACCGTAGAAGCTGCGAATCGCGTCAAAAAAGGCCCGATCGCCCACTCTTCGACGCAACATATGCAAGACCCAGGCCCCCTTCTGGTAGTTATTCGGGGTCAAGAGGCTCTCGTACTCGCGTCGGGTTTGACCGTAGATCGGCTCCGGACTTTGTCGATGATAGGCAAGCACTCTCTCGGTCATGGCGCGCATGCGGCGCGACAACTCTGACGGGCCGCTTCCGGTGGAGCTTCCATGAAACTCAAAGAAGACCGCGGCGAAGTAGGACGCGAACCCTTCCGACAACCACAAGTGGTGCCAGTCCTGCTCGGTTACCGCGTCGCCAAACCACTGGTGGACGGTTTCGTGCGCAACCAGGGATGTCAGTTGATCGTCTCCCTCACCCGGATCCCCTGCACCCGTTCGAAGCGCGTCGCCGATCGCCGATTCGCTGTAGAAGATCGCGCTCGCGTTCTCCATCCCGCCGTATCGCGTGGAAGATTGGACGTGGGCCAGCTTCTCGTACGGGAACGGGCCAAACAACGAATCATAGAAGGATAGGATCTCGGTCGACCGAGAGAAGGCGGCCTCCCCGGCCAATGAGTCGGCGGGATATGTCCAGTGCGTGACTTCGACGCCGTTGACGACACCAGCGTTAGTAACACTGAACGGTGCCGCGCCCAACACCATGCAGTAGGTCGGGATGCTTCCCGTCTCGATCCACCGCGTGAGCACTCGACCGTCTTCGAGCTTCGACAGCTCACTCCGATAACCATTTGCCACGACCCGCCACTTCGCCGGTGCGATGATCTCGAACCCAACCGTCGCTTTGTCGGACGGGTGATCAACCGCTGGAAACCAGTAGCGTGCCCGGTCGGGCCAATTGTCAGCGAACACCACCACATCCCCGTGGCGATTGGGTTGGATTATGAGGCCATCTTGAGGCTCACCGTGATACCAGACGCTTGCCGTATGTCGAGTGGCGATCGGCTCGCGAGGAGCGCGCACGGTGAGCTTCTCACCTTCGTGCACAAACTCCGCGCGTTCGCCGTCGACGCTCACACTGTCGACCGTCATGGGCCCAAAGTCGAGGTCCAGCGTCGGGTGCAAGGACGAGCGGTCAGCCTCGTACAGAATCGTCGTATGACCGCTAATCTCCCGTCCGTTTACGGGCAACTCCAGTGCGATGTCGTAATGAAGAACATCCATTCCCAAGCGCCGCACGTAGCCGTCCACGTCGACGCTCGCGATCCCGACATCGATCGCGTCTTGCGCCAACACCGAACCTGTCGTCAGAAGCAGACACGCGACCGCAGATACCGCCGCCGGGCCGCGCTTGGTGATCGATCTCACGGTGTGGGAGGCTGGTAGTACTCGAGGCCCAGGTGCGTTATCTGCTCCTCTCCCATCAGGAAGCGGAGCGTGTTCTTCAGCTTCGTGAGCTGAATAAAGATGTCGTGCTCCGGGTAGAGCTTGGGCGCGTGCATGGGGCTCTTCCAATAGAACGACAACCACTCCTGAATCCCCGTCATGCCGGCTCGAGCGGCAAGATCCAGAAACAAGACGAGATCCAGAACGATCGGTGCCGCGAGAATCGAGTCCCGACAAAGGAAATTGATTTTGATCTGCATCGGGTAACCGAGCCACCCGAAAATATCGATGTTGTCCCAGCCTTCCTTGTTGTCGCCACGGGGTGGGTAGTAGTTGATGCGCACGACGTGCGAGATGTCGCCGTACAACTCCGGATAAAGCTCCGGCTGAAGGATGAAATCGAGCACGCCCAGCTTCGATTCCTCTTTGGTCTTGAACGACTCGGGGTCGTCGAGTACCTCCCCGTCACGGTTGCCAAGGATATTGGTCGAGTACCAGCCGTGAATGCCGAGCATACGGGCCTTGAATCCTGGTGCGAGGATCGTCTTCATCAACGTCTGACCGGTCTTGAAATCCTTGCCGCTGACTGGAACACCATTCTGTGCGGCGAGATCGAGCAGTGCGGGAACGTCGGCCGACAGATTCGGTGCCCCGTTCGCGTAGGGGATGCCACACTTGAGCGCGGCGTAGGCGTAGATCATGGACGGTGGAATCGAGTCGTCGTCCGCATCCAGCCCTTTCTCGAATGCGTCGATGTCTTGGTGCACCGCTGTCGGTTCCAAGAAAACTTCTGTCGAGCCGCACCACACCATCACCACTCGATCGCATCCGTTCGCTTCGCGGAACCGCTCAATGTCATCGATCAACTGGTCTGCCCATGCCCGCTTTGAGCGACTCTCGATGATGTGCGTGCCGTTCAGCTTCTTGACATAGCGTTGATCAAAGGCGCCGCGCATCGGACGAATCGTGCGCAGGAAGTCGGCCAGCTCCTCGACCTGGCTGCTTTCCAAGACGCCGGCATTGCGGGCGGACTCGCAAGCGTCGTCTGGAAAAACGTCCCAGGCTCCGAACACCAACTGGTCGAGCCCCGCTATGGGCACGAAATCCTTGATCTTCGGGACCCGTTTTTCGGGCCTTCCACCGAGCCGAATCGTCCCCATTTGGGTCAACGAGCCGAATGGTTGACCTATCCCCCGTCGAACCGCCTCGACGCCGGCCATGAAGGTCGTCGCCACGGCTCCCATCCCGGGCAGCAGCACCCCCAGAGTACCGCCCGCCGACGAGATTGCGGTCGGCTGCGAGGTCATTCGCTCGCCTTGCTGTGCACCAGCACCGTCATGTCGCGGCTCATCGTTCATCGGTTCCCCTAATTCCTCACTCGTGGTCCGCTAGTCCGCTGTGTCCAGCGGAACGCCGTGGCCGACCTTGTATACGCTATAGATGCGCTCGACCGCCGTCAGGTTCGCCAGTATGGCGATCAAACCAATTGCAATCAGCAACGGAGTGTATTGCAACGCCGGATCCACGAGTCGTACGAGCGCCACCAGCAGTCCGCCTACCCCCAACGCAACCACCCGTTCCGGCCGCTGCATCAATCCTACCGTGCACTCGATCCCGAGCGCCTCGGCTCGAGCCCGAGTGTATGAGACCATCAACGATCCAACCATCGCCAGAATGACGACGTAGCCAACCCACCAGAAGTTGGGCAATGGTCGAAAGTAGGCGTACAGCGAGAAGTACACCGCGATCTCGGAGATGCGATCCAACGTCGAATCGTAAAACGAGCCGAACTTGGACGCCAAGCCTGACTCACGCGCGACCCGGCCATCCAATGTATCCATCATTCCGCCGACTAGGAAGATCATTATCCCCAGCACCAAGTGCCGAGAGAACACGACCGCTGCCGCAGCGAGGGTGATTAAGAAGCCAACGGTGCTAATCAGGTTCGGATGCACGCTTCTTCGAACGAGCCCGAACACGATCGGGTCGAGCAGCCGGACGAAACCGTTCTTTAGCCAGTCGGGCATGACAATCGTCGCCACCGAATGTGGCTCTTGGACACGAGCATTACAAAACGACGGGGCCCATCGTCGATCGCCTCGACAATGAGCCCCGAGCGCTCAACGAGATCACGCTATTCAGGTGGCCCCAAGCGCCAACCTAAAGATGCGCTTCGATGACTTCTTCGAGGCGCTGCTTGGGTACCGCGCCTACGACGGTATCGATGACTTCCCCGCCTTTAAAGAACAACAGACTCGGGATCGAGCGCACGGCATACTCCTGCGCCGTACGCTGATTCGAATCGACATCCATCTTGCAGACCTTGAGCTGGCCGTTGAACTGCTCCGCCAACTCGTTGATCGTTGGTGCGATCATCTTGCAGGGGCCGCACCATTCGGCCCAAAAGTCAACCAACGTCAGCGTATCTGACTGCTTGACCTCGGCATCGAAGTTGTCGTCAGTTACGGCGTGAATGGTATCTGATGTCATCTATCTCCCTCTCTCTTTCTCCTCGCCAACGGGCCGAAACTGGCTCGACGGCGGCCCGATCGAGCGGCTATAATAGCCGCCGCTAATTCCGAGTGCCAACCAGGTATACGTGCTAGCCTGGGGGACTGTTCCCGACACGGATAAACGAGAATGACTGTCCGCCTCGCCCATATAGGCATCGCCGTTCGATCGATCGTCGATGCGCGCATTTTCTACGAAGAGGTGCTGGGCCTCAAAGTCGAGAAGGTCGAGGAGATTGCGAGCGAAGGCGTGCGCGTCGCGCTGTTGCCATTCCCCGGTGGCGAGATCGAGTTGCTCGAAGCGTTGGACCCCGAGACTCCAGTGGGACGTTTCCTGGCCAAGCACGGCGAGGGACTGCATCATGTTTCGTTTGACGTGCCAGACGTCAGGAAAGCGATCCTAGCGGGTATCGAGCACGGCGTCGAAACGGTTGGCGAAGCACCCCGGCGGGGCGCTGAAGGCCGGGAGATCGCATTCTTTCACCCGCTATTTACTCACGGTGTGTTGGTTGAGGTAGCAGGTCCGCGGAACGACGCACCGGCCTCGCAGCCTCAAGAGCAGAACTAGGCCGGCGTCTCGATCGATGGCTCCGCGTCTTCCAGCACGTTCTCAAACGTGAGACTCTCTCCGTCCCCACCGACGTCGACCGTTACGTGGTCACCCTCTGACAAGCGACCTTCCAGGAGTGCGACCGCAAGTTGATTCATGAGATGTGTCTGGATAGCCCGCTTGAGCGGGCGCGCTCCGTAGGCGGGATCGAAACCCTGCTCGGCGAGAAACGTCTTGGCCCCATCTGTCACACTGATTAAAAGACCGCGTGTCGCGAGCACGCTGGCGATCCGTTCGAGCTGAATGTCCACGATCTGACCGAGTTGGGCAGGATCGAGCCGATGGAAGATCACCGTCTCGTCGACACGGTTGAGAAACTCCGGCCGGAAGTGGGCGCGAAGCGCCTCCGTGATGCGCGCCTCGATCGTGGGCCCGTCCGCATCCTCCGTAATGTGCTGACTCCCGATGTTCGAGGTCATAATGATCACGGCGTGCTTGAAGTCGACTGTGCGACCCTGGCCATCCGTCAGCCGGCCGTCGTCCAACACCTGAAGCAGGATGTTGAATACCTCGGGATGAGCTTTCTCGATCTCGTCCAATAGCAACACCGCATAGGGCCGTCGGCGTACAGCTTCGGTGAGCTGCCCGCCCTCTTCGAACCCCACGTATCCGGGTGGCGCGCCAATCAACCGAGCGACCGCATGACGTTCCATGTACTCTGACATGTCGATCCGCACCATCGCGTCTTCGTCGTCGAACAGAAACTCGGCAAGAGCGCGCGCCAGCTCGGTCTTGCCGACACCTGTAGGCCCCAGGAACAGGAACGCACCGATTGGGCGATTCGGGTCCTGAAGCCCGGCACGAGCCCGGCGAACGGCATCAGACACCGCACGGACCGCCGGATCCTGGCCGACCACGCGGCTGTGTAGTCGATCCTCCATTCGGAGCAGCTTCTCGCGCTCGCCCTCGACCAATCGGGCGACAGGTATGCCGGTCCAGTTCGAGACCACCTCCGCGATGTCCTCCTCGTCGACTTCCTCCTTCAAGATGCGCTGGGTGGCCTGTTTCTGCGCCAGCCCAGCCTCGCGCCGTTCGAGTTCCTCAGTGAGTTCAGACAGCTTGCCGTACTGCAGCTCGGCGGCCTTCTCCAGCTCGCCCGCCCGTTGGGCCTGCTCAGCCGCGATCCTGGTGTTCTCAAGTCGCTGCTTGAGTCCACGAATCGCCTGGATCCCCTCCTTTTCGGCCTGCCAGTGCGCCCTCAGACGGTCGGCCTCCTCGTTCAGGTCCGCGAGGTCCGACTCGATCCGCGCCAACCGCTGCCGTGACGACGCATCGTCTTCCTTCGCCAAGGCTTGTTTCTCGATCTCCAACTGAACGATTCGCCGCTGAATGACATCGATTTCGATCGGCACCGAGTCGATCTCCATCTTCAGTCGGCTAGCCGCTTCGTCGACCAAGTCGATCGCCTTGTCGGGCAGGAACCGATCAGCGATGTAACGATGGGAAAGCGTTGCTGCCCCGACGAGAGCGCCATCGGTGATGCGAACGCCATGATAGACTTCATACCGTTCTTTTAGCCCGCGGAGGATCGCGATCGTATCCTCGACTGTGGGTTCGCCCACGAACACCGGTTGAAAGCGGCGCTCGAGAGCGGCGTCTTTTTCGATGTGCTGACGATACTCGTCAAGGGTCGTCGCCCCGATCATTCTCAACTCGCCACGCGCGAGTGGTGGCTTGATCATGTTCGATGCATCGACCGCGCCCTCAGCGGCACCCGCGCCGACCAGCGTGTGAAGCTCATCGATGAAGGTGACGACCTCGCCTTCGGATGAGATGATCTCCTTTAGCACCGCCTTGAACCGCTCCTCGAACTCGCCGCGATACTTGGCACCGGCGACCATAGCCCCGACGTCGAGCTGGATCAGACGCTTCTCCATCAAGCTCTCAGGGACATCGCCGGCCACGATCCGCTGCGCCAACCCTTCCACGATGGCCGTCTTCCCGACACCAGGCTCACCGATAAGCACGGGGTTGTTCTTGGTCCTCCGCGACAGCACTTGAACGACGCGGCGGATCTCCTCATCGCGACCGATCACCGGATCGATCTTTCCTCGCCGAGCCAGCTCGACCAAATCGTTGCCGTACCGTTCGAGCGCCTGATACTTGTCCTCAGGATTCGGGTCGGTCACTCGTTGTGAACCACGGACCTCTTTCAGGACGGCCAATACGTCGTCCCGCGTGACGCCAGCTGTCTCCAGGATGCGGCCCATCGCGCCGGCCTTCGTCTCGACCCACGCCAGCAGGACGTGCTCGATCGACGTGTACTCATCGTCGAGCCCGCGAGCCTCGCCTTCCGCGGCGTCGAGCAGTCTGACAAGCTCACGCGACAGTCGGGGCTCGGCCCCACCAATGACCTTCGCCAAGCGACCTATGCCCTCTTCGATCTGCTCGGCTGCCGCTCGGGCATCGAGCCCGAGCCGCGACACTATCGTCGGGAAAAGCCCCTCACTTTGCGCTAACAGCTCCAGGGCTACGTGCTCAGTGTGAACCTCGGGATGGTCGGCCCGCCTAGCAGCTAACTGGGCCGCCACGAGAGCTTCCTGGAGGCGCTTGGTCAATCGCTCGAGCTGCATGATGCAGGAAAAGTACGAAGAACGCGGGGCCGGGTCATGCGCAGTTTTGGCATTGACCTTGTATATTGATCCGCCGCATGGAGTACGCCCTCTGGAATACGATTGCACTCTGGATCATCGCTTCGTTCTTCCTGGTGCTCACCCTGCTCCTGATCTTCGTGGGAATCCCGGTGGCGCTGGACATCAAGCGATCGGCCAAACACTTGCAGGGAACCGTCGATGAGGTGCGGGTCAAGATGGACCCGATTCTCTTCAACGCGCAGTCGATGGCCGATGATCTCCAGGAGATGACGTCGACCGCTAAGCGTGAGGTCAATCGGATGGGGTCCTCCGTCGATCGCGTGAGCTCTCGCATCGATGATCTGGCCTCATTGATCGAAGTAGTGCAGGACGAAATACAGCAACCGCTGCTCAAGTCAGTGGCCACGCTGTCGGGGGCGCGTCGTTTTCTGTCGCGTTATTTGTGATGCGTCATTGTTGTACGATGGATTGTCAACGCAACCGGGCCGCTAGCCAGGAGAACCGATGAACGATCGCGATACGAGCGCCATAGATTTTGGCGCCGCATTCATGCTTGGCGCCTTGTTTGGGGCTGGAATCATCATGCTCGTGGCGCCACGTCCACGTCGGAAGACCGCAAAAGACGTGCGCAAAAGGGTCAACAAGCAGGGTCAGCGCCTCAAGAAGGACGCCCGCAAACACTTCGAGGAGGCTGGTGAATTGGCCCGTGAAACGGGCGAGGAGTGGTTGGGCGAAGCGGAGGACCGCTTCGGAACGCTCAGCGAAGAGATCTCGGCAGCCGTCGAGGACGGGATGCGGTCGATTAGGGAAACGGTCGCCGAGGAACTCCATGGCATGGAGCGCAGGCTTACCAGCAAGAAACGAAAGCGAAAGCTCTTCCGCTAAACACGATGGCCGCTGCGATCCTAACGATCGCCCTGCTGTTGCTGCTTGTTACCCCCGAGGCGGCATGGGCTTGGGGCCCGCCGACTCATGCTTTCCTGGGGTCCCAGATTCTCGGCGACTTGGCAATTCTGCCACCGGTCATACGCGAACTGCTGTCGGCCCATCCACAACGGTTCCTCTACGGCAACCTCTCAGCCGACATCACCCAGGCCAAGGAGTATGTCGAGTACAACCGCCACTGCCACAACTGGACGGTTGGATTTGAGGTTCTGGACGAAGCCGACACGCCTGAATTGCAGGCTTTCGCGCTGGGCTACCTGTGCCACCTGGCCGCGGACACAATCGCCCATAACGTCTTCGTGCCCCGGCGGCTGATATCGACGCCGCACGCCAAGACGCTCGGCCACACGTATTGGGAGTACCGCTTCGACACCCAGCTCGGGGACGAGTACCTACGCCTCGCCCGCGAGATCGTAACAAGTGATCATGCACGACCTGACGCGCTGCTCGAGCACGTGCTCACACAACCGTTCTTCTCGTTCCAAACCAACAAGCGAATCTTCCAGCACATCATTCATCTTTCCAATCGCGAACGCTGGAACAACCTCTGGGTTCGAATGGCGGATAGCTCGCGGTGGGAACTGGCCTCGGGAACGGTGGATCGGTACGTCGAGCTATCCCTCGCCTATGTGCGTGACGTCTTGATGATGGGCGGAGCTAGCTTATCGCAACAACTCGACCCGATCGGACGGGAGCGATTGGCTCTCGCCAAGCGACTGCGCCGACGACATTTTCGCGCCGCGCGCCGGGAGACGACCCGCGATTTCGCCAACGTGCCGATCTCGACGCTCACATTCGAAGACGCAGCACGACTCTTCGCGACGCGGCCTGTAGCGCAGGCGGAGATCGAGCGTCACGCAGAGGAGCATTTCCCTGAGCCGCCCTGGCCAAGCCTTTCCAAGGAACGATTCGAGACAGACGATCCCGACCAATTTTGGTCGGAGTTTCGCGCCCGCTTCGCGGCTACTCGTTAACTGAGCTTCCGACGCAGGATCTGGTTGACCAGCTCAGGGTTGGCCTGGCCCTTGGTGCGTCGCATGACTTGGCCCACGAAAAACCCCAGCAGCCCCTCTTTGCCGCCGCGATAGGCCTCTACCTCGTCAGGATGACCGTCAATCACAGCGTCGATCTCGGTCTCCAGCGCGGTCGCGTCGGAGATCTGCTCAAGGCCGTGCTTTTCGATGATGGCCAGAGGATTACCACCGCCATGCTCCACCATGATTTCCAAGACTTCTTTGGCTGCACTCCCTGAGATTCTGCCTTTTCGCTTGTTCTCGAGGAGTTGCGCCAGATCCGTGGGCGCGATTGGCTGTGGACTGGGCTCAAGCCGTACCGCTTGACCGCGCTCGTTAGCCAACCTCAGAACCTCTCCCATGACCCAATTCGAGACCTCCTTGGGCTCCTTGAACAACTCGACTACGGCCTCGAAGTAATCGGCCAGCGAGCGAGTCGCGGTTAACACGTCGGCGTCGTAGGCGGGCAAGCCGTGTTCGGCCACCAACCTGGCCGCGCGGGCTCGCGGCATCTCGGGCAGGTTGGACTGAACCCGTTTACTCATCGTGCTATCGACCGCCAACGGCTCCAAATCTGGCTCGGGAAAGTAGCGGTAGTCGTGCGACTCTTCCTTGGAGCGCATCGGTCGAGCCTCGCCGCGAGCGCTATCCCACAACCGCGTCTCGTGAACAACTCGCTCCCCGGCCTCCAAAAGCGCTGCCTGGCGCTCGACCTCGAACGCCAACGCGTCCTCGACAAAACGGAACGAGTTGACGTTCTTGACCTCGGTCTTCGTGCCGAACTCGGGCCTGCCCACGGGGCGGAGCGACACGTTGGCGTCGCACCGGAGGCTACCCTCCTCCATGTTGCAATCGGACACGTCGAGGTACTCGAGGGTCTGCTTGAGCGCCCGTAGATATGAGTACGCCTCGCCTGGGCTTCGCAGGTCGGGTTCGCTCACGATCTCGATCAGTGGCGTTCCGCAACGATTGAAATCGACCAACGTGCCGGACTCGGTGTGTGTCGACTTGCCGGCGTCTTCCTCGAGGTGGACCCGGGTGATGCCAATCGATTTCTCAACATCGTCTTCAAGTACAATTGTGATCAAGCCACCGGTCGCTAACGGTCGGTCGAACTGCGAGATCTGGTACCCCTTTGGAAGATCGGGGTAGAAGTAGTGCTTGCGAGCGAAGAGCGACGTCTCGTGTACGGTGCAGCCGAGCGCCAGCGCGGCGGTCACCGCCAACTCGACGGCGCCCGCGTTCAAAACCGGTAGGACACCCGGATAGCCAAGGCACACGGGGCAAACCTGAGTGTTCGGAGGCGCTCCGTAGGTCGTTGCACAGGCGCAAAAGATCTTGCTCGCGGTCTTGAGTTGGGCGTGCACCTCCAGACCGATCACTGGCTCGTAGCGCTCGAGCACCAGGTCCAGCTCGACCGGGTTCATCCGCTCGACCCGGATTCGACGTCGCGTTCCAGGAACCGTGCGATCTCGAACAATCGACGCTCGCTCAACGGCGGTCCCATGAGTTGCACGCCTATCGGCAGCCCATCGATCATCCCATACGGGATCGATACCGCTGGTATCCCCGCAAGGTTGGCGCTGACGGTGTAGATGTCGTTTAGGTACATTTCGAGCGGATCGTCGATCTTCTCGCCGATCCTGAACGCCGGCGTCGGTGTGGTCGGCGCCAGCAACGCATCGACCCGCTCCCACGCAGTGTCGAAATCGGCAGAGATCCGGGCGCGAACTGCGGTGCCCTTGCCGTAGAACGCTTCGTAGTAGCCGGCCGACAATACATAGGTCCCGAGCATGATGCGACGCTTGACCTCAGTCCCGAACGCCGCCCGGGTGCGGAAGTACATCGACTGCAGATCATCGGCCGGCGCCCGAAAACCGTACCGCACGCCATCGTATCGAGCGAGGTTTGACGATGCCTCCGCGATCGCGACGATGTAGTAGACCGCTACGCCGTACTCCGTGTGCGGCAGCGAGACCTCCACGATCTCTGCGCCGCCGGCCGCTAGCCGCTCCAGCGCTGCCTCGCAGGCGCCACGAATCTCAGCGTCGAGCGCCGTGGCAAAGTACTCCTTTGGCCACCCGATCCGAGCGGCGCGGGGCCGCCACGCATCGAGATCGGCGCCCAGCTCTCCGACCGGTTCGGGTCGTGTGGTGGCATCCGAGGGATCCGACCCGGCCACGACTTCCAGCAACCGAGCCGCGTCCTCGACCGAGGTGGCTAGCGCTCCGATCTGATCGAAGCTCGAGCCAAAGGCAACCAACCCGTAACGCGACACCCGACCATACGTCGGTTTGACGCCAACGACGCCGCAAAACGCCGCGGGCTGTCGCACGGAGCCACCGGTCGAACTGCCCAGCGCGACGGGTACAGCCCCGGCTGCAACGGCCGCCGCCGATCCACCAGAGGAACCGCCTGCCACGCGATCACGGTCATGGGGATTGCGAGTCGGTCCAAACGCCGAGCTCTCGGTCGACGAGCCCATCGCGAACTCGTCTAGGTTCGTCTTGCCGACGACGACCGCACCGGCCGCTTTGAGGCGCGCTATAGCGGTGGCATCGTAGGGCGAGACGTGCGGCTCGAGAAGTCTCGAGCCGCACGTCGTCGGACCGTCCTTCAACGCGATGTTGTCTTTCACCGCGACCGGCACGCCAGCCAGCGCCAGTGACTCGCCCTTAGCCACTCGACGATCGACTTCGGCGGCATCCGTCCGTGCCGCTTCCGCACGCACCGACAAAAAGGCGTTGAGGTCCAAGGCTGCAACGCGTTCTAGCGCCGCAGCGACGACATCGCCGGCGCTCGTTTCGCCACGCTGGACGCTCGTCGCCGTTGCGATCGCGGACAGAGTGGGACTCACTCGACGACCCTCGGAACGCGGAACAGGCCATCGACGAAATCCGGCGCTTGGCGATGCATCGCGGAAGGATCGGCGCAGGGCTCAACAACATCCGGCCGGAGCGGCTGATCGGGCGCGGGTGGCTCAACGGCCTCGCCGGTTTCCATGTCCTCCAGCTGGGCCACATAGTCCAAGATCTGCGACAGCTCGACCTGAAACCGAGTGACTTCATCGGCGGTCAGCTCGAGCCGTGCAAGACGCGCGATGTGGCGTACTTCTTCGGGCGTGATCTCCATGGTAGGCGCCAAGATACAGAACCCCACCGCGCCTGGCAGCGCGCCGGGCCTAGCTAGAGACGATTTGTCAGTCGGTTACCGGGGCTCGCCGGCAGGCGATTCGGTCGCTTCGGTGACGACCGTCGGGTCGCTCCCATCGAGAGGTTGGTACACCACGACCGGGCGGCACTCGATGCGCTGATTGCCGCATACGAGCTGCCCGACTGTGGCCTGCATCTGCCACTTTCCGTCCACGATGTACGAACCATGCACGATCACCGGCGCGCGACAGGTCTCCTCAGGCAACGCATCGGGCACGTTGAGCTGGATCTCTGAGGTCATCGTGTATGACTTGTCGATGGCTTCGCTGATCGGAATCGGCTCCCGTTCGACGACCGCCAGGATCGCGTCGGCGAGCACGATCTCGCTGGGCAATCCGAAGTCGATGGTCACCGTCTGGCCGGCCGGGATCTCGAGATCCCGGGAGATCGAGGCGTACCCGAGGTACTCGGCCCGAATGGTCACGGCGCCGCTCGGCACGTCGGCGATGAAGTAGTAACCGTCGTTGTTGGTAACGTTGCCCAACGCGGTCCCGTCGATCATCACCATACCACCAATCAGCGGTTCACGGGATTCGCTGTCGAACACTGTGCCGATGATCTTGCCGGTGGGTGCCGCCGCGGTCCCATGGTTGGAGCCTGTCTGGGCGAACGCATCGACTCCGCCGGCGGCGAAAAGAAAGGCACCCAAAAGGGTGCAAATGGCGTGCTTAAGGGTCATTTGGACGGGGCCCTAGTTTGAGAATGTCAACGTTAACGTTCTCCAATTATCCTGCAAAATCTACGCCGTTTCAAGGGGGAATCCTCGTACAAGGGTCGTCGGCACGGGCCAGCCGCCGCGCTCATACCCGCGGGTCGCTTGCAGAGTGCCCTCCGCCCTCGTGGATCGCCGCGACCGGCCCTCACCACTCCTTCTCTAGTCGCGCGAATCGTGCCACAAGCCGCTTCTCGCCGCCGCGATCAAAGCGCACGGTGATCTTCAGGTCGCGGCCCGCGCCAGTCACTTTCACGATCGTGCCGGTGCCAAACTCAGAGTGTTGGACACGCTCTCCATGGCGGTAGTCGGGCGCTAGATCTGACAGGTCCTGAGCGGTCGTTTCGACGGGCGCATCGTCGACAGCCAGCGTGTCCCAAGCCGACGCCAATCCGCCGCCGACCGTCTCCTGCGCCGGGGCCCGGCGACCATACGAGCCGCCCCAACCAGACAGCGGTTCCTCCTCCCACTCGATCAGTTGCTCCGGCAACTCGAGCAAGAATGGCGACGGTCCGCCGGCCGAGGCTTGACCCCAGCGATACCGTTCGTATGCGTACGCCAAAAAGACCCTGTCCTTAGCGCGGGTCAAACCCACGTAAAACAACCGCCGCTCCTCCTCGAACTCGCGCGGCGAATCGATGGCGCGAGCGAGCGGGAAAAGTCCCTCCTCGCAGCCGGTCAGAAAGACGACCGGAAACTCCAGCCCCTTGGCGTTGTGAAGCGTCATGAGCGTCACCACGCCTCCGCCAAGATTCGCCTGATCGATATCGGTCAACAGGCTCACCTCTTCCAGAAACGCGCCGAGGTCGCCACCCTGCTCCTCATGCTCCCCGCTGAACGTCTGAACGCCGGCTACCAGCTCGTGGAGGTTCTCGAGCCGCTCCTCGCGCCGGGGGTCGTTCGACGCCCGGTGATGAGCGAAGAGTCCGGCGCGCTCTAAGTACTCCGCCACCCAAACGCCGACCGGTTCTTGTGCGGCGCGGGCCGAGAACTCCCGCAGCAGGCCAGTCAGCGCGCTCAGTGACTCCACGGTTGGCGCGTGGACTCCGAGCCCCGCCATCGGATCGCCGATCGCCGCTGACAGCGGTACGCCGCGTTCGGCGGCAACGTCTTCCAGTAACTGCAGCGTGGCTGGGCCTACCCCCCGCTTCGGCACCCTCAAAACACGCGTCATGGACCAGTCGTCCTCGGGGTTCGACAAGACACGCAAGTAGGCGATCGCGTCTTTGATCTCAAGCCGCTCGTAGAATCGCGTCCCCCCGACGATCACGTAAGGCAACCCACGCCGGCGCATCCCCTCTTCCAAAGCCCGCGACTGAGCATTTGTACGGTACAGAACGGCGACATCGGTGGCTCGGTATCCGTCTCTCTCGAGCTGGCGAATCGTCTTCGCTACCCAACCCGCCTCGCTCCCCGCATCCGCCGCGGCGTGGACATGGAGCGGGTCGCCGCTCTCGCGATCGGTCCACAGCTTCTTGGCTTTCCGCTCGCGGTTCTTGACGACGACAGCGTGCGCAGCCTCGAGGATCCTCTGTGTGGAGCGGTAGTTCTGCTCGAGCCGAACAGCAGTGGCCTCGGGGTAATCGTCCTCAAATGACAGGATGTTCGTGATGTCCGCTCCTCTCCACCCGTAGATCGATTGATCGTCGTCGCCAACCACCGTGATCGACCGGTGCTCGGCTGTCAGCAGTCGAACCAGTTGATACTGGGCGTGGTTGGTGTCCTGATACTCGTCCACGAGCACATGCCGAAACTTGCGACGGTACCCGGCCAACAATCGCTCATCATCACGCAACGCAACCACCGTTTCCATCAGCAAGTCGTCGAAATCGAACGCTCGGTTGGCTCGCAGCGCGCGGCGATACTCGCGATATGCGTCGGCTATAGCCTCTTCAACGTGGCCATGATGGGTTGCGGCATACTCGTCAGGTGACAACAACCGGCTCTTGGCATCCGAGATTTGACGCCGAACCCCGTAGGCATCGACAGAGCCGATCGACCAACTCATGTCGTCCATCACGCGTTTGATGAGCTGAAGCGTGTCTTCGCTATCGTATATCGTGAACGAGCGCGGATAATCGAAACGATCGGCGATAATGCGCAGCACACGCGCACACACCGAATGGAAAGTCCCGACCCAGACACCCTGAATGCCATCCGGACGATCGGCAAGAAGGCGTACGATCCGCTCGCGCATCTCCTGGGCCGCTTTGTTGGTGAAGGTGACGGCCAGGATGTTGCCCGGATCGACATCGTGAGCCTCGATCATGTACGCGACGCGATGCGTGAGCACCCGCGTCTTGCCGCTACCGGCGCCGGCGAGAATGAGGAGCGGACCCGGTCCGTGCTCGACCGCCGCTCGCTGGGTCGGGTTGAGTCCTTTGAGCAGAGGGTGGGTCACGACTCGGCCACGGGCAGCGTGATCCGGAACGTTGTCCCCGGCGCATCATCGGGTGTCACTAGATCCAGGCCCCCGCCGTGGTAGTCCTCGACGATCCGACGGGAAAGCGAGAGCCCGACCCCCCAGCCCTGGGGCTTAGTCGACACACCGGTTTCGAAGATCCGTTTGCGCAGTGCGCGCGGAACCCCCGGCCCATCGTCAGACACTTCGACCTCGACGGTCTCGTTCATCGCACCGCGGGCCGTTCGGAGTGTTATCTCCCCCCCTCGATCCTCGAGCGCGTCGACCGCGTTCTTGATCAAGTTCTCCAACGCCCACTCGAGCAACGTCAGATTGGCGGCGACCTGAGGGACGACCCCAAAATCGGTGATAAGTCGGATCGGTTTGCCGCGGCGTGGCAACCGAGCCCGACAATACTGTTCCAACTCTCGCATCAGGTCGGTCACGTCGATGGGGGTCAGCTGTGGCTGTCGACCGATCAACTCGAAACGATTAGCGACCTTGGATAAGCGATCGACGTCCTGCTCCATGGCCTTGAGCGCCATCGTCACGTCGACTTCCGGCTCACCACCACTGCTCCCCGGAACAGCGACGGCCTTGCGCTCGGCACGCAGCAGCTCGACCCAGCCATACAACGACGAGATAGGCGTTCCCAGTTGGTGCGCGCTCTCACGGGCCATGGCGACCCAGATCTGCCCGCGTTGGACCCGCAGGTTGTAGCGAATCAGCCAGAACGCGATCAAACCGATCGCCGCCAGCCCGAGCCCCTGGATGTAGGGCAGGTACCTGAGCAGCGTAATCGTGCCGGCCTCGCTCACATGGATCTGCTGGATGATCGAGCCGCTTTCGTCGGTGATTGGATAGGGGTCGGCGATGCGGCCCATGCGCACCGTTTCCTGGCGCAGCGCGAGCCTCTCGGCGGGTGACCATGGACCGGTCTCGTTTGCGATCTCGAGCTTCTCGAGGTTTCTGAACGCGACCGGATTGCCTTCCGGATCGGTGAGGATGACCGGGTATGGGAACTCCTGTATGACCTCTTCGAAGACGAGGATCTGAGCGTCTTCTGGCGACGAGATCCTCAACGCCCTCGCGTACAGGGTCGCCAGGCGCTCTGTGTCCTGGCGAATGTCGGCCACCAACGTCCGTGTATACCACACGTATCCGCCGAACAGCCCGATCGTGGCCACGATGGCGACGATCGGCCAGATCCGCGGCCGATGTTGGGGGCCGCGGTCGAGGTTCATCGACTCGGAGCCAGGGTTTCGCGCCCCGCCAGGTAGGGGCGCAGCACGGTCGGCACCGTCAGAGTCCCGTCGGCGTTCTGATAGTTCTCGAAGATCGCGATCAGCGTGCGCGGTAGTGCGACCGCAGAGCCGTTGAGGGTGTGCGGAAACCGAACTCCGTCATTCGAGTCAGATCGATACCGCAAGTTGCCGCGTCGCGCCTGATACGCCTCGCAGTTGGAGCACGACGACACTTCGAGCCACTTCTCGACGCCGGGCGACCACACCTCGAGGTCGTATGTCTTGGCGGCGGCATTTCCCATGTCGCCGGCGGCCAACAACACGACCCGGTACGGTAAGTCGAGCGTCTGCAGAACCCACTCGGCATCCGCGGTCAGCGATTCGAGTTCATCGTACGAATCCTCGGGACGAGTGATCTTTACGAGTTCCACCTTGTCAAACTGATGGACGCGAATCAGGCCTCTAGTATCGCTTCCATGCGCGCCCGCTTCGCGCCGAAAACAGGGCGTGTAGGAACAGTAGCGGAGAGGCAGCGCGTCGATCGACAGGATCTCGTCCCGGTGCCAGCCCATGATCGGCACCTCGGCGGTCGGGATGAGGTACAGCTCGTCGCGCTCGACGGCATAGAGCTGCTCCTCGAACTTCGGCAGGTGCCCAGTCGCAGTGGCGGTGGCTGGATTTACCAACACCGGTGGCGCGATCTCCAAATAACCGTTCTCGCGATGGCGATCGAGCATGAAAGTGATCAGAGCTCGGGACAGCGCCGCTCCGTCGCCGATCAGCCCAACGAAGCCGGAGCCCGTGATCTTGGCCGCCCGCTCCAGATCGAGCATCCCCAATCCTTTGCCCAGCTCCCAGTGAGGCTGGGGTGCGAAATCGAACTCCCGGGTTGTTCCCCACGTGCGGACGATTTCGTTCTGCCCAGCATCGCCGGCGGGAACCGTTTCGTGCGGGAGATTGGGAATCTCGAGCCACAATCCGTCGAGGTTCTCCTTGAGCGTCTCCAATCGCTCATCGAGTTCCTTGATGCGCGCGCTGACCTGCCGCATTTCGGACTTCAGCGACTCGGCGTCATCCTGCTCCTCAGCGGCCAACAGCTTGGCGACCTCCTTCGAGCGGGCGTTGCGCTCGGCTTTCAGCTTTTCGCTCTCGCTTAGAGTCCGGCGGTGCTCGGCATCGAGCGCCACCAAGCGATCGATGTCCGCCGCCTCACCCCGCTTGGTGATCCCACTGCGTAATTGATCGGGATCGGTTCTCAGTAGCCGTAGATCGAGCATTACAAATCCGCTACGAGTCTGCGATTGAGAGGTTGAACCTGGTAGGCCCACTCGAAACGAATAAACCGCGAGCTCGGGTTCCCTGCGAACTCTTGGCCTAAGTCGATCACCGAGAGCTTGGCGTAGTTGATCGGCACCACGCCGCCAGTGATGAAGCTGATGCGAAAGGCGTACGTATGCCCCTCGATAACCGGTACCCCGGCCGGATCGCTGACCGAGCTGTACCCACCCGCCGGCGCGATTTCGACCGTATCGAACGGCACCGCGCCAAGATCGATGATTCCAGTTCGGATGAGGGACAGGCCGGGCGCGAGCGTCGAGAACGGCCGCAAAATCAGCGTGCCATCGGTGCGGGAGTCAAGAACCCACGTTCCGAAGGTACTACCGATCTCGGTCGTCCCGATGAAGAATCGTTCGCCGACCGCGAAATCCCAACCACTCGGGAACTCGGGCAAAGCGAGCTCCCACACTTCGGAATCGCCCTCGTTGACAACTGGTACCACGCTCCGAAACGGGTTGTCCTCGTCGCACGCGGTGGCAACAAGAAGCACCGCCAAAATGGCCTGGAGTGGCCCCACAGTCCCCCGTTTAACCATCACGCTCCACCACGTCGACAGGCGCATCAGCCTCGAGTCGCGTTCGCATGTCCAACAGTAGATCCCGCATCGTCTCCTCCCAACGGACATGAGGCCGCCAATCAGTGGTCGCCTTCAGCTCGGTGGGATCACCCACCATCCACTCGAAGTCGGCCGGCCGGCGCTGAACCGAATCGACCTCAATCCGCACCGGCGTTTCCGCCAGCTCACATAGCGTGCCAAGAGCTTCAGCCAATCGATGCTCCTCCCCGGAACACACGTTGTACACGGCGCCAGGTTCACCGGACCTGATCAGGCCGACGTACGCTTGGACTACGTCCCGAACGTCGAGCAGGTCGCGAATGGTTGCGATGTTCCCGACAGTGATCGTTGCCGGCCCGCAGCCCGTCTCAGCAAGCGCGATCCGTTGCGCAACCGATGGAAACAAATACTGATCATCCTGCCCCGGTCCGGTATGTGGAAACGGCCGTGCGCGAACCACGGGTACCCCAAAACTGCGCCAATATTGATACCCCAGAACGTCCTGGGCGACCTTGCTCGCACCATACGGGTTGATGGGGATCAAGGGAGCCGTTTCGACGATCGGGCCGTGACTCGGATCGGGATCGCCATACACCTCACACGACGTCACCAGCAAGACCCGCCCCACGGACGCCTCGCGGCACGCTTCCAAAACGTTTATCGCACCCACCGCGTTGACATCGAACGTTATCGCGGGGTCGTGGAACGACTTGCCAACGCTCGTCTCACCGGCCAGGTGCACGACAACGTCGGGTCGGGCACCGGCGATCGCAACACCAATCCCGACCCGGTCACGAACGTCGAGTTGAAAAACCTCCTCGGCCCCATCGACCGTTAATGCGGGCCGATAGGCCGATCCAATCACGGTGTCGCCCCCCGCCGCCAACCGCGCAGCCAGGTGGCGTCCGACGAAACCTTCGATGCCGGTAATGAAAATGCGCATGCGTTCCGTTGAGTTCGATCGGTGTGGGAGGGGCGCCAAGCGCTTTGACAGGGCGCGTAAAACTAAAAACTAGCGATCCTCCGAGGGGGGCAGCAACCCGCCTCGCGGATCTCAGCCCGAGGTTGTCCCTACGCGGTGCAGGGCCTCGAGCATCGCGTGCTCATCCTCGGTCAGCACTTGATCGCGGCGACCCATCGCTTTCTCCGCCGCACGCAGGAAGGGCTCCAGCCGTACCGTTTGTTGCTCGTCACCATCGAACCAGCAAAAGTCAGGCAAATAGGCGGGTGACACGCGTCGACCGCCAAAGAAGTGAGTGCCGACCCCCAACCGGGCACCGGTCGTCAATAGTGACCCGATCCCTGTCTTGACGTGATCACCTAGAAAAGCGCCCAGCTTCATGACTCCGGTGTCGATCGTGCCATCCGGCCCCGTTAACCGGACCGGACCGTAGGTGTTCTTGAGATCGCTGGTGATCGTGCCCGCGCCGAGGTTGACCCACGCCCCCAAGACCGAGTGACCGACGAAACCGTCGTGCGCTTTGTTGGAAAACGCCTGGATGATCGACGCCTCGACATCGCCACGGATCCGGCAACCCGGTCCGATCGAGGTTCCGCTGCCGACTCGGCCCCCGAGAATGACGCTACCCGGACCGACGTAAAGCGGGCCCTCGAGCAAAGTGTGCGAGGCGACCCGGACTCCGGTACCAAGCACGATCGGACCGGGCTCGGTGTCGAGCGCAACGAAAGGACCGATCGTCACGCCACGCTGGACCTTGAGACCATCGCCCAGCAGCGCCACGGGATCGACGCCGGTCACCGTCTCCGCGGTTGTGAACTCCTCGGCGTCGTGCCGGATCAACTCGGCGTTGGCATCGACCAGCGTCCACAGGGAGTCGAGGACTCGACCACCGGCTTCCTCGACCGGGAGGTCCAACTCCGACAACCACTCTACCACAGCGCTCGGGCCGCTATCGAGCTCGGCGACCTTGCGCGCGTGCGTCGGGTCGAGCCGCCATCCGACCGGCCGTTCGCCGATCCGATACTCGGCCGGCTGGTCGCCAAAGCGCCAATCGCGCTGGGACACCCAGCTTGCGATCGCGATTCGCAACCCGCCTTCGGCCTCGGGCCACACATTCAACCGAGGTCGTTCGGTCGAGCGAAACGCACATCCCGTAACATCGGCATCGCAACAAACCATCGCGACGGGACCGGCTCGCTCTTCCCAACGGATCGCTCCGGATCACAAAGAACGAGTGGTACTGCGCTCAAGGAGCAGTCCGTATCGTCGTGCGAATGATCCACGCCTCGGGGAATCCAAGCTCGGCCAGCCCACGGCGCAACTGCTCGGCCGATTCACGATCCGTGAAGTCGCCGACCCGCACCTTGTACCATGGGTTGATCCACTCCATGTAGATCGGATCGGAGACCCGCTGCTCACGCAAGCGACGGACAGCGCCGGCCGCCACGTCACGATCCCGAGCGGCGAACACCTGAACCCGATAGCCGGTAGCCAAGGCGCCGACGCCGGCAGTCGACCGAACCGCACCGGTTACAACTGTTTCGCGCACAACTCGCGAAGTATCAGGACGAGCACCCGCGAGCGTATCGGCGTATAGCGTCCCGTCAGCGGTGACGGAGCCGATCACCGTCTGCCCCGACGCGTCGGCCACGACGATTGGCGGGGCTTTAACCTCACGCCTAGCGGGCTCGAGCGTCGGTGCATCATCGGCGGGAGCCGGTCGTTCAGCGTTCGGGGGTCGAGCAGTGGTTTCAGGTGGGGCCTCGCGGTAAGGAGACGCGCATGCCGCGGCAGCGATCAAGATCGATGGCACGAGGGCAGTCGCCTTCATCGGTCTGGGCGATCCGCGGTTACCGCGCGCACGAACGGCTTCAGCTTATCAAGCATGTCACGACCGACGACGAGCGTCGCGTCCTCGGTGCGTACGACGATGCAGTCTGACACGCCAAGCGCTGCCACTTGGCCCTGACGGCAGAACGCGATGACGTTTTGACACTGCTCGAGCACGCAATCCCCCAGCTCGGTGTTCCCTTCGGGCGAGGTCGTCACCCAGCGGGCGAGCGCCTCCCACGAGCCAACGTCGTCCCAGCCCCAATCGGCCGCCGGGAGAACGACCGCACGATCGGTTTTCTGCATGATCCCGTAATCGACCGACGTGGACTCGACAGTAGCGTAGTACCGCTCGCAAGCGCCCGCCGGATCATCCGCCCAATCTCGGACCGCGACCTCGATCGCCCGGTGCATCAACGGCAGATGCTTCTTGTACTCGGCTAGAAACGTTCGTGCCTGCCCGCAGAACAGCCCGCTGTTCCAATAGTGACGTCCGCCCTCGCAGAACTCATGAGCTGTCTTGGCGTCCGGCTTTTCACAGAACGCGGCCACCTCAAACCCCTCTGCCGCGCCGGGACCAAGTGTCGGGCCGCGCTCCACGTATCCGTAACCGACTTCGGGCCGGTCCGGCACGACGCCGAAGAGAACCAGGACATCGTTCTCGTCGGCGATTTGAAAAGCAGTGTCGACACTCACCCGAAACGCTGCCACGTTCGCGACCGCGTGATCGGCGGGCAGCACAAGCAACACCCCATCGCGGTCGTTGGCAGCTACCAAACCGGCGGCAAGCCCGATCGCGGGTGCAGTGTTCTTGCCCTCCGGTTCGCCGATCAACCCGGCCGTCGGCACCTCTGGACACTCGGCAGCCACCGCGTCGAGCAGCGAGGCGTTGGTGAGGATGTACTGGTGATCGGCCGCGACGACACCACTCAGTCGGTCAGCCGTTTCCCGAAGCATCGACTTGTCGGAGATCAGCGGCAGGAGCTGTTTGGGCATTTCGGGCGTCGACGCCGGCCAGAATCGCTCTCCCACTCCGCCGGCGAGGATGACGGCGTAATTCACATGAGCAAACCTAGCCGCCAAATTGCAAACCGGTCAAGCGCACATGGGTCGGTTTCAGCCCTGACGCGCGAGCTCACGGTCGCGGTTTTCGAGCTCGTCGAGCCGGGCTCGCAGACGGCAATGTTCTCCGCGTGCGAGTTCGGGGTCGGAGTCGATCACATCGAACGCGGCGTCGCGGGCGACCGCCAAGAGCTCGACGTCGCGATCGATATCGGCGATGGCGAACTCTGGGACTCCGTGTTGTCGGGTCCCGAACACGTCGCCTTGGCCCCGTAGACGTAAGTCCTCCTCGGCGATCACGAAGCCGTCGTTCTGGCTGGTCAATACCCGAACTCGCTCGCGGGGCGTACGACCGGCGCCCGGAGAGAGTAGCAGAAAGCAGCGCGACGGTTTACTGCCGCGCCCGACGCGACCGCGGAGCTGATGGAGCTGGGAGAGACCAAACCGCTCGGCGTGCTCGACGATCAGGAACGTCGCATTTGCGACATCGACCCCGACCTCGATAACAGTCGTCGCGACCAGGAGATCGATATGGCCGTCGCCGAACCCCCGCATCGCGCGCTCCTTGTCCTCACTGCTCAGCCGACCGTGAATGAGCGCCACGTTGCTGCCTTCGAACCGCCGGGCCAGATCCTCGTAGCCGCTGGTGGCGTCCTTTAGGTCCATCACCTCAGACTCCTCGACCAGCGGGTAGACGACGTACCCCTGCTGGCCGGCCTCGAGACACCGATCGATGAACTGGTACATCTCATCGCGACGGCTTTCAGGTACCAACCGCGTCGTGACCGGCTGCCGGCCGGGCGGCATTTCATCCAGTCGCGAGACGTCCAAATCGCCGTAGAAAGTGAGTGCCAGCGACCGTGGGATCGGCGTCGCGGTCATGACCAACACGTCAGGGTGGCCGCCCTTACGGGTCAGCGCGAGACGCTGCGCGACACCGAATCGGTGTTGCTCGTCGACGATCACCAGGCCGAGCCGTTCGAACTCGACACCCTCTTGGATCAGCGCGTGGGTCCCGATGGCGACATCCAGCTCACCCGTCGCCAGCCCGGCCAGGACGGTCTCCCGTTCACGTCCGGTCACCGCGCCGGTCAGCAGCGCCGTTCGTACCGGCAACGGTTCAAGAAAGGCGGTCAACTTTCTGGCGTGTTGTTCGGCTAGAATCTCGGTCGGCGCCATGAGCGCCCCCTGGTGTCCGTTCTCAACCGCCCTCAGCAGCGCCAACAGCGCCACGATCGTCTTACCCGACCCGACGTCACCCTGCAACAACCGATTCATCGGACGCGCCGAGCGCATGTCGCGGAAGATGTCCGACAATACCCGGCGCTGGGCGCGGGTGAGCTCAAATGGCAGGCTCTTGCCGAGTCGTGGGACGAGCTCGCCTTCGATCTCCATCGCGATGCCGGTGTCCGGTCGGCGCCGCAACACCGCCTTGAGCGCAAGTCTGAGCTCCCACCAGAAGAACTCCTCCCAGATAAAACGGCGCCGGGCTCGATCTCGGTCGGCAGGCGCTCCGGGGTAATGAAGGTCGATCAACGCCTGGCCGAGCGGCGGCAGGTCGTACTGCTCGAGCAGCCCTTTGGGCAACGGGTCCTCGACCTCATCCAAGCGATCGAGCGCGGTCCTGGTCCAGCGCCGCAACATGCGTTGGGATATGCCTTGAGTCAGCGGATAGATCGGCAGAATGGGAGCGCTTGGCCCCTCACCGGCGTCGAGTCGCTCGAACTCGTTTGGAGTGATGTTGATCCGCTTGCCGAACCGACTCACCGAACCGATGATCCGAAGCTCGTCGCCGCGCTGGATCCGGTCGGCGACCCACGGTTGGTTGAACCACACGACCTCGACTGCGGCCGTGCCATCATCGAGCAACGCGGTGACGAGTGCCCGGCGGCCCTTCAGGCGCCGCTTGCCGATCGCTTGCACGCGCCCCTCGACGCTGACCGTTTCGCCCACCGCGAGCCGCGACAACGGGACCACTTCTCGGGCGTCGAAGTAGTCACGCGGGTAATGGCGCAGGAGCTCGCCGACGCAGGTGATTTCGAGACGTTCCAGATCCTCAGCCCGCCGCGGCCCAACTCCGGGCAGAAACCGAACTGGTGTCTCGAGGCTCAGCCCGTCGGTCAGCGGACCAACCCTTCGGCAAAGCGATGCGGGTCGAACGGGATGAGATCGTCGGGTCCTTCTCCAAGACCCACGAACTTGATCGGCACCCCCAGATCGCGTTGGACGGCCACCACCACACCACCCCGCGCGGTGCCGTCCAGCTTGCACACCACCAACCCGGTTAGCGGCAGTTTGCTCCCGAACACCTTGGCCTGAGCGACCGCATTCTGACCGGTCGTAGCGTCGAGACACAACAGGATCTCGTGAGGCGCGTCGTCGATCCGCGATGCCGCCACCCGGGCGACTTTCTCGAGTTCGGCCATCAAGTCTCGTTGGGTGTGGAGCCGTCCAGCAGTATCCGCGATGACGTGCGACAGCTTGCGACTCAATGCCGCTTCGATCGCGTCGAACACCACCGCCGCCGGGTCACCACCGGCTGCACCCGAAACGACCGGTACGCCGAGCTTCTCACCCCACGCTTCGACCTGCTCGATGGCACCAGCGCGGAACGTGTCAGCGGCCGCCAACAGCACCGTGTGTCCGTCCGCCTGGAGCATTCGCGCGAGGCGGGCCGCGGTCGTTGTCTTGCCGACCCCGTTCACGCCTACCAGCAGCACGACCGTCGGCGGGCGCTCGGCGATTGCAAGGTCGCGCGGTTGTTCGGTGGCCAACAATTGTTCAACGCGAGCCGCCAGAAACGCTTGAAGATCTTCCGCGCTGCTCAGCTTTCCCTTCTTTGACTCGGCGTTGAGTTCGTCCACCAGATAGAGCGTCGCCGAAACCCCAAAATCGGCGCCCAGCAGCCGCTCCTCGAGCTGCTCGAGCGCTGCGTCGTCGACGCCCTTGACGAGCACCGCGACATCCATGAGCGCAATGTCCTTGATCCGTTGCCACAGGCCGCGCCGCGGCCCGAACTCGCGATCCCTGTCGGCCCGCTTTAGCTGCCGGTTCACGGTGCGTCCACCCAATTGCTATGTTGCGGTCCGATGTCGGTCATCTACTTCCTCTCCGATGCTCACCTCAGTGGCGACGAGGAGTCGATCGAGTCGCGCAAGAGACAGGATCTGGTCGCGTTTCTCGGTCGCCTTCGTCACGGTGACCTATTGTACCTGCTCGGCGATGTCTTCGATTTCTGGTTCGACTTCGGCACCCCGCCGCCGGCTGATCAAGCAGCTGTGCTGGCCGCGCTCGAGGGGGCGACTCGCCGGGGCGTGGGCATCGCCTTCATGGGCGGAAACCACGACCATTGGGCCCGCACCACTCGCCACCCAGGATACCTCGAGACGATCGTTGGGCTCGAGCTGATCGACGACCCACACACGCTTGTCGTGGACGGGATGCGACTCCTGCTGTGCCACGGCGACGCGCTGGGTGGCGCTCGCGGAACATACCGCGTCATACGCGCGGTGCTACACCATCCGGCTGCAATCTTTGGTTTTCGACTTCTGGGACCCCGGATCGGTCGCTGGCTGGCGGCGCGCACGAGCGCGCTCAGCCGTCGCTCACACCAACCCGAAACACAAGTCGTCTACGAAGACCGCCTTCGCTCCGCCGCGCGCGAAGTATTGTCCAGCGGCCGGTATGAAGCCGTTGTCGCGGGCCATATCCACCGTGCGGAGCTCCTGACCACCGACAACGGGGTCTATCTCAATCTCGGTGATTGGATCGAGCACCGCACGTACGGTCGGCTGGAGAACGGCAAACTGACACTCGAAGAGTTTGACCGAACAGGTCACGAAGATGACTCTTGACGACCCTTGGCGATGATCGAATCGCGGCATAGCGCAGCTTAAACGGGGCCGGCAGAAACGACTTCAACCGCTCCTATCTCGCGGCCCAAAAAACGCTGGCCGACCTTGAGGAACTGATCCGGCAGATCGCTCACCAGGAAACGGTGCTCGGGCTCTCCCGCGGTGCGAGCGAGGCGACGCTCGGCGAGCAGAGCAGCCGCCTCGTTGGCAGTCTCATCGGCCGAGTCGATCAACGCCACCCCCTCGCCGACGGTCGCGGCGATCACCGCTTTGAGCAGCGGGTAATGCGTGCAACCGAGGATCAGGGTGTCGATCCCATCATCCCTGAACGGGGCCAGATAGTCGGTCGCAATCAATCGCGCCGCCGGATGATCGGTCATTCCCTCCTCCGCCAACGGCACAAACAGCGGGCACGCCCGCGCCACGACGACGAGATCGGCGTCGATACGCCGGAGTGCCTTCTGATAGGCTCCGCTGCCGACCGTTCCGTGGGTACCGATGACGCCCACGCGTCGACTCACGGTCTCCCTCTCCGCGGCCCGAGCGCCGGGTCCGATTACGCCCACAATGGGCAAGTCGAACCGCTCGCGAAGCGGTCCCAGAGCGTGCGCCGTGGCGGTGTTGCAAGCGACGACGACGGCCTTGACGTCGCACGCCGCTAGCAAGTTGACGTTTTCGAACGCAAATCGGCTGACCGTGACCGGCGACTTGGGGCCGTACGGCACCCGCGCGGTGTCACCGAAGTACACCAAAGACTCGTGTGGCAGACGCGTCATTAACGCGTGCATCACCGTGAGGCCACCGATACCCGAGTCGAACACCCCCATCGGGCGATCGTTACGGCTCACCGTTCTCACCCGTACTTCGTCGGCGACCGATCGGAAACTCGACCCCGGCGCGAATCCGCCCGGTTGCCGGATCAAGGTCGAGCGTCACTGGGTCGAGCTGAGCGGAGACATACGCATCGATAGCGGCGAAAATGATGCTCGCCGCGAAGTACGCGTAAAAGTCCTCACGCCGCTCCTCGATCTGTTCGAGGTCGCTCCGGATCGCGACCGCCACTGGCGTCATCAGAAAAGCTTCTTCGGCCGCCAACGAATCGGCGAGCACACTGTCGGGTTGGGTAGCAAAGAACACTTCGCGGGCTGAACTCAGATCAGACTTCCGGTCGAGCGCTTCGCGCTGCTTCTGATAAGCAGCGGTGAAGAACCCTATTTCCGCGCCGGCAAACAACACCGCCCGCCACGGGTGCCCAGCGTACACCTGACCCCAGCCCGGGACAAGGAAGGCGCGGATCGCTGCGTTGCGGGGATTCTTCGGTAGGGCGTCGACGCTCGGGACCTCGGATAGCTCTTCCGGTCCCCCGGCCTCCCTGAACCGCGGCGCCAGCAACGGTATCGTATCTGGCACCGCCGCGACAAAGTCCATCGAGTCGATCGGAACCGGTTCCGATGGCCGAACCTCTTGCGGGCTTGCCGGTTCGACAATCACCCCTGCCAAAAGACAAACTGTCGCGATCGACCAAAGGAATCGCGCGGTGCTCGCACTCGATATCATTCTTCCTCGCTCAGCGGTCGCAATGGGGCGCCTGCAAGATCGGAAACCACCGTGCACGGTACAACCCGAGACCAATACCGTGTGTTCCTGGAATCGCGGGCAACCCCGCTTTGACGATGGCGGGAACGTGTGGGAATCGAACCCACCTCGGACGCGGCATGCGCGCCCGATGACGGTTTTGAAGACCGCAGAGGCCACCAGACCCCATCCGCTCCCCGTCAATCGACGCGAGCCCGACCCATCGCAGCGTTTGATGCTTAAGGTAGGAATCAATCAATCATGAGCAACCGGTTGTCCGGCTGATACCACAGGACTAGTTTCGCCCCACGTCGAGAGCCCATTGAACAGGATTAAACAGGAGGGATACTAATACGATGGAACCGAAAACACTGCGCGATATGGACACCGGGGATACGCTCCTGCTGGCGAGCGAGATTCAAGAACGAACGATCGTCAGTCAGGTGTACGAAAAGGTGGACGACACCTCAGTCAAGCATGTCGAGAACGACACCGTCAGACAACTTCCCGCCGACGAGATCGTTTATCCCTTCGAGCCCGGCTACGCCGCCAAACTGTCGTAATTCCCGCGGACGCCGGTCACCAGCCGGCGTCCCAGTACCACTTACAACCGCTCTTCCAAGTACCGTAGAACGCGCCGCACTGTAATCGCGTTGAACGGGAATATGCCGCTGGTGTAATGACCCCACGGCACCACAACCACCTGATGTGGCAACCCGTATTGCCGGAAAGCGCGGTGGAAGCCCTGCGATAGATCATAGGGAAAGGTGAGATCGTAGCGACCCGTGAGGAGTAGTGTTTGGGTCTGCCTCGAGACCTGATTCACGAAGTGGATAGGGCTGATCGGCGCCCAGAAACGCCGCACCGCGGCCTGCGAGCAATGACGCTCCAGTTCGTTCCTGACATGTCGAGTCGAGATCCCGCGCCAAACGACGTCCCCGAAGTAGCTTGAGACGTGGTGCAGCACTCCCACCTTGAACGCCGGTTCCTGCGCCAGCGCCAAAAAGCTGATGCACGATCCCAGGCTGGTGCCGATGATGCCGATTCGGTGGTGTCCACGCTGCTCGAGCCACGCCCGCGTGCGACGAACGTCGCTCACCGCCTGCTGGCTCACGCGCAACGTGCGACCGATGTTGGCGCTCACGGCCATGTCGGCTCGAGCGCCTTCGTACGGACTCCTGTCCTCATGGTACGGCAGTGTCAAACGCGCCGCCGTGACCCCGCGTTCGGCCAGCATCCGGCACAACCCGACGTGACTCTCGGGGTCGGCATTCCACTGCGGTAAGACGACCATCGCACGCCGTGTCGGACGATCGCTTCTGAACAACCGCAGCGACACCCAGTTGTTGCTCGCGTCGGGCGTGCGCACCGCGCTCGGAAACCGAACTCGATCATCGTCGATTTCCTCGGCAAACGGGGGCCGGCCCGGGTCGACAAAGAAGCGGGCTGGGTCTTCGACGACGTCGCGCGCCCACTGGAGAAGCGTCCTGGCTGGATCCGGGTCCGGCGACGGTGCAGGCTCGAGATACTCCAAACCCAAGTCGAAGGCGTGTGGCTGGCGTTCCGTGTCACGCGCCGCCAGGCGTCGTTCGAGCTGGTGCATGAGCGACCCGATCACTGTTTCGACCTCGGACTAGCTTACGGGGATCGTGTGACCGCGGCAGGCCAACAGGCGTTCGATCGTTTCGCCGACCTTGTTGTTGGGCGTCGATGCGCCAGCAGTCATCCCGATCTCGACCGGACCCGGCGGAAGCCAATCGACGGTACTTGTCTCGTCATCCTGATCGACTGGCTGGTGCCGGATCGAGTTGGGCCCCTCGATACATGACGAGTCATCGATGTGATAGGTCGGAACAACGGCTTGACAGATCTTAGTCAAGTTGTTGGTATTGCTGGAGTTGTAGCCTCCGAGGACGATCATTAGCTGGGGCGGCTCGAGGAGCAGCTCCTCTACCGCGTCCTGACGCTCCTGGGTCGCCGAACAGATGGTGTCGAGTGCCCGATAGTGATCATCGAGGTCGGCCTCCCCGTAACGATCGATCATCGCCAGCCGGAACATCTCGGCAACAGCTTCGGTCTCACGCATCAGCATCGTCGTCTGGTTAGCGATCCCAACGCGCTCGAGGTGAACCTCGAAGTCGAAACCCGGGCTGGTGGCCTTCGCGAAGTGCTCCAAGAGCGCGCTTGCATCGCCCCCGCGACGGATGAGGTCGGTCACCAATCCGGCCTCCTCCAGATCGCGAACCACCAGGTACGCCCCGCCAGAGTACTCCAGCGCCCGCGACGCCGTCGCTTGAGTCTCCTCGTGGTAGTACTTACCGTGAATGACGGCTGTGAACCCTTCGCGCGCGAAGCGCTCGACGGTTTTCCACACTAGTAGCACAGACCCACAGGTCGTATCCACCAGAACGCACCCGATATCGCTGAGCTTGCGCATGATCTCGGTGGGCGCGCCAAACGCCGGCAGAAGGACAACGTCTTCCTCCGTCAGGTCGTCATACGAAATGTCGTCGGCGTAGCTCCCAGTGAGGAACCCGATCCCGTTCGCCAACATCTCTTTGTTGACGTGAGGATTGTGAATCAGTTCGCCGGTTAGGAAGAGACGCCGCTTCGGAAATCGCCGCCGTGTTTCATACGCGTACTGGACCGCTCGATCCACGCCATAGCAGTTGCCGAACTCCTGCGCCAACCGAATCGTCATGTCATCGACGTCCAGGCGGTGGCCAGCCGCGACGATTCGGTCAACCAGATCGGAGTGGTAGGCGTGGGCCAGGTCGGCCCCCACCTCCTGTTTGAGGCCGAATCCCTTGCGATAGTAGAGCTGCTCTTCGCCAATCAACTCGGGCATGATTGGCGAAAGCTAGGATCGCGGGGACGGTCGCGCACCACTGCCAGCCGGGCCGACCCCCTCCCTGGTCGACCCTATTGTCCACAACAGGCACGCGATTCGTCCCCACGAAGATCGGCGCCCAGCCGCTCCGCTCCCCCGGTGGGTCCGAGCGCCTGACCAACCGTTGGCACGTGTCGAGCCGACACCCTGGCCAGAACTCGCGGCCAGTCCATCAACTCATTGTGATACAATGGCTTATGTACTTAACGCAAGAGCTCGAACAGAGTGTTACAGGGCAGCGCTCGCGACGGGAATCGTCAATCGGCTGACAGTTCCCCGTCAGACGGTGCGGCTGAAGCTGGTAGCCGTGTGCACGGAAACGACCAGTCGGAAAGTCGCGCGTCGTGAGTCAAGAGGATGATCTGATGGGTGGCACCGACCCGTTCGAGCATCCGCTCGACCCGAGCCAGTCGGCGATCATCGAAATGCAAGAACGGATCATCAAGGATGAGCGGCAAAGCTCGATCAGCCGCCATTACCTCGACCACCGCCACGCGCATCGCGAAATACAGTTGATCTCTTGCACCGCGACTCAGGCTAGCGGCCGGCACCTCGACCTTTTCGACGCCCTCGACAGTTACCTCGAACGACCTGGGGTCAATCGTCACTCTCCTATACCGGCCATCCGTCAGTTCGCCGAATAACTCGCCGATCCGTCCCTCGAGTCGCTCGGTCATGATGGTCACAAACTCGTCTCGACACGCGGTCAGCGTAGTGTAGGCGAGTCGATGCGCGTCGCGCTCGATCGCCAATCGCTCCGTCGCTTCGTTGAGTTCCCGAACTCGTGCTTCCAACTCTCGCGGATCGTCCGGTGCAAGCGGTAGATCGGCCAGCTTTCGCCGGTGTTCCAACTCCTGCTCGACTAGTTGACCCTGTTCGACCTCAAGCTGATGCCGCTCGGCGGCAAAGCGGTACTCGAACTTTTTGTTTGCATCGAGAAACGGGTACTCCTCGAGGATCTGGCGTCGCTCGAGGCGTAGTACATCGAGTTTCTTCTCTCCGATCTCACGGCGCTCGCGCTCGAGTGCCTGATAGTCACCGAGCGCGTCCCGTGCCTGTTGCATGCCGTCTAGCTCAGACTTGAGCTGTTGGGCGCGATCATATCGTTGGCGCTCGACATCGATATCAATGGCGTCCGGATCGAGCGACGCGGCCTCCGCCATCGCACGCCGACGGGCCTCGAATCGAGCCGCTCGCGTCTTGATCGATCGTTGGCTCGCTTCGACACCATGAGCCTTCGCTCTCTGATGCCGCACGCTCCATCCATAGGCGCTCAACAGGAGCAACCCCGCGACCGCAACCGCGCCGAACAAGCCGACCGACCCCCCGGCGAGGATTCCGACCACCCCACCCACGAGAATCGCTCCGCCGGCACCGCCCAAAAACTTGAGTTGACGGGCTCGCGGCTCCGCCCCACCCCGCACCACCCCAAGCTCCTCGAGAGCGCGATCGCGTTCCTTGGCCAACCTCCGCAGTTCGCCCAGCTGGGTCGCGAAGTCGGCTTCCTGGCGAAGGTAGCCAACCAGCGGTTGGAGCTCTTTGGTCTTTTCGCGGACGCTGGATTCCCAGTCGGTGATTCGGCCGATGGCTTGCTCCAGTTCTTCGCGACGGCGCTGGAACCGCTCCTCCTCCTGCCGTAGCTCGCGCAGCCGACGGATCGACTTCTCGACCACCACTCGCGCTTCCCGCTCGACGTCGACCTCGGCCAGCCGCGATCGGTTGGCCGCCAACGCGGTTTCGAGCCGATCTCGCGCCGCCTGCTCGCGTTGCGAATCGGTTTGGCGGCGCATCGTTTCTCGGCGGTCGGTAGCGAGCGTTTCCAGCTGGCGCGGTTTCTGTTTGGCGACCCTCGAGGGGTCGGTGATGTCAGCCTGGGTGAGGCGGTAGTAACCGGCTTCGAGCGTCTCCATCGCGGCCCGGAAGTCGGCCCGCTCGCTGCCTGACAGCAGCCTCAGCAGCTCGGTTTCGATCGGTCGCACCGCAAGCCCGCCGGGACCGACGTATGCCGTCTGCAAGAACACCTCCGGTGTGGCAAAACCGAGCAGCCGCCGCAACTCGGCTTCGTACCGTTCCCGATCCACCGATCGCCCGCGCGGGTTGGGCTGTCCCTCCCAGCGCCCTTCGATCGAGATCTGACCGGTCGTCTCGTCCAGCTGATGCCACTCGACCACCACCGACTGGGTTGCGAAGTCGCGTGCGATGACGCATCGGGTGCGGCCCCCCAGTACCCACTCCTGGTGCACCTGAAACGATCCGCCGTCCCACGGGCTCCGCGCCGCTTCACGCTCCTTGTCTCGGAAACCGAACAAACCCCGGACGATGGCCGATGCCAACGTCGATTTACCGGCTTCGTTTGGCGCCAGAACGATCGTGCCCGGATCCGACGCGGGCTGGAACAAAAAGTCGCGTAACCGGCCAAACCCATCGACCCGCAATCGGACTAGCCTGAGGTCCAGGCGGTCGGTCACCCGAACACTTCGACACCGAGCTTGATCGCCCGGTCAACCACCGCCCGAGATCGCTCATCGTCTGCTCTCTCGCGGGCATCGAGCAGCCGTCGGAAAAACTCCCCGCGAACCGTTTGCTCCTCGCGTCGTTCAGCCAACAGCCGACTCGTCACCAGGGTCGTCGCGTCGTGGACCTCGATGTACCCGTAGCGAGCCTCCAGCTCGGCGACGATCGCTTCCGCGCTCGGGACGAAGTCAGGGTCGCCGGTCAGCCTGACTCGCCAGATCGAGCTCGATTCACAGGCGTCGCGGATCGCGTTCGCGATGGCGACCGAGTCGGGAAGATCGCCAACGTCGATCTCACTCGTCTCGAGCAAGCGGGCTTGAATCGGCACCGCAGTTACGGCCGGCGGGCTTCCGGCACCCTCCCATTCGATCAGCACCACATGACGCTTCCCCGTCTCCTTCCAGTTCCGCCCCGTGACCGAGCCACTGTAGGCGCCGACGACACGTTCGCCGCGGTGAAAAAACCTCAAATTGTGATAGTGACCCAGCGCCACGTAGTCGAGTGCTAGGCGCTGCAAATCATCAGGCGCGAACGGCAAGTCGTCAGCTGGGATCGCCCAGCCAGGATGATCCTGGCACGCGGCGTGAGCGATCGCGATGTGGATACCCTCGGTATGGCGGCGGGCCAGGCTGCGCCAACCGTCCGTTGTTTGCTCTCGATCGTAGGCGATGCCATACACGGTTACACTGTGGCCATCGACCTCGAACTCAACGGGATCGGTAAAGTCGGGGCCAGTGAAGAAATGATCGAACGGCAGGTTTTCGCGTCGATAAACGCTGTCCGCGAAGGCCAAGCTGTCGTGGGTCCCCGGCACCCCGAACGAACGAATGCCAGCCTCGCGAAGTCGGGCGAGCTGGCGTCGAGCGACGTTCACGGTCTCGCGATCGGGGTTCCGCGAATCGAACAGGTCACCGGCGATCACCACGAGTTGAACATCACGCTCGATAGCGACATCGATTGCTCGCTGAAACGCGCCCTCGATTTCCTGTCGACGTTGCTCGGCATAGCGACCAAAGTTCGACAGCCGAGCGCCGAGATGAACGTCGGCCAGATGGAGGACTTTGAGGCTCACGCTAGTCGCCGCCCAACCTGTACCGCGCCAACGGGGTGTGGTGCGCCCCATCCGGCGTCAAGTCGCTGCGGTAGAGGATGATTTCGGAGACCGACTCGCCGCTGACGGAAGGCTGCCAATCACGCACTGCTGGCGCCACAGCGCGCGCCGCATGCGGCCGCTTGACCCGCCCCAGCGTCAGATGCGGTGAGAAGGACCACTGCTCGTCTGGGAAACCGACCTCCCGAGCCGCCGCCTCGATCGCCTCCGCCAACGTCACGATCGGCCCTGCCTCCAACAACCCCAGCCACAGAACCCGCGGGCGCTTCCAGTTTGGAAACGCTCCGGTCTCGCCGGCGCGGAACTCGACCGGCCCGACGTTCACTGTGATCGCGCGCAACCGCTCGTCGAGACGGTCCAATCGATCTGCAGCAGCGTTTCCGAGGAACTTGAGCGTGAGGTGACTGGTGCTGGGGTCGACCCAGCGAACACCGTCGCTCGACTTGCTCCAAACTTCGAGGGCTCGGGTGATCGAGGCGCGAAGTTCGGGCGGGCAGGGGAGGGCAACGAAAGCTCGGATCTGCTCAGCTGACGTGACCATCGAACCAGGTACAGATCCGATCGAATACCGCTCGCCGACCGAGGTCGTTGAGCAGCTCGTGATAAGCGCCAGGGTACTGTTCGATCGATACGTCTTTTGAAGCCACGAAATGCGCGTAGGCGAGCACGTCGGCCCCGCTGACGACGGTATCAGCGCGGGCAACGAGGAACAGCAGCGGGATCGAGACTTTCTCGGGTGTCGTGCGGATCGTCACCATCGCGTCGGCCATTCCGAGCATTGCACGCGGCGTGATCACGCGATGGAAGTACGGGTCCCGGCGCAACGCCTCCAGCCGGTCCGGATCACGGGTGAGCCGCGAGGGGTCTGTGCCACGAGGCAACGGCACCCACGGGGCCACGTGCGCCAATCCCCGAATCAGCCATGGATACCACGTCGGATAGCGACGGACGAGCACCAGCGGCGGTCCGGACAGCGCCATTCCGGCGAGCGCTGAGTGAGTCTCCCCCGCTGCATACTTGAGCGCCACCAGTCCTCCCAGACTGTGGGCCAGTACGAACAGCGGGAGATCGGGATAACGATCGGCGCTCACGGTCACAAACCGGTCGAGATCAGCGACCAGATCGGCGAACTCGAAATCACCGCGTCGACCTCGGGTGAGACCGTGACCACGTTGATCGTAGGAAGTGATGTTGTAACCGCGTTCCACCGCGTAGCGGGCCCACTCGTCGTACTTCTCGAGATGCTCGCCCATGCCGTGAAGCGTCAAGCAAACGCCGCGCGCATCGGGCCCGGCGTCACGGGCGTCGAAGTGAACCAGCGCGCCATCGCTTGCGCGGAAATAGCATTCTGCCGCGCGCAGTGTCACGTGGCGCCCTCCGCCGAGCGATTCTCCGCGCGAGTCATCGAGAACAGCAATCCCATGGTAGATAACGTCGCCCGTTCCCGAACGGCGTCGCGAGAACCCGGATAGTCCAGGCGACGGATCTTGGAGTCGAGTGGCGTCTCCACCCCACAGTAGACAAGCCCGACCGGCTTCTCGGGCGTGCCCCCGCCGGGGCCGGCTATGCCGGTGATCGCACACCCGACCGAGGCTCCAAAACGCGCTCGGATCGCAGAGGCCATCGATCGACACACCGCCTCGCTGACCGCGCCGTGCTCCTCCAGCAGTACGGGCGAAACACCAAGAGTTGAGGTCTTGACGTGATTGGCGTACGCCACGATCCCGCCGAGGAAAACGTCGCTCGATCCAGGCGCTTCGGTAAGGGCAGCGCCCAAGCCACCGCCGGTGCACGACTCGGCCACCGCCACCGTCCAGCCGCGACCCCGCAACTGCTCGAGGATCGCTACAGGTAGCGTGATCTCGTCCTCTCCATAGTACCAGCGACCGGCCCGATCGGCGATCGCGGACGTCAACTCCACGAGCCGCGTCTCGGCCTCCGTGGTGGGCAGCCCAGCTGCAGTCACGCGAACGTCGACCCGACCTAGGTGGGGCAGGAACGCGACCTCGAGTGGAGCGGCTTCGGACACCAAATCGGCCAGCTGCTCGGCCAGCGCTGACTCCCCAATGCCCACCGTCCGCACCACACGCGACTGAATTACCGGCTCCCGCTGATCGGTTGTGGCGAGTATCTCTGGCAGTACAGCGTCATCGAGTAACGCCTTCATCTCAACTGGGACACCTGGGAGGACATAAACAGTCGTTCGCTCGTCGTCGATGATCAAACCGGGCGCAGTTCCATGGGGGTTGGGGATCACCCTAGC